>DATGHG010000397.1:0-5082 GCA_035308185.1 Thermoanaerobaculia bacterium | reverse complement strand
ACGGCCGCAAGTACAAGGAGATCGACGGCGCCGTCGGCATCTTCTCGCGCCACCTGCCGGTCCATCTGCCGCTGGCCCCGGACGCCTCGTTCGAGAGCGTCATCCGCGCCCTGTCCCAGGAGCACGGCGAGCTCTACGGCTGGCAGGAGTTCTTCGACTGGCAGGCGCTCGCGAGGTTCGGCGCCGAGACCACGACCTTCTTCCCCTTCGCCTTCGCGGCGATCGAGGAGCACGGCCACTGGCGCGCCAACGGCCTGCAAGCCCGGCTGGTCGGCGTGGTGGCGGAGATCGACCGCTACCAGGTGCGGCTGACGCTGCTGCGGCGCGACCCGGAGCTGCTGCTGGAATGGAGCTACGACACCTCGCAGCTCGCCGCTGGCGCCGCCTGCTTGCTGGCGGAGCAGCTCTCCACCCTGTTGCGCCAGGCGCTCGCAGCGCCGGCGCGGCCGATCGGCGAGATCGCCCTGGTCGGTCCGGAGGAGCGGCACCTCTTGCTCAACGCCTTCGCCGGCGAGCGGGCGGCGGTTGCGGAGGAGCGGGTCTATCGCCATTGCGAGGCGTGGGCGGCGGCCACTCCGGCGGCGGTGGCGGTGAGCTGCGAGGGCGAGGACCTGAGCTACGGCGAGCTCAACGCCCGCGCCAACCGCCTGGCCCATCGCCTGATCGCGCTCGGCGTCGGGCCCGAGACGGTGGTGGCCATCCACCTGCCGCGCTCGCTCGAGCTGCTGGTGGCGCTGCTCGCCATCCACAAGGCGGGGGGCGCCTACCTGCCGATCGAGACCGAGCTGCCGGCCGACCGCATCGCCTGGCTGCTCGCGGCCGGGGCCGCGGCGCTGGTCCTGGCGCGCCGGGCCGGCTGCGGCGCCCTGCCGCCCTCGGGTCCCCCCAGGGTCGTCCTCGACGACGCAGCCGAGGCCGCGGCGATCGCCGGCCAACCCGACGGCAACCCGGAGCCGGCGGCGGTCGGCGGCAATCTCTGCTATCTGCTCTTCACCTCTGGCTCGACCGGGCAGCCGAAGGCGGTGGCGGTCGAGCACCGTCAGCTTGCCGCCTACGTGACGGCGATCGCCGCGCGGTTGGCGCCCGCGCCGGGCTGGTCTTTCGCCAGCGTGTCCACGCTGGCGACAGACCTCGGGAACACCGCGATCTTCCCGGCGCTCGCGGCCGGCGGCAGGCTGCACCTCATCACCGAGGAGCGGGCCGCCGATCCCGCGCTGTTCGCCGCCTACGTGCGGCAGCATCCCATCGACTGCCTGAAGATCGTCCCTTCCCATCTTGCCGCGCTGCTGACCGCCGCCGAGCCGCGGCAGGCGCTGCCGCGGCGCTGGCTGCTGACCGGCGGCGAGGGCTGCCGCTGGGACCTCGTCGGGCGGGTGTGGCGCGAGCGGCCCTCCTGCCGATGGCTGAACCATTACGGGCCCACCGAAGCGACCGTGGGGTGCGCCACCTACGAGATCCTCGACCTGCCGCCGGAGCCGACGCCCGTCGTGCCTCTGGGCCACGCCCTCGCCAACACCTCGATCCTGCTGCTCGACCAGGCCCTCGAGCTGGCGCCGATCGGCGTCGCCGCCGAGCTCTGCGTGGCCGGCGACGGTCTGGCCCGGGGCTACTTCTCCCGGCCCGAGCTGACCGCCGAGCGCTTCGTCCCGCGGCCGCTGGGCGGCGAGCCCGGCGCGCGCCTGTACCGCACCGGCGACCTCGCCCGGCGCCGCCTGGACGGCGTCGTCGAGTTCCTGGGACGCATCGACCAGCAGGTGAAGATCCGGGGCTTTCGTGTCGAGCCGGCCGAGATCGAGTCGGCGCTGATGGCGAGCCCGGCGGTGGAACAGGCGGCGGTCGTCGCGCGTCCGGCCGCATCGGGCGACCTGGCGCTGGTCGCCTATGTCGTGCCGCACCGTGAGCGGGCGCTGCCCGTCCACCGCTGGGTGCAGCTCGCGCGCCAGGGTCTGGTCGAGGAGCGGGCCACCTGCCGGCTGCCGAACGGCCTGCGCGTGGTGCACCTCAATCCGCGCGAGACGCGGTACCTTTACCAGGAGATCTTCGAGCGGCGAGAGTACCTGCGCCACGGCATCGCGATCGCGGCCGGCGACTGCATCTTCGACGTCGGCGCCAACATCGGCCTGTTCTCGCTCTTCCTCGCGACCGCCGTGGCCCCCGACCTCGAGATCCACGCCTTCGAGCCGGCAGCGGCCGCCTTCCAGGCGCTGCGGCTCAACGCCGCGCTCTATGGCTGGCGCGGCCGGCTCTACGACTGCGCCCTGTCGAACCGCAAGGGCCGCGAGCCGTTCACCTTCTACCCCGGCCTCTCCCTCGTCTCGAGCCTCTACCCGGACCTCGCCGAGGAACGCGAGGTCGTGCGCTCCTTCGTCGCCGGCGATCCCGCGGGCGCGGCGGTGGAGAGCGGCCTGCTCGAGGACCTCCTGGACGAGCGGCTGGCGAGCCAGCAGGTGCTGGTGCCCCTGCGCACCCTGTCCTCGGTGCTCGCCGAGAGCGGGGTGGAACGGGTGGACCTGCTGAAGATCGACGTCCAGAAGAGCGAGCTCGAGGTGCTGGCCGGGATCGAGCTCGCCGACTGGCCGAGGATCCGGCAGGTGGTCGTGGAGGTCCACGATCGCGATGGCGCGCTGCGGCAGGCCAGCGACCTGCTGCTCGCGCACGGCTTCACGGTCGCCGCCGAGCAGCCGGAGTCGGCGGCCGGCACGCGGCTCCACACACTCTACGCCACCCGCCCCGCGGCGGCCCGGCGCACGGCGGCCGGGAGCCCCGTGCCGGCGGCGCCGCCGGCGCCTTGGACCTGGCAGGAGCCCGCGGCGCTCATCGCCGAGCTGGAGCGCTTCGCGCGCGCCAAGCTGCCGCAGCAGATGGTGCCCGCGCAGTTCGTGCTGCTGGACGAGCTGCCCTTGACCGCGGCGGGGAAGCTCGATCGCCGGGCGCTGCCCGAGCCGGCGGCGGAGCGCGGCGGCGGTGAGCCGGCCGCGGCCCCTCCCGAGACCACGGTCGAGCAGGTGCTGGCCGAGATCTGGCGCGAGGTGCTGGGCATCGACCAGGTGGGCCGCGACAGCGATTTCTTCGCGCTCGGCGGCCACTCGCTGCTCGCCACCCAGGTGGTGGCGAGGGTGCGCAAGGTCTTCGACGTGGAGCTGGCGCTGCGGCGCTTCCTCAACGCGCCGGCGCTGCGCGATCTCGCGGGCACGGTGGAAGAGCTGCTCCGTGGCCAGCGCCTGCCGCCGATGCCACCGCTCGTGCCGGTCGCGCGGGACCAGCCGCTGCCGCTGTCGTTCGCCCAGCAGCGGCTTTGGTTCATCGGCCAGCTCGAGCCGCAGAGCACTGCCTACAACCTGTTCTATCCGCTGCGCATCCGCGGCGATCTCGACCTCGCGGCGCTGCGCGCGACGATCGCCGCGATCGTCCGCCGCCACGAGGTGCTGCGCACCGTCTTCCGGTGCGCCGGCGGCGAGCCCGAGCAGGTGGTCAAGGCCGCCGGTCCGCTGCCGCTGCCGCTCGTCGAGCTGGGGGCCATCGCTCCGGCCGCCCGGCAGGCGGCGGTCCAGCTCATCGCGGCGGCGCAGGCCGAGCGGCCTTACGACCTCTCCCGCGACCTGCCGCTGCGCCACCTCGCCGTGCGCCTGGCGCCCGGCGAGCACGTGCTGATGATGACCCTTCACCACGTTGCCACCGACCGCTGGTCGATGGCGATCCTGATCCGCGAGCTGCAGGCTCTCTACGAAGACTTCTCGCGCGGCCTCGACCCCCGGCTGCCGGACCTGCCGCTGCAATACGCCGACTTCGCCGCCTGGCAGCGGCGCTGGATCCAGGGCGCGGTGCTCGACGCCGAGCTCGCCTTCTGGACAGCCAGGCTCGCCGGCCTGCCGCCGCTGCTCGAGCTGCCGCTCGACCGGCAGCGGCCTGCGGTGCAGAGCTATCGCGGCGTCGACCATCCCCTCCGCATCCAGGGCGAGGTGGCCGGCGGGCTGCGGCGGCTCGGCCGCCGCCATGCCGCGACCCCATTCATCGCCGTGCTCCTCGGCTACTACATCCTGCTGCAGCGGTACACCGGCCGCACCGACCTCTGCTGCGGCATGCCGATCGCGGGGCGGCGGCACGTGGAGACCGAAGGGCTGATCGGCTTCTTCATCAACACCCTGGTGCTGCGCGCCGCCCTGCCGGTCGAGCTCACGGTCGCGGCAGCGCTGGCCCGCGTGCGCGAGGTCTGGCTGGAAGCCGACCTGCACCAGGAGCTGCCTTTCGAGCGCCTGGTCGAGGCGCTCAAGGTGGCGCCGAGCCGCCAGCACTCACCGGTGTTCCAGGCGTCGATCGACTTCGGGGTGCGCGCGGAGCCGCTTGCGCGGCCCCTCTCGGGCAATCTCCGGCTCGAGCCCGTGGCGATCGCCGGCAGCAAGGTGCATTTCGATCTCGGGCTGACCATCATGCAGCGAGAGGCGGCCTTCACCGGCACTCTCGAGTACTGCGTCGACCTCTTCGACGCGGCGACGATCGGGCGCATGGCCGGCCACCTGATGCTGGCTCTCGAGCAGATGGTCGAGGATCCCGACCGGCGGCTGGGCGATCTGGTGCTGACGAGCGCGGCAGAGCGCCAGCAGCTGCTCGGGGAGTGGAGCGGCGGGCCGGCGCCCTACCCGCGCCAGGCGACGTTGCACGCGCGGTTCGCGCGCCAGGCGGCGGCGACCCCGGACCGGGTGGCGGTGGTGGCGAGTGGGCGCGCGCTCAGCTACGGCGAGCTCGGCCGCCGCGCCGGGACCTGGGCGGAGCGGCTGCGGCAGCTGGGGGTGTCGCCGGAGGTGCGGGTGGGGCTCTGCGCCGGCCGCTCGCTCGAGCGGGTGATCGGCACGCTGGCGATCCTCGAGGCGTCGGGCGCGTACGTGCCGCTCGATCCCGGGCTGCCGCAGGAGCGGCTGGCGTGGCTGGTGCGGGACAGCGGCACGCAGGTGCTGGTCACCGAGGAGGCGCTGCGCGCCTCGCTGCCGGCGATGGGGCTGCCGGTGCTCTCTCTCGATGCCGCGCCGGAAGCCGCCGCGGCGGCGCCGCCGGCGGTGGCGGCGGCCGGCGGCACCGGCATGGCGG
>DATGHG010000396.1:0-9343 GCA_035308185.1 Thermoanaerobaculia bacterium | reverse complement strand
GGGGCCAGCGGGGCCGGCAGCGCCGGCGGCGGCAGCGGCACCAACGGACCCGGCGGCGCCACCACCCCCGCCGCGCCCTCCTGACCGGCGGTGGCGGGCCGCGCCGCGCGCTGCGCCTGCTCGAGGTTGGTCATGGTCATGGCGCACAGCGGCGCCAGCAGGTCGCGCGCCGTCTCGGTGACGATCTCGAGGATCTCGTCGAGCGTGTCGGCGGAGTTGATGGCCAGCGAGGCTTCGGTGAGGTGGTAGAGCTGGTCGGCGCGGCGCCGCAGCGACTCGGCCTGACGCCGGATCTGCTCGGTCTTGCGGAACAGGTCGACGAACACCGCCACCTTGGAGCGCAGCACCTCCGGCACCACCGGCGAGACGATGTAGTCCACCGCCCCCAGCGAGTAGCCGCGCGAGACGTGGGTCTCGTCGCTGAAGGCGGTGATGAAGATGATCGGCGTCCGCTCGGAGCTCTTGCGCTGCCGCACCAGCGCCGCGGTCTCGAAGCCGTCCATCACCGGCATCTTGACGTCGAGCAGGATCACCGCGAACTCCTGTTCGAGCAGCCGGCGCAGGGCGTCGCGGCCGGACGCCGCGGTGACCACGGCCTGCCCGGGCTCGGACAGGATGGTCTCGAGCGACAGCCGGTTGTCGGCGCTGTCGTCGACGACCAGGATGTTGACCCGGTCGCCGCCCGCTATGACCGCATCGCCCATCGCGCTCCCAGGAATCTCGCTGTCGCTCCCGTTTCGCCCCCTAACGGTACAGCCAGCCGCGCAGCAAAGCCAGCATGTTCTCGGTATCCACCGGCTTGGCCATGTAGTCCCAGGCGCCGGCCTCCAGCGTCTTCTCGCGGTCTCCTTTCATCGCCTTGGCGGTGACCGCCACGATCGGCAGGTCCCGGAAGCGCGGCGAGCGGCGGATGACGCGGATCGTCTCGTAGCCATCCATGTCGGGCATCATGATGTCCATCAGCACGATGTCGATGCCCGGCGTCTTCTCGAGCGTCGCGATGGCGTCCCGCCCGGTCTCGGCGGCCAGCACCTCCATGTCGTAACGCTCCAGCACGCTGGTGAGCGCGAAGATGTTGCGGATGTCGTCGTCGACGATCAGCACCCGCCGATCGGCGAGGATCCCGGGCGTCTCGTAGAGGTCCTCGATCATCCGCCGCCGCGCCGCGCCGAGCTCGCTCACCGGCAGGTGCAGCAGCAGCGCGGCCTGATCCACCAACCGCGCCGGCGATTGCACCTGGCGCAGCACCGGCAGGTGGCCAAGCTTCTTGAGCAGCCGCTCGATCCGCTTCGCCACCGCGCGCGGCGTGTAGAGCAGCGCCGGCAGGGAGCGCTCGGCGCACTGCCGGACCAGCTCCTCGAGCTCCGCCGCCTCGCGCGGCTCGCCGCCGTCGGGCACCATCACCACGCCGGCATAGGGGCGCTCGTCGAGCCGCAGCAGCGCCGCCTCGCCGGGCTCGGCGACGTGCACCCGCGCCGCGTCGAAGCTCACCAGATCGATCACCGGCGGCAGCAGGGCGCCGCGGCCGCCCACCACCAGCAGGTCCCGCGCCGGCTGCTCGACGGCGCCATGGATCGCCGAGAAGACCGATTCGAGCACCTCGCGGGTCTTGACCGGCTTGTTGAGCAGCCCGACCGCCCCCAGCCGCTGGCCCTTGCCGCTGTCCTCCTCGGTGGTGATGACGTAGACCGGGATGTGCCGCGTCGCGGTATCGCAGCGCAGCCGTTCGAGCACCCGCCAGCCGCTGATGTCGGGCAGCGAGATGTCGAGGGTGATGGCGTCCGGCCGCCGCTCGCGGGCCAGCGCCACCGCGTCGGCGCCACGGGTGGCGAGGATGCCCTTGAATCCCTGCTCGCGCGCCATGTCGAGCAGGAAGCGGCCGAAGTTCTCGTCGTTGTCGACGATCAGCACGGTCCGGTCGCCGGGCTGCACGTCCTCGCGGTCGTCGGCCAGCCCCAGCACCGCCGACTGCAGGGCGCCGCCGGCGGCCAGCTCGGCCGCGGGCGGCGCCTCGCGCTCGAGCACCTGCGCCAGCCGCTCGCGCTCGCGCTCCGCGTCGTGCGCCTGGCGCGCCCAGACCTCGGCCCGCAGCTCGGCGGCGTCCGCGGCGGCCTGGGTCGCCGCATGCGCCTGTGCCTGGGCCTGCGCCTGCGCCTGGGCGGGCGAGGCGGTCGTGCTGCCGGCGGCCTTGGGCGCCGCCCAGGTCTGCGGCAGGTAGAGAGTGAACTTGCTGCCCGCCCCCGGGGCGCTCTGCAGGCGGATCTCGCCGCCCAGCAGGTGGGAGATCTCGCGGCTGATCGTCAGCCCCAGGCCGGTGCCGCCGTACTTGCGGCTGGTGCTGCCGTCGGCCTGCTGGAACGCTTCGAAGATGATCTGCTGCTTGTCGAACGGGATGCCGATGCCGCTGTCGGCGACCGAGATCGACACCACTGACCGGGCGCGATTGAGCAGCTCGTTGTCGGGGCTCCAGCCGTCGGCGGCGCGCTCGATCGACAGCACCACGCGGCCGTCCTCGGTGAACTTGAAGGCGTTCGAGAGCATGTTCTTGATCACCTGCTGGAGGCGCTTGGCATCGGTGGCCAGGGCGCGCGGCAGATGGCCGTCGAGCTCGATGGCGAACTCGAGGCCCTTGGCGGCCGCGACGTGGCGGAAGGTGCGTTCGACGTAGTCGGCGAGCTCCTTGAAGCGCACCTCGCCGACCTCCATCACCACCGTGCCGGACTCGATCTTCGACAGATCCAGGATGTCGTTGATCAGCCGCAGCAGCTCGTTGCCCGCCGAATGGATGGTCTTGGCGAACTCAGTCTCCTTCGACGAGAGGTTGCCTTCCTGATTGCGCGACAGCTGGTCGGAAAGGATCAGCAGGCTGTTGAGCGGCGTGCGCAGCTCGTGCGACATGTTGGCCAGGAACTCGGACTTGTACTTCGAGGTCAGGGCCAGCTGCTTGGCCTTCTCCTCGAGCGCCTGGCGGGCCTGCTCCACCTCCTGGTTCTTGCGCTCCACCTCGGCGTTTTGCTCGACCAGCAGGCCGGCCTTCTCCTCGAGCTCCTGGTTGGTCTGTTGCAGCACCTCCTGCTGGCTCTGCAGCTCCTTGGCCAGCGACTGCGACTGGCGCAGCAGATCCTCGGTGCGGGTGTTGGCCTGGATGGTGTTGAGCACGATGCCGATCGATTCCATCAGGTCGTCGAGGAATGCCTGGTGGGTGGGGCTGAAGCTGTCGAAGGAGGCCAGCTCGAGCACCGCCATCACCTGCCGCTCGAAGACCACCGGCAGCACGATCAGGTTGAGCGGCGCCGCCGCGCCGAGGCCGGAGGAGATCTCGACGTAGTCGGCGGGGACGTTGCGCAGCAACATCTTCTTGTTCTCGATCGCGCACTGCCCGATCAACCCCTCGCCGAGGTCGAACTCGGCCTTGCGCGGCGTGGTGGCGAAGCTGGCCAGCAACTGTAGCCGTTGCGCCTCGCCGGCGCCGGCAAGGGTGTAGAAGACCGCCTGCTGCGCCGACACCACCGGCGCCAGCTCGGAGAGGATCAGGCGGCCGACGGTGAGCAGGTCGCGCTGCCCCTGCAACATGCGGCTGAACTTGGCGAGGTTGGTCTTCAGCCAGTCCTGCTCGCTGTTCTTGAGCGTCGTGTCGCGCAGGTTGCGGATCATCTCGTTGATGGTGTCCTTGAGCGCCGCGACCTCGCCCTGCGCCTCGACCTTGATCGAGCGGGTCAGGTCGCCCTTGGTCACCGCGGTCGCCACCTCGGCGATGGCGCGCACCTGGGTGGTCAGGTTCGCCGCCAGCTGGTTGACGTTGTCGGTCAGGTCCTTCCAGGTGCCGGCGGCGCCCGGCACGCTCGCCTGGCCGCCCAGCTTGCCCTGCACGCCGACCTCGCGCGCCACCGTGGTCACCTGGTCGGCGAAGGTGGCGAGGGTGGCGATCATGCCGTTGATGGTGTCGGCGAGGGCGGCGATCTCGCCCTTGGCGTCGAGCGTCAGGGTCTGCCCCAGGTCGCCGTTGGCGACCGCGGTGACCACCTTGGCGATGCCGCGCACCTGGCTGGTCAGGTTGCCGGCCATCGAGTTGACGTTGTCGGTCAGGTCCTTCCAGGTGCCGGAGACGCCGGGCACGCTCGCCTGGCCGCCCAGCTTGCCCTCGGTGCCCACCTCGCGCGCCACGCGCGTCACCTCCGAGGCGAACGACGACAGCTGGTCCACCATGGTGTTGATGGTGTCCTTGAGCTCCAGGATCTCGCCGCGCACGTCCACCGTGATCTTCTTCGCCAGGTCGCCGTTGGCGACGGCGGTGGTGACGTCGGCGATGTTGCGCACCTGCGCGGTCAGGTTGCCGGCCATCGAGTTGACCGAGTCGGTGAGGTCGCGCCAGGTCCCGGAGACGCCCTCGACGCGCGCCTGGCCGCCCAGCCGGCCCTCGGTGCCCACCTCGCGGGCGACGCGCGTCACCTCCGAGGCGAAGGACCGCAGCTGGTCCACCATCGTGTTGATGGTGTCCTTGAGCTCCAGGATCTCGCCGCGCACGTCGACGGTGATCTTCTTCGCCAGGTCGCCGTTGGCGACGGCGGTGGTGACGGCGGCGATGTTGCGCACCTGGGCGGTCAGGTTGCCGGCCATCAGGTTCACCGAATCGGTCAGATCCTTCCAGGTGCCGGCGACGTCCTTGACCTCGGCCTGGCCGCCCAGCTTGCCCTCGGTGCCCACCTCGCGCGCCACGCGCGTCACCTCGGCGGCGAACGACGACAGCTGGTCCACCATGGTGTTGACGGTGTCCTTGAGCTCCAGGATCTCGCCCCTGACCGTGACCGTGATCTTCTTCGACAGGTCGCCGTTGGCCACCGCCTTGGTGACGTCGGCGATGTTGCGCACCTGGCCGGTCAGGTTGCTGGCCATGAAGTTGACGTTGTCGGTGAGATCCTTCCAGGTGCCGGCGACACCCTTGACCTCGGCCTGGCCCCCCAGCTTGCCCTCGGTGCCCACCTCGCGCGCGACGCGCGTCACCTCCGAGGCGAACGACCGCAGCTGGTCCACCATCGTGTTGATGGTGTCCTTGAGCTCCAGGATCTCGCCGCGCACGTCGACGGTGATCTTCTTGGTCAGGTCGCCGGCGGCCACCGCCTTGGTGACGTTGGCGATGTTGCGCACCTGATCGGTCAGGTTGTCGGCCATCAGGTTCACCGAGTCGGTCAGGTCCTTCCAGGTGCCGGCGACGCCCTTGACCTCGGCCTGGCCGCCCAGCTTGCCCTCGGTGCCCACCTCGCGCGCGACGCGCGTCACCTCCGAGGCGAACGACCGCAGCTGGTCCACCATGGTGTTGATGGTGTCCTTGAGCTCCAGGATCTCGCCGCGCACGTCGACGGTGATCTTCTTGGTCAGGTCGCCGTTGGCCACCGCGGTGGTCACCGCGGCGATGTTGCGCACCTGGCCGGTCAGGTTGCCGGCCATCAGGTTCACCGAGTCGGTCAAGTCCTTCCAGGTGCCGGCCACCCCCTTGACCTTCGCCTGGCCGCCGAGCTTGCCCTCGGTGCCCACCTCGCGGGCGACGCGCGTCACCTCCGAGGCGAAGGAGGCGAGCTGATCCACCATCGTGTTGACGGTCTTGGCGGTGCGCAGGAACTGCCCTTCGAGCGGCCGGCCGTCGGCGGTCTCGAGCGCCATGTTCTGCGACAGGTCGCCCTTGGCCACGGCGCCGATGACGCGCGCCGTCTCGCGGGTGGGGTGCACGAGGTCGCCGATCAGGTTGTTGACCGATTCGACCGACGCCGACCAGGCGCCGCGCACGTCGCCGAGGGAGGCGCGCTGCGAGATCTTGCCCTCGGTGCCGACCACCCGGCTGAGCCGTTCGAGCTCGCTGGCCATCCGCTGGTTGAGCTCGATGACGTCGTTGAAGGTGTCGGCGATCTTGCCGTCGATGCCGGTCCAGTCCTCGGGCAGGCGGGCGTTGAAGTCCCCGCGCTTGAACTGGGTGAGCGCGGTGAGCAGGCGGCGCCGGTCGATGCCGGCCGCGGGTTCGGAGCGGGGCCCCCGGGAGAGACGGTTCAGCGCCTGCTTGCGCACCACCGGGCCGTTGCGGCCCGCCGCGGGAGTCGTCACCAATTCACTCATCTTCCGCTTCCTTTCGAGCCAGTCGAACCAGCGAGTAAAAATGGGAGGCCCGGGCGCCGGCCGTGGCAAGATCTTCTCGCCACCACCGGTCCTGCCGCACCTGCCGCCTGTCTGCGCTCCATCCAATAGCCTCTCGGTCCCGCGGAGGCTGTGGATGGTGCAGATGCACCCCCCACCAGCGAACGACGCAAGTCTCCTGGGACCTCATTTCCGGCCCGAAGGTATGCAAAAATCCCGCCCATAGCGCCCTACGGCCATATCCCGGCCCCGCGGGCGGATGAGGGGCTCATTCCCGCGAGCCGGAAATGCCCTGTGCTACCTTTGCGCCTCATGGACCGCCATCGGCTGGCCGAGGAAAGGAGCGTCGCCTACCATCGCGCGATCGCCCAGCGGCTGCGCGACGAGCCGGAGATCCTCGAACGCGCGCGGCGGCGGGTCCAGGATTGGCAGCTCTCCGGCGCCGCGGCGCCGCACGCGGCAGCCAGATGGGCGGCGCTGCTGGCGGCAGATCTGCCTGCGATCGAGGCCTTCCTGGTGGAGCGGAGCGAGCTCGCCGACGAGCTGCGCCAATCGAGCCCCTTCGCCGGAGCCCTGGATCCGCGGGAGCGCTGGCGGATCTGGCGCGCGACCCGGGAGCGTCTGGCGCCTCCGCCGTGACTCGCGAGCAGCTGGAGCATCTGGTCAGAGCGGCAGCGGACATCGCCGACGACGACGAGATCGTGGTCATCGGCAGCCAGGCGATCCTCGGCCAGTTCCCCGACGCTCCGGTCTCGATGCGGATCTCGACCGAGGCGGACCTCTTCCCGCTCCACCATCCCGAACGTGCCGAGGTCATCGACGGCAGCATCGGCGAGCTCTCCCCTTTTCACGACACGTTCGGGTACTACGCCCACGGTGTTTCGGCAACCACCGCCCACCTGCCGCAAGGGTGGAAGGAACGCCTGGTCGTCATCCAAAACGCCAACACCCGGGGAGCGAAAGGATTGTGCCTCGAGATCCACGATCTGCTCGCCGCCAAGGCGATCGCCGGACGCGAGAAGGACATCGCGTTCCTGGCCGATGCGGCCAGGCATCACCTGGCGGACGCCGAAACTTTGCGCCGTCGCCTGGCAACCGTAGAGGCGGATCCCGCAGTCCTGGTGCACGCTCGCGCCCTGATCCAGAGGGCCTTTCGCGAGGAGCCGCCCTGAACCTCCGCGACGCCTGGATCACTGACTCATCCGCCACCAGGTAATCCTGTTGCCCTCCGCGCCGAAGGGCAGGGCCGGGGCGATTGGCCCCCGGACGGCGGTCCGGAGCTGAATCCGGACGGCTAGGGGCCTAGGCTGTACTGTAGCGCTGGTCTGCTTCACCGCCGCCGACAAGGGGGCAGGTCCCCTTACCGGCGGCCGCGCCGATGCCCGGAACCGCCGGCCGACCCGCCGGAGCCACCATGCCGCCCGCCGGGAGAGGGACGCCGCCCCCCGGTCGGACGCCGCGGACCACCGGGCGCGGCGCGGCCGCCGGCAGAACGACGTGGACCACCTGGCGCGGCGCGGCCGGCGGCAGGACGACGCGGACCGCCGGGAGCCGCTCGGCCCGCTGCTGGCCGCCGCGGACCACCGGCCCCAGCACGGCCCGCGGCTGGCCGCCGGGGACCACCAGCAGACGCGGCAGGGTCGGCGGCTGGCCGCCGCGGGCCGGGAGACCCCGCGCGGCCGCCGGCGGCACTTCGCGGATTGGGGAGTCCGGCGCGACCGCCGGCAGCGCGCCGTGGGCTGGGAGACTTTGGGCGAGCGGTGGGAGGCCGCCGCTGGCCGGCAGAGCCGGCACGCGCGCCTGCGGCACGCCGCGGGCGTGGCGCCGCGGCCTTGCCGGCGCCGGTGTTGCGCGCGCCGGCTGGCTTCCTCGTGCCGCGGCTGGCCGGTTGCCCGGGCTGGCGGCTCCTCGGAGATGCTTTGGCACGGCGCCCCCCGCCTGCCTTCTCTCCCTTCCCTTCCCCCGCCGTTGCCGCCGCCGCCGGCCGCGAGGGGCCTGGCGGACCGGCCTTGCGCAACGCCGCCACCTCGCGCTCGCTCAGCTCGCGCAACGCCCCCAGCGGCAGGTCAGGGTCGGAAACCGGCCCGATGGCGACACGGCGCAGCTTCTGCACCGGATGGCCGATGCGCTGGAACATCTCGCGGATCTGGCGCGTGCGCCCCTCCCCCAGCTGGACCGACCACCACGAGGCGTTGTCGCCGTCGCCCGCCACCGCGCGGCCGCGGTTGCCGCCGGCTCCTCCCGGGCGCCCGGGACCTCCGGCACCTCTGGCGCCGGGGAGTCCACCGGCGACCGCGGCGCGGCGCGCCCGGCGCTCCGCCGACGCCGTGGTCTTGGACGAGCGGCGCAGCGCGGCGATGCGGCAGGGCGCCGTGCGCCGCCCTTCCAGCACGATGCCGGCACGCAGGCGCTCGATCTGCTCCTGCTCCGGCCGGCCCCGCACCTTCACCTCGTAGGTCTTCCAGCACCCGAAGCTGGGGTGGGCGACGTGCTGCGCCAACTCGCCGTCGTCGGTGAGCAGCAGCAGCCCCTCGGTCTGGAAGTCGAGCCGCCCCACCGGCGCCAGCGCCCGCCGCATCACCGGCGGCACCAGGTCGATCACCGTCGGGCGCCCCGCCGGGTCGGACACCGTCGACATCACCCCGCGCGGCTTGTTGAGCAGCAGGTAGCGGTGCATGGCCGGCACCTGGATGCGCTGCTCGTCGAGCCGCACCGAGTCGCGCTCGAGATCCGCCTTGTCGCCGATCGCCGCCGGCTGGCCGTTGACCGTCACCCGCCCCTCGCGGATCAGCTCCTCGGCCTTGCGCCGCGAAGCGATCCCCGCCCGCGCCAGGATCTTCTGCAGCCGCTCCTCGCTCATCGCCGTCCCGCCCGCGCTGCCACCGGCCGGCCGGCGCCGCGCCCGGATCCCGTCATCGTTCCTCCTCGCCGGCCACCACCGTCTCCTCCTCGACGGCGGACGCCGTCTCCTCACGCTCCTCACGCTCCTCACGGTATTCGCTCTCTTCGACCTCCCCGCCCGCGCGCCCGACGCCTTCCTCCCGCTCCTCGATCTCCGCCGCCTCGCGCAGCAGGCGCTCCTCGCGGTCGCCGTCGTCGCCGGCCGCCGCCATCCCGCCCTCTCCGCCCCAACTCCCGTCCGCGCCCGTGCCCTCCCTGCCCGGCGCCGCGCCCGCGCCCTCCCCACCCACCGCCCCAGCCATCCCTGGCTCGCCCGCCC
>DATGHG010000395.1:0-23208 GCA_035308185.1 Thermoanaerobaculia bacterium | reverse complement strand
GTCGCAGGCCGGCGCGGCGTCGCCGTGGAGCTCGTCAACGTCGACTTCGCCGCCTATCGCCTGGTGCAGGAACCGCGCTCGTTCGACGTCCTGGTCTGCCCCAACCTCGAGGGCGACGTGCTTGCCGACGTCGGGGCGGTGCTGCTGGGATCGCGCGGCCTGTCGTTCTCGGGCAACTTCACGCCGGCGGGATCCGGCGTCTTCCAGACCAACCACGGCGCCGCCGGCGACCTCGCCGGCCGCGACCAGGCCAATCCGCTCGGGCATCTCGCCGCGCTGGCGATGCTGCTGCGGGAGGGCCTCGGCCTGACCGCCGCTGCCGACCGCCTGGACGACGCCCTCGAGGCGGTCCTGGCAAGCGGCCTCCGAACCGCCGACCTGGCGGCGGCGGGCAACGGCGCCCCGGTCGCCGGCACGCGCGAGATCACCAACCGGGTGATCGCGGAGCTGGCTGCCGCTGGCACGGACGGTTGACCGGCAAGAGGATCGGCCATGACGCGGGGCCTCGTCCTCATCGACCTGCAGCATGATTTCCTGGCCGCGCCGGGCCTCGAACCCGCTGCCGGCGAGCTGATCGAGCGTGCCTCCCGCTTGCTGGCGGCCTGGCGCGCGATCGGTGGCGTCGTCGCCCACGTCCATACCCGCGTGCCACCCGACGGCGCCGGCGCCCTGCCGCACTGGCGAGTGGCAGGCCAGCTGCGCTGCGTGCGCGGGAC
The DNA here is from genome assembly GCA_035308185.1 of Thermoanaerobaculia bacterium. GTDB lineage: Bacteria > Acidobacteriota > Thermoanaerobaculia > Multivoradales > UBA5704 > JASLEW01. Next base: position 22,492 of record DATGHG010000395.1, on the reverse strand, counting down.
GGCGGGCGCCGAGCCGCCGCCGGCGCTGGCGCCGCGGAGCGGCGAGATCACCGCCGAGAAGACCTTCTACAGCGGCTTCGACGATCCGCACCTGGAACCGAGCCTGCGCGCGCTCGGTGTGTCCACCATCGTCATGGCCGGCCTGCATCTCCATGCCTGCGTGCGCGAGACCGCCATCGCCGCCTGGCGGCTGGGTCTCGAAGTGACGATCGCCGAGGACGTCGTGGGCAGCGACGAGCCGTTGCATGCCGCGGCGGTACGGCGGTGGCTGGCAACCCGCGGCATCCGGTTCGCCCCGGCGACAGAGCTGCTCGACAGGCTCGCCGCCGGCGCCGAGGCCACAGGCGCCCCGCGGGGAAACACCCCTGGAACCTCGCCGCATGGTACCCGCACCGCCGGCGCGTCTGCGGCAGCCACCGCGGCGGCGCTGGGGCCGCCTGCCCTGCCGGAGGTGCCGGTCACGGCGGGCGCCGGAGCACCGGCAGCCGAGCGGCTCCCGCTCGATCTCGGACAGACGCCCGTCTCGGCTGCTCCCTGGCCGCCCGCGGCCGACGGCGCCGGCGAGATCCGCCGGCTCTGCGCCGCCGCGCGCGCCGCCGCCCCGGCCTGGGCGGCCAGGCCGCAAGCGGAGCGCGCCGCGCTGGTGACGGTCGCGGCCGACCTGCTCGCGGCCCGCGCCGCCGCCTTCGCGACGCAGATCGCGCGCGAAGTCGCCAAGCCGCTGCGCGACGCCGCGGCCGAGGTGGACCGGTCGGTCGCCCTGTTGCGGGCCGCCGCCGGGGCGCCGGCACCCGCCGACCTGGCGCACGGCCCGGGAGCGCGCTCGCGCCGCATCCCGCACGGCGTGGTGGCGCTGGTGACGCCTTGGAACAACCCGGTGGGCATCCCGCTGGGCAAGCTCGGACCGGCGCTGGTGTACGGCAACTGCGTGATCTGGAAACCATCGCCGCTGGCTCCCGGCACCGCGCGCATGGTGGCCGACCTGCTGCATGCGGCGGGGGTGCCGGCGGGAGCGCTGGGGCTGGCGCTCGGCGGCGACGAGGCGGCCCGGCGGCTGCTCGACGACCCCGACGTCGACGCGGCGTCCCTCTCGGGCTCGTCCGCCGCCGGCACCGCGGCGCAGGAGATCTGCGCCCGGCGCCGCATCCCGCTACAGGCCGAGCTGGGCGGCAACAACGGCGCCATCGTCTGGGGCGACGCCGACCTCGCGGCGGCGGCCGAGGCGGTCGCCCGCGGCGCCTTCTCCTTCGCCGGTCAGCGCTGCACCGCCAACCGCCGCGTGGTGATCGAGGCGTCCGCGCTGGAAACTTTCGTCCAGGAGCTCGCCGCCGCCACCGGACGCCTCCGCTTCGGCGATCCGCTCGACCCGGCGACGGACCTCGGGCCGCTGGTCTCCTCGACGGCGGCGGCGCGGGTCGCGGCGCTGGTGGCGCGCGCGGCGCCCGCCTGCCGCATCGCCGCCACGCCGCTCGGGCCGCCGCTGGCGCGCGGCGCCTGGCTGGCGCCGGCGATCGTGGTGGCGTCGGAACCGGCGGCCGAGATCGTCCAGGAGGAGACCTTCGGCCCGGTGCTGGTGGTGCAGCCGGCGGCTGACTTCGAGCACGCCCTGGCGCTGCTCGACGGGGTCCGCCAGGGCCTGATCGCGGCACTCTTCTCGCCCGGCCGCGAGCGGCGGGCGCGGTTCCTCGCGGCAGCCAGGGCGGGCGTGCTCAAGCTCGACCGCTCGACGGTGGACGCCGCCGTCGAGGCGCCGTTCGGCGGTTTCAAGGCGTCCGGGCTGGGGCCGCCCGAGCACGGGCCGGGGAACCTCGAGTTCTACACCCGCATCCAGGCGGTCTACGGGCCGGAGACGCCATGACCGCGACGCCCCTGCCGCCGATCGATCCCGAGGCTTCGATCCCGGATCGCTTCGCCGCCGCCGTCCGCGCCTTCCCCACTCGCCTCGCGGTGCGCGGCCGCGCCGCCAGCTGGACCTATGCGGAGCTCGACGCGCTCTCCGCCCGGATCGCCGCGGCGCTCCTCGACCGCGCCCTGGACGGCGGCCGCCCGGTCCTGCTGCTGATGGCCAACGATTCGCCGCTGCTGGCGGCGATGCTGGGAGTGCTCAAGGCGGGCCTTTTCTATGCGCCGGTGGACGCCGGCTTCGAGCCGGCAGCCGCCGCGCGACTGGCCGACCTCGCCGCGCCGTCCCTGGTGGTGGCCGACCGCGGCCTGCTGGCCGCCGCGCGGACGCTGGTCCCGGGCGCCGCGGTCGTCGAGCTGGACGAGCTGGCAGCGGCCGGCGGCGCGGCTTCGCGGCCGGCGCCGCGCCTGCCGCCGGTGCCGGCGGCGGCCTTCGCCTACCTCCTGTTCACCTCGGGCTCCACCGGCACACCCAAGGGCATCCTGCAGACCCATCGCAACGTGCTCGCCAACGTCGCCAGGCTCGGCGCCGGCCTGCGGGTGGTTCCCGGCGACCGCATCACCCTGCTGGCCTCGGCGAGCCATGGCGCCTCGGTGTCCGACATCTACGGCGCCCTGCTGCACGGCGCCGCCGTGCTCCCCTTCGCACCGCGCGCGGTGTCGCCGGCCGCCTGGCGGGATTGGGCGGCGGCGGAGCGGATCACCATCTGGCACTCGGTGCCCGGCCTCTTCCGTTCGCTGGCGAGAGCGGTGGCGGCCGGCGGCGAGCTGCCGGCGCTGCGCCTCTGCAAGCTCGGCGGCGAGCCGGTCTTCGCCACCGACCTCGAGCTGTGGAAGCGCCGATTCCGGGAGGGCGGCGTATTTCACGTCGGCCTCGGCATGACCGAGATGAACGTGGTCTGCCAGTGGTTCGCGGATCATCAGACCGCATGTCCGGGGCCGGTGGCGCCGGTCGGCAGGCCAGCCGCTGGCATCGGCGCCGTCCTGCTCGGCCAGGACGGCGAGCCGGCCGCCGCCGCGGACGACGCGGGCGAGGGGGAGCTGGGCATCGTCGCCACGACACTGCCCGTCGCCTACTGGCGGCGCCCGGACCTCACCGCCCAGGCGTTCCAGCCAGTGCCGGCGACGGTCCTTGCCGCGGCCGCGCCATCGGCGGCCGCACGCAGAACCGTGCGCCTGTTCCGGACCGGCGACCTGGTCCGGCGGCTGCCGACCGGCGAGCTGCTCCACCTCGGGCGGCGGGACCGCCAGCTCAAGATCCGCGGCCTGCGGGTCGACGCGGCGGAGGTGGAAGCGGCGCTGCGCGGCCTGCCGGGAGTGCGCGACGCGGCGGTCGACGCCAGGCCGGCGCATGGCCCGGAGCGCCAGCTGGTGGCCTGGGTGGTGACGGACGCGGCACCCGCGGCACTACGGGCGGGCCTCGCCGCCGTGCTGCCTGCCGAGGCGGTGCCCACCCATTTCCTGACGGTGTCGGAGCTGCCCACCTCCGGGCCGGGCAAGATCGCGCGCGATCGCCTGCCCGATCCGCCCGGCCGCCCGGCCGCTCCTGCGAGCAGCCAGCCCAATCCAGCCAATCCAGAGAACTGCCTGGCCGCTGCTTCCGACCGCCTGCCCGATCCGCCCGGCGACCCCGCGGTCCCCTCCGCGCTCCTCCCCGACTCGCCCGGCGGCCTGCCGGCGCCGGCGGCGCCGGCGGTGACCGACCACGCCGTCGCTCGCGAAACCCAGGTCGCGGCGGCGCTGGCGGCGGTCCTGGGCCTGCCGGCGGTCGGCGCCCTGGACGACTTCTTCGCGCTGGGCGGCACCTCGCTGACCGCGCTCGACGCGCTGCTCGGCGTCGAGCAGGCGACGGGCTGCGCCGCCGACATGGCCCTGTTCCTGGAAGACCCGACGCCCCGCGGCATCGCGCGGCGCCTGGGCGGCGGCCGCGAGCTGCTCACGCAACTGGCGGCGCACCGCGCCTCGCCGGCGGCCGGCGGCGGCGGGCCGGTGTTCTGGGTGCCCGCGCACGGCGCCGGCGAAGGCCCCGACCTCCTGCAGCTCGCCCGCCTGGCGCGCCTGGCGCGGCTCGCCGGTCCGTCCCTGGTCCTCCGCCTGCCCACGGAGCTGCCGCCGACCTCGGAGGCGCTGCTGGACTGCTGGTCCGCGGCGGTCCTGGCCCGCCAGCGCCAGGGCCCCTGGCGGTTGGTGGCGGCTTGCGCGGGCGGGCCGCTGGGCTTCGCCCTCGCCGGCCGGCTGAGCGTGCACGGCGAGGTCCTGCTGGTGCTGCACGACGCCCAGTTCCCCGGGCGGGCGCGACGCTGGCGAAGGCTCCTGCGCCGGCTGCGCGAGCCCTGGGGCGACGACCTCCTCGCCCGCCTGCGCCATCATCTCGTGGAGCTCTCGCGCCGGCGCGTCGCCGCCGCCCTCGGCTACGCCGCCGGCCGCGCGCGCTCGGCGGCCCGCGGCTGGCAGCGCATGGCGACGCCGGCGCAGCAGCGCCTGTCGGCGCGCCAGCAGACCTACCTGCGCCTGAGCCTGGAATGCCGGCTGGTTCCCTGGCCCGGAGAGGCGCTGCTGGTGGTGACCCCCGCCCGGCGCACCCAGCAGCTTCCCGAGCTCTGGCGCCGGCTCTCGCCGCGCCTCGCGGTGAGCCTCACCGGCGCCGACACGGAAACGGAGTCGGCGACGGCCATCCGCGATTTCTTCGCGCGCACCGAGCCGCCGCCGGACGCCGCCGTGTAGAATGCGCGCAATCGCCGACCACAAAGTCTCCTCGCCGCCGCAATTGGCGGCGATTTCGTGAAAGGAACGCGCGATGATGCCAAGAATCGAGCTCCCCGGGTGGCTGTGCACCGCGCTGGCCCTTGGCGCCTGCACCGTACTGGCGGCGGCGCCGGCGCAGGCGCAAGGAGCGGGCCGGGCGCCCGAGGAAGGACCCCGCTTCGTGCTGCGCGCCTACTACCTGGGCGACAGCTTCTCGCACTCGGAGACGGCGCTCGGGGTCGACACCTTCACCACCGTCAGCTACCGCGGCAGGCCCGGCGGCGGCTTGGACGCCGAGTACCTGTTCTCCCCCTGGGTCGGCCTCGACCTCGCCGCCTCGCAGACCCACATCGAGGCCGACGAGGTGACGCAGACGCCGGTGGGTCCGTCGTTCGAGACCAAGGGCAACATCCAGGTGCGCCCGTACACGCTCGGCCTCTACGGCCACTTCTTCCGCCTACAGCACATGGATGCCTACATCGGGCCGACCGTGGGGCTGGTGCAGATGAGCAGCAGCTTCCGCCCGAGCAGCAGCCAGTTCGCCTTCGGCGCCACGCTCGGCCTCGACTTCCCGCTCGGCTCGAGCGGCCTGGCGATCAGCGGCTACGGCAGCGAGCTCAGCTTCCGCTTCCCCGATCAGCTCCACCGGACCGCCCCGCTCCGCGACGACTTCCTGTTCGGCGGCGGCCTGGCCTACCGCTGGTAGAGAGGGCGCGGCCGCCGCGGCGGACCTGATCGACCAGCCGGCCCGCTGGACGGACCCCGGCGCTCCTGCGTACGAAGGGGCATGAAATCCCCCATGCGCAGGCCGCCGGTCCGGCGCACCGGACGGTCGCGAGGCTCCTGGCCGAGGCGGCACCCGTGATCCTGGCAGCGCAAGCGGCGGCGGGCACCGCCATGGCGATGGGAGCGGCCCTGGCGGTGGGAGCCGCCGGCGAGGCGCTGGTGGCGGCCAGGCGCCGCCGCCGGTGGCGCGGCGGCAGCGTTGGCCTGGCGATGAACCCCCTGCCCAGGGAGGTCTGGTCGCGGCACTTGACCTATGCGGCCTACCTGGCGACGGTCAGCCGCAACCGCGAGACCTTCGACGAGGTCTACCGCCAGCCCAGCCACCGGGAGTCCGATCTGGCCTGGCTGCGCCGCCTGCCGGCGCTGCGCGTGCTGGCGATCGCCGAGGACTGGTGCCCCGACGTCTACCAGACCCTGCCGACCTGGGCGCGCCTGGTCGCGGAGCTTCCCGGCTGGGAGCTGGGCGTCTTCGCCCGCGACGCCAACCCCGAGCTGATGGAGTGCTTCCTGTGGCAGGGCGACCGCGCGCGCATCCCGGTCTATGCCTTCTACCTCGGCGACCGCCTGCAGGCGTGGTGGTCGGGGCGGGGCGCCGCCGCCGAGCAGGCCCTGGCCGCCCTGCTGTCCGGGCGCAGCTTCGCCGACCTGCCGGAACCGGAGCGGCGCCGCGCCACCCTGATGCTCGCGGAAGGCTACCGGGCAGAATACCGGCGCCAGAACCTCGAGGAGGTCCTGGCGCTGCTGCACGCGTTCTTCCACGTCGCCGCCTGACGGCGGCCGGCAGCCGCGATGGCCGCCTTAGCGGGGACTGATGGTGAACTTGCCGAAGGAGACGCCGACCTCCCAGCCGGTGCCCTTGCCCTCCAGCCCGAGGGTGATCTCACCCTTGGTCACCACCGAGGCCGCGGCGCTCTTGACCGCGCCGGCGCTGGCTTCCGCCGCGGCGTAGGTGCCGAAGAGCTCCTTGATGTCCCCCACGTCGGAGAACGTGCCCTTGCCGTCGCGGATCTCGCCCTTGCCGGCGCTCAGGCCGCCGCCCCTGGCCGCCAGCCGCACCTCGGCCGTCTGGCCGTTGTCGCAGGAGATGGTCCCGAAGCCGTCGGCCCGCTTGTAGAACGCCGACCACTCCTTGAGATTGAATTTCATGGTGCACTTCGTCGTCGCGGCGCTCGCCGCCGGCGCTCCGAACGCCACCAACAGCAGGGCCGCCGTGAGCGGGGCCGCCAACCGTCGTAGTTTCATCGTCCCTCCTCCTTGCAGGTGAGCGGCGGCAGCGCCGCACCGGAGCGGTCCGGCACCCAGCCGCGCGCGGGAAGATCGTACTACCAGCAAGATCCGTTCCGGATCCGAGCAAGATCCGTTCCGAGTGGGGGGCTTGGCGGGGGGCTTGGCACGCCGCCGCGTCTGGCCTATAATCCCCGCCGCCAACAAGGTAACCGAAGTTGAATCGTCGCGAAGTACTCAGGTTTGGCCTGCTGGCCGGTGCACAGGCCCTCGTCTCGCCGCTGCTCGCCCCCGGCCCGCGACGGCTGCTCGCCGATCCCGTCGAAAGTCCACGCCCGCTCCGCGGTTTCCAGCTGCCGCGCACCCCGGATACCCCGGATACCCCGGAAGGCATCGCGGTCTCCGACCGCGCCGCCGAGATCGTCCATCGCACGACGGTCATCGACATGCTCAGCCTGCTGACCCTCGACTGGCCGCGCCTCTACGGCTGGGAGAGCCAGCCGCAGAGCTTCGGCAAGGCCGACCTGGCGCGCCTGCGCGCCTCCGGGATCGGCGTCTTCCACCCGGCGGTCGATCCCAGCGAGGCCGACGCCCACGGCGCCGCGCGGCGCTGGATGGCCGGCTGGAACCGGCTGATCGACGGCCATTGCGACACCCTGCTGCGCATCGACTGCGCCGCCGACCTCGAGCGCGTCAAGGCCGCCGACCGCATCGGCCTGCTGCTCGGCTTCCAGAACTCCAACCATTTCCGCACCGCGGCCGACGTCGAGCTGTTCCACGACCTGGGCCAGCGCGTCTCGCAGCTCACCTACAACGAGCGCAACCGCATCGGCAGCGGCTGCACCGACCCGGACGCCGGCGGCCTGTCGCAGTTCGGCGCCACCATCGTCGCGGCGATGAACCGCGCCGGCATGGCGATCGACATCTCGCACTGCGGCGAGCGCACCTGCCTCGACGCCCTGGAGGCCTCCGCCGCTCCGGTGCTGATCACCCACTCGAACTGCCGCGCCCTGGTCCATCATCCGCGCTGCAAGTCCGACGCGGTGATTCGAGCCATGGCCCAGAAGGGCGGCGTGATCGGCATCTCCGTGCTGCCGATGATGGTCTCGGGCAGCCGCCCGGCGACGCTCGACGCCATCCTCGATCATTTCGACCATGCGGCGCGCCTGGTCGGCGTCGAGCACGTGGGCCTCGGCAGCGATACCGACGTCGACGCCATCGATCCGCGCACCCGCCGCGTCCGTGCCGCCTACCGGGTGCGCGGCATGCGCCACGAGTACCGCGTGTTCGAGATCGCCGAGGGTCTGCTGCGGCGCGGCTACGGCGCCGACGACATCGCCGGCATCCTGGGCGGCAACTTCCAGCGCGCGCTCACCCGGATCTGGAGCGCCTGAGCAACCGACAGCCACCGCGCCGGCGCCGGAACCACGGTAGGATTGTCGTCCGGAGGGACGCAATGCCTGTACCGATCCATCGGCTTCTGCGGCGTGGCTCCTTGATGCTGGCTCCGGCCCTGGCGCTGGCGTGGCTGATCGCCGCCTCGCCTCCTGCCTACGCCCATGCCATCCTGGTCGAGGCCAGCCCGGCGGCCGGCGCGACGGTGAGCGGCCCGGACCTCGGGGTGCGCCTGCGCTTCAACGCCCGCATCGACGGTCCCCGCTCCCGCGTCACGCTGGTGCGCCCCAACCACGAGGAGCTGACGCTGACCCTCGACAAGCAGGCGGCGCCCGCGGTCCTGACCGGCAAGCTCACCGGCCTCACCCCTGGCGCCTACCGCCTGCGCTGGCAGGTGCTTGCCGCCGACGGCCACATCACTCGCGGCGAGGTGCCGTTCCAGGTGAAGTGAGCCGGCGCTCCCTCCCCCCGGGGGCCCCCCCCGGGGACCGTCGCCGGTCCATGCGATGACCCAGCTGCTCGACGTCTTCGGCTTCCTGTCGGTGGTCCTGCGCGGGCTGACCCTCGCGTTGCAGTCGATGGTCGCCGGCGGCCTGGTCTTCGCCCTCTTCGTGGCCCGCGGCGAAGCCGGCCCGGCGGCGGCGCGGGCCTGCCGCCGGCTGCTGCTGGCCAGCGCCCTCGGGCTCGCCGTGGCACAGGCGGCCTACGTGGCGGCGGACGCGGCCATCCTGATGGGCACCGCCGGCCTCGACCTCGCCGGCGTCGCCGGCGCCAACTTCTTCGTCGCCGGGGTCGTCGGCACGGCGCTGGCGCTCGCCGTCGCGGCGCTGGTTTGGACGGCGCCGGGCAGCGAGGCGGCGAGCGGCCGCCGCCGACGGACCCGCCAGCTGGCGGCAGCGCTGGCGCTGGCGCTCGGCCTGGTGGGCGCCGCGGTAGCCACCAGCCACGCCGCGGCGCGCCTCGAAGATCGGGCGCTGCCGCTGGCGCTCACCGCCCTGCATCAGGCGGCCACCGCTTGCTGGATCGGCGGCCTGCCCTATCTGCTGCTGGCCCTGGCGCGGGCACCCGACGCCGCCGCGGCGCGCGCCGTCGCCGGACGGTTCTCGCGCCTCGCCCAGGCCAGCGTTGCCGTCCTCGTCGCCGCCGGCATCGGCCTGGCGGCGATCTATGTCGGCAGCCCCGCCGCCATCCTGGGCTCGGCTTACGGCGCGATGCTCGGCACCAAGGCCATGCTGCTGGCGCTGCTGCTCTGCCTCGGGACGCTCAACATGCGGCTGGTCCGGCGCGCCGAGGCGGGCGACCTCTCCGGCCTCGCCCGTCTGCGCCGCTTCGCCGAAGCCGAGGTCGGCATCGGCTTCACCGTCATCCTGGCCGCCGCTTCCCTCACCTCGCAGCCGCCGGCCGCCGACCTCTCTCCCCACGACCTGGTGTCGGTCCCCGAGATCGAGGCCCGGCTGGCACCGCGCCCACCGCGCCTGGTGCCGCCGGCGGCCGACGAGAGGCTGCCCCCCTCGCTGCGCACCGTCACCGCCGGCGCGGATCCGCGGCGCTCCGCCGCCCAGGCCCTCGCCACCTACATGTCGTACGTGCCCGGCCAACTCGTCGAACCGCCGACGCCGGGCGAGATGGCGCTCTCGGAGTTCAACCACAACGTCTCCGGCCTGGTGGTGCTGATCGCCGGCCTGCTGGCGGTCGCCGCCCGCGCCGGCTGGCGCTGGGCGCGCAACTGGCCGTTGGCGTTCCTCCTCCTGGCCGTCTTCCTCTTCCTGCTCGCCGACGTCGAATACTGGCCGCTCGGTCCGGTCCCCTTCTGGCGCGGCTTCCTGGTCGCCGAGGCGCTGCAGCACCGGCTGGCGGTGCTGCTGATCGTCGCCTTCGCGCTGTTCGAGCGCCGGGTGCAGATCGGGGCCGCGACGTGGCCGGCCACCGCCCTGGTCTTTCCTTTCGTCTGCTTCCTCGGCGGCGCCCTGCTGCTCACCCACAGCCACTCCCTCAACAACCCCAAGGACCAGCTGCTGGTCGAGCTCAGCCACTCCTCGATCGCCATCCTCGGCGTCGCCGCGGGCTGGTCGCGCTGGCTCGAGCTCCGCCTGCCCGACGGTCCCCGCCGCGCCATCTCCTGGATCTGGCCGATCTGCCTGATCCTGGTCGGCGCCGTCCTCCTCGACTACCGCGAGAGCTGAGGCGAGAGCGCAGGCGCGGAGCGACGGAATGCGGCTGGCGGCATCGTCGTTGGAACTGGTATGCGACTGCGAATTCCATTCTCGACGATCGCCGGCACCGCCTGGCCCCGGCTGGCGCTGGTGGGCCTGCTGCTGCTGGCGTGCTGCGACGGCGCCGCCGCCGCGGCTTGCACGGAGGGTGAGATGGCGAACGGCGCGCAGCACGATGGCACCGCCCAGCCCGGCACACCCGGTACGCCCGAAGCACCCGCAGCGATCGCGGACGGGGTGCGCATCGACCGGCCCACGGTCAGCGTGCCACTCCCGATCGCCAGCGCCGGGCCGCAAGCCGATCGGCTGCGCCAGGATCTGGCCGCGCCCGCTGGACCGGGCAGGGTCGAGTTGGTGCTCGACGGCATCACCGTTGCCGCCCCGCCGCGAGTGATGTTCGACGTCTACCTGAGCACCCTGAGCACCGCCGGACCCAAGGCGCGCCGGCAGTACGTGGGGACGCTGAGCTTCTTCGGCGTGGACCACCGCTCCGGTCAGCGCTCACTTCCCGCGCGCAGCTTCGACGTCACCGAGCAGCTCGCGGCCCTCGCGGGCGCGGGCGCGAGCCACGAGCTTTCCGAGGTGCAGGTGGTGTTCGCAGCGACCGACGGCACCGCCGGCTCGACGCCGGCCAAGGCCGGTCCGCAGCTCAATCCCCAGGCCGGCCTGCGGGTCGGCTCCCTCAGCCTCGTGCTAAAGTAAGTAGCGATCGATTTCGCTAGCCTGCGCTAGGAGGAGGTGTCGTGAGAGGGAGACCCCTGTCCCGAGCCGTCGTCCTCGTCTCTGCCGTCATCCTCGTCGCCGCGCTTGCCGGGTACGTCGCCGGCCCGCGGGCCAACGCGGCGCCGCCAACCCCGCCAACCCCGCAAAACACCGCCGCGGGCGGCGGGCCGGTGGCCACGCACACTCCGGCCAAGCCGCTGACGCTTCCGGCGCCGGCGGTGCGGATGAAGTTCCAGGACTTCGTCAAGGATCCCAACCGGCTCAACGCCTTGATCAAGGCAGTCAAGGTGATGAAGGACCGCAGCAAGGCGAACCCTGCCTCGGCCGACTACCGCACCAGTTGGGAGTACTGGTCGGCGATGCACGGCTTCTACGGCCCCGACGCCAAGGCCGGCCTGATCCAGGACGCGATCAACGACTCGCCCCCCGCCAAGCAGCCCTTCTTCAAGGGGCTGCGCGATCTCGTCTATCCGGCGCAGCCGCCCGGCCTGGCGGCGCAGGTCTGGGACCAGTGCCAGCACGGCACCCCGAGCTTCCTGACCTGGCACCGCATGTTCCTCTACTACTTCGAGCGCGTGTTGCAGGGCGCGGCGAACGACAAGTCCCTGCGCCTTCCCTATTGGGACTACACCGATCCGGCCCAGATCCAGCTGCCTGCCCAGTTCGCCCAGGCCAAGCTGAGCGGCGGCGCCGACAACCCGCTGTTCGATCCGCGACGCCGCTCGCAAACCGTGCAGCTGAACCCCAACCAGACCAACGTCGACAAGCTGCTCAAGAAAACCGCCTACAGCTCCTTCTCGTCGGAGCTCGAGCAGCAGCCCCACGGCTCCACCCACTGCACCGTCGGACCGGATTGTCCCTACCCGCTGATGGGAGACGTCCCGGTGGCCGCGACCGATGCCATCTTCTGGCTGCATCACGCCAACATCGATCGCATCTTCGAGTGCTGGCTCAAGGAAGGCGGAGCGGTGCCGGACAGCCTCAAGGGCCAGACGTTCGCTTTCGTCGACGAGAACGGCGCCCTGGTCAAGCTGAAGTTCTCGGAGTTGCCGATCGACTACGTCTACGACCACGTCGACAACTGCGGCCGCAAGCCGACCAAGCGGTTCACCGCGACGCCGGAATCCATCCTGGCGGCGCAGCCGGCCACCAGCGTCGGCAAGGTCCAGAGCTTCCAGATCGGCGACGCCAGCGCCGCCGTGGCGCTGCCGCTCGCCAAATCCGGCCCGCCCGCCGACATCCTCAAGCACTCGCTGCTGGCGCCTGCCGGCCCGGCGCGGACCGAGCTGGTCCTCGACGACATCACCGTCGAGAAATCTCCGGGGGTGCTCTTCGACGTCTACCTGAGCACCGTCGGCGCGAACCCGCGCCGCCAGTACGTCGCGACGATCAGCTTCTTCAACATGGGGCACCATGGCAAGAAGGCGATGGCCGCCCCCAAGGTCAGCCGCCACATCGACGTCACCGAGGAGCTGAAGGCTTTGCAGGGCGCCAGCGCCGAGGTGCCCCAGGTGCAGGTGGTCTTCGAGGCCTCCAACGGCACCGCCAGCTCGACGCTACAGGCCGCTCGCGGCCTGTTCAACCGCCAATCCGGCCTGCGCATCGGCACGATTCAATTGCAGGTGAAGGGCGGCTCGTAGGAGCATGTCGCCGGCATCGCCGGCGGCCTAGCCGCCGGCATCCTGGCGCCGCAGGTGCTGGTCGATCATCACCGCGGCGAGGCTGCCGGTGCCCATGGCGACCGCCACCTGCTGGGTGATCGGCCGCAGGTCGCCGGCGATCCAGACGCCGGGCACGACGGTGTCGCCGCGCTGCGATCGCGGCACCGCGTGGTCGCCGGCGGCGCTCATCTCGACGCCGAGCCGGCGCGCCAGGTCGGTGCGGCCGTGCGAGGGGCTGGAGACGAAGAACGCCTCCGCCGCCACCACCTCGCCGCCGGCCAGCTCGAGAGCGTGGAGTTGGCGCTTGTCGCCGAGCAGGCGATGGATGTCGCCGGCGATCACCGGGATCCCGGCCTCCCGCAGCCGGCGCGCCTGCTCCTCGCCGAGCTCGCGGTCGCCGGTCAGCAGCAGGCGCAGCCGCCGGGTGTAGCGGGTGAGCCCGAGCGCCAGCCCGGCGCCGGCCGCCGCGGCGCCGGCGGCGATGACCAGGGTGTCCTTGCCGGCCACTTCCGGCGCCTCGCAGTCGGGGCAGTAGAACATCGTCCCCTTGCCGGCATAGGCAAGGCAGGGCGTGAAATCGCCGTCGACGGTCGGGTGAAAGCGCGCCACGCCGGTGGCCAGCAGCAGCGTGCGCGCCCGCCACGCCTCGCCGTCCGCGCCGCGCAGCCGGAAGTCCCCCTCGGCGCCTTCGATGCCGGTGACGTTGCCGCGCACCAGCTCCGCGCCCATCTCCTTGGCCTGGGCGCGCAGCCGCTTCTGGATCTCGACCCCGGAGGCGGCGGGCATCCCGGGCACGTTGTGCAGCAGCTCGAGAGTGAAGAACAGCGGCCCGGTGGTGCGGTCGATCACCACCACCTTGCGGCCGTGCCAGGCGAGGTGCAGGCCGGCGGTGAGCCCCGCCGGTCCGCCGCCCACCACGGCGGTGTCATGCCGAGCCGCCGGCTCCGGCGCCCCGGCGCCTGCCTGCCCGGCGCCTGCCTGCGAGATTGGCTCCGATCCCATTGCGGTCACAGCAGCGGGCGCAGGAAGCCGGTCATGGCCGCCAGCGTCGCCTCGCGCCGCTGGTGGTGGGGGGTGTGGCCGCTGCCGGCGACCACCTGCGTGGCGGTCGCGCCGCCGCACCCTGCCCCCACCAGCCGCAGCTGCTCGAGGGTGCCGTAGACGTCCCGATCGCCCTGGAGGGCCAGCACCGGACAGCGCACCCGCGGCAACCGGTCGACGATACTCCATTCCCGGAACTCGGGCCGCAGCCAGACGTCGACCCAGCTCGCGAAGCAGCTCTCGGCATTGGCGCCGTGGTGGCGCGCCATGCGGCGCCAGAGATCCGGCTGCTGGTAGAGCGCCGGCAGCTTGGCGATGCTTTCGAGACAGATCGGCTCGACGAGCACGTGCGGCGCCTCGAGCACCAGGCCGCGCAGCCATGCCTGTTGGGTCTCCTCCGCGGCGTGGATGAGCGAGATCGAACCGCCGTCGCTGTGGCCGACCAGGAAGCCGTCGCGCACCCCGAGCGCCGCCAGCACCTCGGGCAGGGCGACCAGCGCCTCCTGGTGCATGAAGCTCACCGGCCAGGGGCCGGGCAGCGCCTCCGAACCGCCGTAGCCGGCCCGGCTGTAGACCAGCGCGCCGCACCCGGTCGCCGCCGCCAGCGCCGCCGGGAAGTCCCGCCAGGTGTCGACGCATCCCAGGCCGTCGTGCAGGAAGACCAGCGTCGGAGCCGCCGCCGGCGCCGGCCCGAGCCATTCGTATTCGAGCCGCCGGCCGCCGGCGGCCACCGCGCCACGCACCGCCGCCCAGCCGGCGGATTCGCCGTTCATGCCGTTCACGCCGTTCACGCCGTTCATGCCGTGCACGCCGTTCAAGCGGGATAGAGCTCGAGCCCGTCGGCCGCCGCGCTGATCAGGGTCCCCGCCTCGCCGGCGACGATCGCCACCAGCGCGCTCAGGGTGCCGATGGCGGCGGTACGGCCGGTGCGGCTGGCGAAGTCGACCGCCGCCTCGACCTTGGGCCCCATCGAGCCGGCGGCGAAGGACCGCGCCGCGAGCGCCGCCGGCGCCGCCCGGCGGATCGCCCGCTGCCCGGGCCTGCCCCAGTCGAGGTACACCGCGTCGGCGTCCGTCGCCATGATGAAGAAGTCGACCTCGAGCTCGCGCGCCAGCAGCGCGCTGGCGCGGTCCTTGTCGACCACCGCCTCGGCGCCGCGCAGCTTGCCGTCCGGGCCATACATCGTCGGGATGCCGCCGCCGCCGGCGCAGATCACGATGCAGCCGCGCTCGAGCAGCCACTTGACCGGGCGGATCTGGAAGATGCGCCGCGGCAGCGGCGACGCCACCACGCGCCGGAACTTGTCGCCGTCCGGCGCGATCGCCCAGCCCTTCTCGCGCGCCAGCCGCCGCGCCTCCTCCTCGCCGTACTGCGGGCCGATCGGCTTCGAGGGTTGCGCGAAGGCCGGATCGTCGGGGTCCACCTCGACCATCGACAGCACGGTCGCGAACGGCTGCTCGAAGGGCAGGAGGTTGCCCAGCTCCTGCTCGATCATGTAGCCGATCATGCCGTCGGTCTGGGCCCCGAGCACGTCCAGCGGGTAGGTCCCCGCGCGGTCGTAGGATGCGCTCTGCAGCGCCAGCAGCCCCACCTGTGGGCCGTTGCCATGGGAGATGATCAGCTCGTGCTCGCGCCCCAGCGGCGCCAGCGCCTCCGCCGCGACGCGCACGTTGCGCCGCTGGTTCTCCGCGGTCAGCGCCTCGCCCCGCCGCAGCAGGGCGTTGCCGCCCAACGCCACCAGGATCCGCAATCGCGCTCCGCGGTCTACCGGACCGCCAGGCAGGTGCTGGTGAAGCGCGCCACCACCCGGCCCTCGGCATCGGCGATCTCGGCCTCGAGATGGCCGGCGCCGCCGCGGGTGCGGTGCAGCAGGCGAGCGGTGGCGACCAGGCGGCCGGCGCGCACCGGCCGCAGGAAGCTGGCGGTGAGTTGCAGGGTGCCGAACTTCTCGTCGTCGGCAAGCTGGCCGGCGAAGGCACACCCCATCGCCAGGTCGGCCAGGTCGCAGAGGATGCCGCCGTGGAGGCCGCCCATCGGGTTGTGGTGCCGGGGCTCCGCGTCCAGCTCCATCCGCACCACCCCGTCGCTCCAGCCGGTGAGGCGGATCCCGATCAGGCTGGCGACCGGCGGCGGCGCGCTGGTTCCCGCCAGCCAGGCGTCGATCAGCTGCTGGTAGCGGGTCTTCTCTGCGGCCGGCATTTGTCGCGGAGTCTACCAGAGCGGTTCGGGTCGGCGGCGGGCGGCGTCTTCCGGGCGTGCCGGCGGGCCGGCGGGCCGGCGTGCCGGCGTGCCGCGTCACTCCGGATAGCGCGCCGCCACCCGGCGGTAGGCGTCGCGGAACGAGAGGCCCTGCTCAAGCACCAACCGGTAGGCCTCCTCGGTGGCGCCCAGCTCGGGCGGCAGCTGGATGCGGTCGGCCCGGAACCGCACGCCGGCGAGGGCGGCGGTCATGATCTCGAGGGTGGCGCGCGCCAGGTCCACGCCGCGGAACAGCGGCGCCTTGAGCAGCTGCAGATCGCGGTGATAGCCGGAGGGCAGCTTGGCGGCGATCGCCAGCGCTTCGAGCAGGCAGGCGTGGGCCGTGGCGGTGCGGCCGCGCACCAGCTCGAAGACGTCGGGGTTGCGCTTCTGCGGCATGATCGAGGAGCCGGTGGTCATCGCCGCCGGCAAGCTGACGAAGCCGAACTCGCGGCTGCTGAACAGGACCAGGTCGGCCGCCAGCCGGCCGAGGTCCTGCACCGTCAGCGCCGCCTCGAAGAGCACCTGCGCCTCGGCCTTGCCGCGCGACAGCTGCACCGCGGTCACCGGCTCGTGCACCGCCGCGAAGCCGAGGCGCCGGCGGGTGGCTTCGCGGTCGATGGGCAGCAGCGGCACGCCGTAGCCGGCGGCCGAGCCGAGCGGGTTCTTGTCGATGCGCCGCAGGCAGGCGGCGAGGCCGAGCGCGTCGTCGCGCAGCTCGGCGGCGAAGCCGCCGGCCCACAGCGGCACCGAGCTGGGCATCGCCGGCTGGTGGTGGGTGTAGCCGGGCAGCGGCGTCGAGGCTTCCCGGGCCGCCAGCTCGTCGAGCGCGCCGGCGGCGGCGCCGGCGCCCGCCGCCAGGGCCGCCACCTCGTCACGCAGGTAGAGGCGCAGCGCCGCCAGCACCTGGTCGTTGCGCGAGCGGCCGAGGTGCAGGCGGGCCCCCGCCTCGCCGATCGCCGCGACGAGGCGGCTCTCGAGGGCGGAATGGACGTCTTCGTCGGCGAGCTCGATCCGCCACTCGCCGGCGGCGTGGGCGGCGCCGAGCGCCGCCAGCCCGCTGCGGATCGCCGCCAGGTCGGCCGCCGCCAGCAGGCCGCGCTCGCCGAGCATCTCGGCATGGGCGATCGAGGCGCGCACGTCGTAGGCCACCAGCCGCTCGTCGAGGCGATGGTCCTCGCCGGCGGTGTAATGCAGCACCCGCTCGTCGAGCGGCGCGCCGTCCGGCTTGTCCCACATCCGGCTCATCGCCTCACCGCGCCGCCGCCGCCACCTCGGCGAAGCTGCCGACCAGGCGGGTGTAGAAGCGGGCCCCGGCGACCACCTCGCTCTCCCACACGAACTCGTCGGCGGTGTGCGAGCGCTCGCTGCTGCCCGGGCCGCACTTGACCGCCGGGATGCCGGCCATGAACACCATGTCGGAGAGCGTCGCCGAGCCGTACAGCCTGGCCTCGGGGCGCACCCGCCGGGCCGCCTCGACCACCGCCGCGCCGGCCGCCGTCTCGCGCGGCGACAGCCGGTCGGAGAGCACCCGCACCTCGCCGCGGACCGCCTGCCGGATGCGCCGCACCACCTCGTCCGGCGGCAGCGCCGGCGTGGTGCGCACGTCGAGCACCGCGACCGCCTCGCCCGGCACCACGTTGCGCGCCGTGCCGGCCCGCAGCTGGGTGGGCTCGACGGTCATCGCCCCGAGCCGCTCGTGGGGCGGGCCGAGGTCCACCGCCTCCAGCGCCACCAGGTCGTGGGCCAGCCGGCGCGCGGCGTTGCCGGCGCCGAGCGCCTGCGCGTGAGCGGCGTGGCAGGCGTCGCCGCGCGCCACCAGCTCGAGCACCAGCAGGCCCTTCTGCGCGATCGCCAGGTCGAGCCCGGTGGGCTCGCCGATCACCGCCGCCGCCGGCCGGCGCCCCTGCCGCGCCAGCTCGTCGAGCACCGCCGCGGTGCCGGTGCCGCGGGTCTCCTCGCCCTCGACCAGGGCGAGCGCCAGGGTGAACGGCAGCTCCACGTCGGCGAAGGCGGCAAAGGCGGCGACCATGCCGGCCACCGCCGCCTTGGCATCGTTGGCGCCGAGCCCGTGGACCTTGCCGCCGGCCGGCCGCGAGTCCCAGGGATCGCGCTGCCAACCGGGCACCGGCGGCACGGTGTCGAGATGGGTGTCGAGCAGCAGCAGCGGCGGTGGCGCCTCCTGAGCGCCGGCCGCCGCCGGCGACAGCAGCAGCAGGCTGTTGCCCAGCCGCTGCGGGGCGAGGCCCCGCCGCCGCCACCAGCCGGTCAGGAAGTCGGCCAGCTCGCGCTCCTCGCCCGACACCGACCGGATGGCGGTGATGGCCTGGTGCAGCGCCAGCACCTCGCGCTCCGGCAGCATCACGGCTGGTTCTCCCCCGCCGCGACCGGCGTCACCGCGTCGGCCACCACCAGCGTCCCCATCCCCTCGTTGGTGAACACCTCGGCGAGCAGGCCGTCGGGCACGGCGGCGCCGACGATATGCACCCGCCGCACGCCGCCGCGCAGCGCGGCCTCGACGCTGCTCGCCTTGGGCAGCATGCCGTCCTCGAGACAGCCGCGCTCGCGCAGCCGGGCGAGGCCCGCGAGATCGACCAGCGAGACCAGCGAGCTCGGGTCGCCCGGGCGCTCCAGGATGCCCGGCGCGCCGGTGAGCAGCAGCAGCTTCTCGGCCCGCAGCGCCACCGCCAGGGCGGCGGCGGCGGTGTCGGCGTTGACGTTGAGCAGGGCGCCCTGCGCGTCGGCCGCCAGCGGGCTCACCACCGGCACCAGGCCGGCGGCGAGCAGCGTTTCGAGCACTCCGGGATCGACCGTCTCGATGTCGCCGACGTGGCCGAAGTCGACCATCCCGCCGTCGGCGGCGGCCACCGCCACCGGCCCGCGGCGGCGCGCCTGCAACAGTCCCGCGGCCACCCCCGAGATGCCGACGGCGGGCAGGCCGACGGTGCGGCAGGCCGCCAGCAGCCGGGTGTTGACGGCGCCGTTGAGCACCAGCGTGGCGACCTCGAGCGCCGCGTCGTCGGTGATCCGCCGGCCGGCGACGAAGCGCGGCTCGGCGCCCATGGCACGGGAGAGCGCGGTCGATTGCGGACCGCCGCCGTGCACCAGGACGACGCGGATGCCGACCTGGTGCAGCACGTGGACCTGCTCGAGCACCGCGACGGCCGCGGCCGCGAGCGCGGCGCCGCCGACCTTGACCACGAAGGTCTTGCCCTTGAACAGGCGGATGTACGGCACCGCCTGGCGGAGCGCGGCCACCGCGGCGCTTTGCTGGCCGACATCCTTCATTGCGGATCCTCCTCGCGGCTCGCCAGCAGCTGGTGCAGCACCGCCATCTGCGCCCACATGCGGTTGTGCGCCTGGCGCACCACGACGCTACGCGGGCCGTCGAGCACCTCGTCACGGACCACGACGTTGCGCCGCACCGGCAGGCAGTGCATGAAGCGGCAGTCCGCGGCAGCGGGTGCGAACCAGCTCTCGTCCACGCACCAGTCGCGCAGGCCGGCGCGCGCCGCCGCCTCGGCCGCGGCGTCGCCATAGTGCGCCGGCGAGCCCCACGACTTGGCATAGAGGACGTGCGCGCCAGCCAACGCCTCGCGACGGTCGGCGGTCTCGCGCAGCGCGCCGCCGGCGGCGGCGGCCGCCCGCCGCGCCCTCGCCATCACCGCCTCGGGCAGGCCGAAGCCCTCCGGGCGCAGCACCGTCACCTCCATACCGCGCAGGGCGGCCATGTGCACCGCCGCCGCCGGCACCGCCAGCGGCAACGGCTTCGGGTGCCAGGCCCAGCTCAGCACGAAGCGGCCGCCGGACGCCGGCACTCCCAGCTCGTCGAGCGTCTTCCAGTCGCCGAGCGCCTGACAGGGGTGGTCGATCGCCGACTCGAGATTGATCAGCGGCACCGGGCAGACCTCGGCCATGGCCAGGAAAGCGGCATCGGCGAGGTCGGCCGCCAGGTCCTGGCCGCCGGCGAAGGCCCGGACGCCGAGGGCGTCGGCATAGCCGGCGAGCACCGGGATCGCCTCGCGCACGTGCTCGGCGGCGGCGCCGTCCATCACCGCTCCGGCGCGGGTCTCGAGCAGCCAGCTGCCCTGCCCGGGCGAGATCACGAAGGAGCTGCCGCCGAGCCGCGCCATGCCGGCCTGGAAGGAGGCCAGGGTGCGCAGCGACGGATTGAAGAACAGCAGGCCGAGCACCTTGCCGGCGAGCGCCTGCGGCCGCGGCCGGCGCTCCAGGCAGCGTGCCAGCTCGACCAGCTCCGCCACGCCTGCCGGCGGCAGCTCGCCGAGCGACAGCAGCCGGTTCACGGCCGGATCTCCGCCAGCGCCGCGGCCAGCGCGGCGACGTGCTGCTCTTCGAGAATCAACGGCGGCAGCAGGCGCACCACCCGCGGATCGGCGCTGGTGCCGGCCAGGATGCCGCGCGCCAGCAGCTCGGCCTGCACCTCGACCGCCGGCCGGGTGGTGCGCAGGCCGAGCAGGTATCCCTCCCCCTGGATGCTCTCGACCGGCCCCACCCGGCAGATCTCGCGGATGCGCCGCGACAGCGCCCTCACCCGCGGCAGCAGCCCCTCGTCCTCGATGGTCGCGATCACCTCCTCGATCAGGGCGCAGGCCATCGGCCCGCCGCCGAAGGTGCTGCCGAGGTCGCCGCGCCGCACGCCGGCGGCGATCTCGGGGCTCACCAGCACGGCGCCGGCCGGGAAGCCGCCCGCCAGGCCCTTGGCGGTGGTCAGGATGTCCGGGGTGACGCCCCAGGTCTGGGCGGCGAACGGCTGGCCGGTGCGGCCCATGCCGCACTGCACCTCGTCGAAGATCAGCAGCGCGCCGGCCTGGCGGGTCAGCTCGCGCGCCGCCGTCAGCACCTCGCCGCCCAGCGCCACCCCTCCCGCCATGCCCTGCACCGGCTCGAGGATCAGTGCCGCGGTGGGCGCCGCGGCCAGCGCGGCCGCCAGCGCCGCGACGTCGTCGCGGGGAGCGAAGGTGACGTCGAAAGGCGCGCGCGGGAAGCCGTACCAGGCCACGGCGGCGTTGCCGGCGCCGTGGGAGACCGCCGCCGCCGCCGCGGTGCGGCCGTGGAACGCCCCGGTGAGCGCCACGACGTGGGCGCGGCCGGTGTGGCGCAGGGCCAGGCGCAGGGCGTTCTCGTTCGCCTCGGCGCCGCTGTTGACCAGGAAGGCATGGCTCAGGCCGGCGGGGGCGAAGTCCACCAGGCGGCGGGCGGCGCGCGCCCGCACCGCCAGCGGCACGACGTTGCTCTGGAAGAACAGCTCCTGCGCCTGGCGGGCGAGCACCGCCAGCAGCCGCGGATGGGCGTAGCCGAGCAGGGCGACGGCGTGGCCGCCGTAGAAATCGAGCAGCTCGCGGCCGTCGCGGGTGCGCAGCATGACGCCGCGCCCCGACACCGGCTCGATCGCCATCTGGGCATAGACCGGCAGCATGGAAAGCGCTTCGTCGCGCGCCGCCGCGGGCTCGGCCGCGGGGGCCGCGGTCGTCGTCGTCACCATCGCAGGAGTCTCCTCTCGTTCACCACCATCGCGAATCCTTGGCGCCGTTTTGGAGCCGTTTTGGAGCCGATCTGGAGCGGCCCATCAGATCCAGCCGAGGCCGGGCTGGGTGAGGCCGGCCGTCTCCGGGAAGCCGAGCAGCCGATTCAGCCACTGGATGCCGCCGCCGGCGGCGCCCTTGGTCAGGTTGTCGATGGCCGCAAAGGCCACCAGGCGGTCGCCGGCGACCGCGACGCCGATGCGGCAGCGGTTGGTCCCCACCACGTCCTGCAGCCGCGGCGGCTCGGCGACGACGTCGACGAACGGCGCCGCGGCATAGAAGCGGGCGAGGTCGGCGGTCACCGCCGCCGCCTGCTCCGCCTCCTGTCCGGGCCGCGCCGGCCGCAGCAGCCGCGCCTGGATCGTGGCGTAGATGCCGCGCGCGAACGGTCCGGCCTGCGGCACGAAGTGGATCGCCACCGGCTGCCCCGCCGCCGCGGCGGCCAGCGCCCGCATCTCCGGCTGGTGCCGGTGGGCGAGCGGGTTGTAGGCAAAGAGGTTGCTGCGGCGCGCCGGATGGTGGGTGGTGGCGGTGGGCGTGCGGCCGGCGCCGGTCGAGCCGGTGACCGCCACCACCTGCAGCTCCGGTTCCACCCATCCCAGCCGCACCAGCGGCACCGCCGCCAGCAGCACCGCAGTGGGAAAGCATCCGGGGTGGCCGACGTGTTCCGGCGCCACACCGCCAGCCTGGGCCTCGCCGCCGCCGGAGCGCGCCTCGCCGGCATCGGCGGGCGGGACCGCGGCGAAGGCAAAATCGGCGTGCTCGGGCAAGGCGCAGCGGAAACCGGCGAGACGACTCGGGGCACCGTGGGGGTGGCCATACACGCGCTCGTAGTCGGCCGCCGCCGCAAACCGGAAGTCGGCCGACAGGTCCACCACCCGCAACCGCGCGCCGGCGCGCTCGGCCGCCGTGAGCAGCCGGTCCACCAGCTCCGCCGCCGCGCCGTGGGGCGCCGCGCAGAGCGCAGCTACCGTACCGCCGCCGCCGGCCGCCGCCCTGGCGGCGTTGGCGCGCTCCATCG
>DATGHG010000394.1:0-3422 GCA_035308185.1 Thermoanaerobaculia bacterium | reverse complement strand
CCGGCGGCGCCGGCCAACCCGGCGGCGACGAGGCCTCGCCGCGCGCCTGGCTGCGCGCGCTCCGCCAGCTGCTGCCCGAGTACATGGTGCCGGCGGCGGTGGTGGCGTTGCCCTCCCTGCCACGGACCGCCAGCGGCAAGGTGGATCGCAAGCTGCTGCCGCCGGTCGATCTCGCCGCCCCGGCGCGCGACGGCGCGGACGCCGCCGCGGGCGAGGTCGAGGCCCGGATCGCGGCGGTCTGGCGCAGCGTGCTCGGCACACCCGCCGTCGGCATGCGCGACAACTTCTTCGACGTCGGCGGCAACTCGCTGCTGCTGCTGCGCTTGCAACGCGAGCTGGCGGCGGCGCTGGGGGTCGAGCTGGCGGTCACCGACCTGATGCGGTTCCCGACCATCCGGACGCTTGCCGAACTGATCGAGCACCGGCAACCCGCGCGCCGGGTACCGGCTCCCGCCGGGCGCGGCCCCGCCCGGCGGCGGCGGCGCGTGCCGGCCGTGCGGCCGGCGGCGGGCGCGGCAGCGCCGGCCGACGAACCGGGCGATTCCGAGCCATGAGCGGAGGCGCCGGCGAGATGCAGGCTGCATTGGCGTCGCCGCCAGGCGACGAGACGGCGATCGCCATCGTCGGCATGGCCGGCCGTTTCCCGCGCGCCCGCGACCTGGACCAGTTCTGGGAGAACCTGATGGCGGGCGTCGATTGCGTGTCGGTCATCTCGCCGGAGGAGCTGCGAGCGGCCGGCGTGCCGGAGGCGTTGATCGCCCACCCGCAATTCGTGGCGGCGCGCGCCGTGCTCGAGGACGCCGACCAGTTCGACGCGGAGTTCTTCGGCGTCACCCGCCGCGAGGCCGAAGCGATGGACCCGCAGCAGCGCCTGCTGCTCGAATGCGCCTGGGAAGCGCTGGAGGGCGCCGGTTATCCGCCGGCGTCCTGCAGCGTGCCGGTGGGGGTCTTCGCCGGCGCCAGCTCGAACTGGTACGTGCTCAACGTCTGGTCGAACCCCGCCTACGCCGAGGCGCTGGGCGAGACCACGGTGTCGCTGGGCAACGACAAGGATCACCTGGCGACCCGCATCGCCTACAAGCTCGACCTGCGCGGCCCGTGCGTCAACGTGCAGTGCGCCTGTTCGACCTCCCTGGTCGCGGTCCATCTGGCCTGCCAGAGCCTGCTGGCCGGCGAGTGCGACATGGCGCTGGCCGGCGGCGCCTCGGTCCACGTCCGCCAGCATACCGGCTACCTCGCGATCGCCGGCGGCACCGGCTCGCGCGCCGGCCGCACGGCGGCGTTCGACGCCGCCGCGGACGGCACCGTCGGCGGCAGCGGCGTCGGCATGGTGGTGCTCAAGCGGCTGGACGATGCGCTGCGCGACCGTGATCTCGTCCACGCCGTCATCCGCGGCTCCGCGGCGAACAACGACGGCGCGTCGAAGCTCGGCTATGCGGCGCCCAGCGTCGACGGCCAGGCGCAGGTGATCGAGCGGGCGCTGGAGCTGGCGGCGGTGCCGGCAGACGGGATCACCTATGTCGAGGCGCACGGCACCGGCACCGCTCTCGGCGACCCGGTCGAGGTCGCGGCGCTGACCCAGGCCTTCCGCCGCTCCACCGCGGCCAGCGGCTTCTGCGCCCTCGGCTCGGTGAAGAGCAATCTCGGGCACCTCGACAGCGCGGCAGGGATCGCGGGCCTGATCAAGGCCGTGCTGATGGTGCGCGAGGGCAAGCTGGTGCCGAGCCTGCACTACCACCGTCCCAATCCTCACATCGATTTCGCCGGCAGCCCCTTCCACGTCGTCACCGAGCTGCGCGACTGGCGTCCGCCCGCCGCGCCGCGCCGCGCCGGCGTCTCGTCGTTCGGCCTCGGCGGCACCAACGTCCACATGGTGATCGAAGAGGCGCCGCTGCCGGGCGAGCGGGTGGCGGCGCGGGCGCCCTCTCTGCTGGTGCTCTCCGCCCGCACCCCCGGCGCCCTGGCGGCGGCCGCCCGTCGCCTGGCCCGGCATCTCGAACGGCACCCACGGCAGCCGCTGGGGGATCTCGCCTACACCCTCCAGGTCGGCCGCCAACCGCTGCCGCACCGCTGGTCGGCAGCCTGCGTCGATGCCGCGCAAGCGATCGCCGAGCTGGCGGACGCGGCCGGCGCCCGCTCGCCGAGCGCGGTGGGCGATCGCCCGCCGCGGCTGTGCTTCCTGTTCCCCGGGCTCGGCTGCCAACTGCCCGGCGGCGCCACCGAGCTCCATGCCGCCGAGCCGGTGTTCCGCACCGCGCTCGACGCCTGCTGCGCGATCCTCGAACCGATCCTCGGATTCGACCTGCGCGAGCTGCTGGTGGACGGCCGGCAGGACGGCCCACCGGCGATACCGGCGGAGCGGATCTACGAAGGCTGGATCGGACAGCCGGCGGTCTTCGTCGTGGAGTATGCCCTGGCGCGGCTGCTCATGGCCTGGGGGCTGCGTCCCGCCGCCATGCTCGGGCACAGCCTCGGCGAATACACGGCGGCGTGCCTGTCCGGCGTGCTGGGGCTGCCCGACGCGCTGCGGCTGGTGGCCGAGCGGGCGCGGCTGATGGACCTGACGCCGCCCGGCGGCATGCTCGGCGTGGCAGCCGGCGAGGCCGCGGTGGCGCCGCTGCTGGCGGAGGGCGCCGCCATCGCCATCGTCAATGCGCCCGAGCAGTGCGTCGTGGCCGGCAGCCCGCCGGCGCTCGACCGGCTGGAAGCCCGGCTGCGGGAGCGCGGCATCGAAACGCGCCGCCTGCGCGTCGCGCGCGCCTTCCACTCGCCGGCCATGGAGCCGGTGCTGTCGCCGTTCGCCGAGGTGGTGGCGGAAACGGTGCTGGCGTCGCCGCGGATCCCCTACCTTTCGAACGTCACCGGCAGCTGGGTGACGGACCAGGAGGCCCGCGATCCAGGCTACTGGGTGCGGCATCTGCGCGAGCCGGTGCGCTTCGGCGACGGGCTCCGCCAGCTCGCCGGCGCCGGCGACGTGCTGCTCGAGGTCGGCCCGACGCAGGCGTTGAGCGGCATCGCTCGCGAGGTCGCCGGAGCGGCGGGGGCCACGATCCTGTCGGCCCTGCCGGCCGCCCGCGACACCACGCCGCGGCGCCTGCACCTCCTGCGGGCGGTCGGCCGGCTCTGGGAGGCGGGCGTCGAGATCGATTGGGAGGCGCTGCACGCGGGCACCGAGCCGCGGCGGGTGACGGCGCCCACCTACGCCTGGGACCATCGCCGCTATTGGGCGGTCCCGGATCCCGCGGCGGCGGAGCGCCTGAGCGCGGGACTTGCCGGCGGACTCTCGCCGGCAACGGCGGCGGCATTCGCTGCCCCGGCGGCAATGGCGCCCGGCGAGGCCGGTGCGGTCGCGGCGCCCGGCGAGGCCGGGCAGGCGGTGGCGGCGGCTGGCGAACCGCTCGGCGAACCGGCGGCTGGCGAGG
>DATGHG010000393.1:0-3753 GCA_035308185.1 Thermoanaerobaculia bacterium | reverse complement strand
CCGACCTCTGTGCCGACAACTCCGAGTGCTGCAGCGGCCAATGTCAACTCGGCATCTGCTGTGCGAAGGACGGCGCGGGCGGCTGCACTGGGAACGACGACTGCTGTAGCGGAAGTTGCAGCAACGGCGTCTGCCAGACCTCGGCCGGCGGGAGCTGCCCGCCAACCTGCGCGTCCGGTGTGCCGCGCGCCAATTGATGAGCGGTCGAAAACACACTTAATATCCTAGCATCGTCTCGCCTTTCCGCGGCTGAGGTCGCCCAGAAAGGCAGGACGCAATGGCGCGAAAGAGCGGGCGGAGAAAGAGCGGCGGGGGCAGGGACCCCCGCCGCCCCGAGTCACGCGTTTACCCGTTTGACGTACGGCGCGAAGTGGTGCGCCAGTTGATTGAGCACCACACGTCGCTCGCGCTGGTGTCGAAGACCTTCGGCATCGCCGAGATGACGATCCGCAACTGGCTCGTGGCCTACCAGCTGGGCGGCGAGGAAGCGCTACTTCCGAAGAGAACGGGGAGACGGCGGCAGCCCCGCGACGAGTCGGACCCGCTGGTGGCAGCAGTGACCGGCCTGAAGGAGGAGCATCCCGAGTATGGCGCGCGGCGCATCCGGGACCTGGTCCAGCGTCTCGAGGCGCTGGGGGTGTCGGCGACCACCGTGCAGCGGGTGCTGGTGGCCGCAGGGATGGTGGCGCCGCCGGCGCCGGGTCCGGTGGAGCGCGGTGAACGGCCTCCGCGGCGCTTCGAGCGCGCGGCGCCCAACCAGCTCTGGCAGTCGGACATCTTCACCTTCCTCTTGCGGCGGCACGAGCGGCTGTACCTGACGGCATTCATGGATGACCACTCGCGCTTCCTGGTGAGCTTCGTCCTGGCGCACCACCAGAAGGGGTCGCTCGTGCTCGAAGCATTGGAGCGGGGCATCGCTGCGTACGGGACGCCGCAGGAGGTGTTGACCGACCAGGGCCGCCAGTACACGGCCTGGCGCGGCGAGACGCTCTTCGAGGAGCGGCTGCGGCAGTACGGCATCCGGCACATCAAGAGTCGGCCGCAGCACCCCGAGACGCTCGGCAAGATCGAGCGCTTCTGGAAGACCCTGTGGGAGGAATTCTTGAGCCGCACGGTCTTCTCGGACTTCGCCGACTGCCAGCGGCGGCTGGGCCTCTTCGTGGAGGGCTACAACTTCCAGCGACCTCACCAAGCGCTGGACGGGCTGGTCCCCGCCGACCGCTACTTCCGCGCGGCGCCGCAGGTGCGAGCGGCGATCGAGAAGAACATCGAGGCCAACGCGCTTCGGCGCGCCCAGCAGCAGCCCACCCAGAAGCCCTTCTACCTGGTGGGCCGGCTGGGCGATCAGGACCTCTCGATCGCCGCCGAGGGCCAGGGGCTGCGCGTGCGCCTGGGCAACGAGGAGCCACAAACCATCAACTTGCAGAAGGAGAGACCCGATGACGAGCAAGCGCCGCCCACCCGATTCCGCACCTACGAAGAGGCCGACAAGGCCCCGGCCAACGCCACAATGGGTGCTCACGAGCACCGAGGTCGACCAGATGGCGCAGCGCCGCTGCCTGCAGCTGTTGAGCGTGCTGTCGGGCGAGAAGTCGGTGAGCGAGGCGGTCGCGGAGATGAAGATCTCGCGGGGCGCGTACTACCAGCTCGAGACCCGGGCCCTGGCGGCGATGTTGGCGGCGCTGGCCCCGGTGGTCGAGAGCGCTTCGAGCAAGGACGGAGCGCAAGCTGGGAAGATCAAAGCCCTGGAGGAGAAGGTGAAGAAGCTCGAGCAAGGGAAACGGCGCTTGGAGCGGCTGCTTCTTCTCACGCGCCGGGTGGTGAAGCCTGGGCCCATGAAGCTCGGCCGTGGGAGGCAACCCGGGAGCCGTCGGCCGCCGGCGCGGAAGACGGCATCGCCGAGCTCGACCCCGACACCGCCGCCAGGCTCCAACGGGCCTTCGACCCCGACGAGGGATGGCGGGGCCGGGCCGACAAGTGGGAGCGCAAGCTGACCGGAGCGTCGGCACCGGCGGGTATCCTGCGTCCGGAGGAGACCGATGACCCCGTCAGACCCCAAAGGCAGGAAGCCCCCGACCTACGAACCGGCGCCGGTGGTGCCTACGCAGATGGTGGAGCGCTTTCAGACGATCCAAGACGTGATGAGTGGGCAGCTCACGGTGAGCGAGGGAGCGAGGCGCCTCGGCATGAGTCGCAACCACTTCCAGACGTTGGTGCACCGTGCCGAGAAGGCGGTGCTGGAGTCGGTGACTCCAAAAGCAGCGGGCAGGCCCGCCCGGCCAGTCCGGGAGGTCGAGCTGCAAGCGGAGCTGTCGCGCCTGCAGAAGGAAAACGAGCAGCTGAAGATGCGCAGCGAGGCGGTGGAGAGGCTGCTCAACCTGGCTGGGGACTGGGCGCGGGGCAAGATCGGCACGCGGGCCCCCAGGGCGAGAGGGGCGAAGACGAGGACTCCGAGCAATGATCCCGAAGAGCCCGACGGGGGTGTGGCGAGAGCAGCGTGGGAGGAGGCCTGTCGCCAGGTGACCCAGGGCGCGACATGGGCGCTGGCCGCACGACTGATCGGCGCCAGTCTCGCAACGCTGCGGCGCTGGAACCAGCGCGCGAAGTCGAGCGAGCCATTGAAGCAGCGTCCGGGACCGGGCCCCCGGACGCTGCCCTCGCCCGAGCAGCGCCAGCTGGCGGACGACCTGGTGCGCGAGCTGGACGGGCAGATTGGCGCGGCCGCGCTGAGCAAGAGCGTGGTTGGATTGTCCCGCCGGGAGGCCGCAAAGCTGAAGCAGCAGACGATCACGACGATTGAGGCGGAACGAAAGGCAGCCGCAGGGCGGGTAATCGTGGCGGCTCCCGACATCATCCGCGGCTTCGACCCAGTGTTTGCCGAAGCCGCAGAAGGGCGGCGCTACCTCATGCCGGTCGCCGACGCCGCAGTGCCCAAGCGCACGACGGTGGACGTGAAGGAGCGCTACGACGCCGAGGCCGTCTACGAGGTGCTCAAGAAAGACATCGAAGATCACGGAGCGCCGCTGGTGTACCGGATGGACCGTGCGAAGCAGCACGACCATCCGAAAGTCCGGGCGCTGCTGGCCACCCACAAGGTGCTGAGGCTGTGCGGGCCAGCGTACTACCCGCAGTACTACGGGCAACTCGAAAGGCAGAACCGCGAGCACCGAGCGGTGCTCGATGCGATGGGCCCAGTCGAGACGTCGGTCATGGCCGCGCGATGCCGGGAGAAGATCGCCGCCATCGACACCCGGTGGCCGCGCCGCGCCCTCGGCTGGCGCACCGCCCATGACATCTGGCACAATCGTCCCAGACTGACAGTGGACCGCGACGAGCTGTACCGCGACGTGCAGCGCATCGCCGAGAAGATACGTCAGGAGAACGGATGCCGCGGATTTCCCGCGGACATGGCAGAGCGACTCGCCATCGAGGCGGCGCTCACGAAGAGAGGCTTCCTCTCAAGGCAAGGCGGACGGTGCTAGGTGTTTCGTGCGTCGAAAATCGCTCAACAATGGTGGGTCGGCACAGGCTACGAATGCTCGGACGAGTGCCAGCTGCCGTGCAGCCTTCCTGGCCACGCCATTTGCGTCGCGCCCGTGGGGGACAGCTGCAGTCCGAGCTCTGGGGAACAGGACTGCGGAACCTCCGAGTGCGTGAACAACAACTGCGCGATTACCGAATCCTTCGGCCTCTGTGCATCGGATGCTGATTGCAGCTCTCCGCAGCGGTGCGGCCCAATTAATGATCAGGTGA
>DATGHG010000392.1:0-4889 GCA_035308185.1 Thermoanaerobaculia bacterium | reverse complement strand
CGTCGGTGGCTTGCGCGTGATGAGCGGCGCGCTGAGTGTCGGCGGTCTGGTGGCGTTCCAGGTGCTGATGGCGAGCTTCGTCGCGCCGGTCGCCCAACTGGTGAGTCTGGGCGGCAGGCTGC
The DNA here is from genome assembly GCA_035308185.1 of Thermoanaerobaculia bacterium. Taxonomy (GTDB): domain Bacteria; phylum Acidobacteriota; class Thermoanaerobaculia; order Multivoradales; family UBA5704; genus JASLEW01. The sequence goes on along the minus strand of DATGHG010000392.1, from coordinate 4,767 downwards.
AGACCGTGGCCGGCGACATGAACCGGCTCGACGACGTGATGCGCTACCCTGCCCTGGCGCCCGCTGCGAGAGGTGCCGGGTCGGAACCAGGCGGTGGGCCGGTCAAGCTCGCCGGCCGGCTTGCCCTCCGCGGCGTCGCGTTTGGCTACAATCGCCTCGAGGCGCCGCTCGTCGACGGCATCGACCTCGTGCTCGAGCCCGGGTCGCGGGTCGCGCTGGTCGGCGCCTCGGGGAGCGGCAAGTCGACCCTCGCCAAGCTGGTCACCGGCCTGTACCAGCCCTGGTCCGGAGAGATCCTCTTCGACGGCCAGCTGCGCGAGGCGATCCCGCGCGACCTGCTCCTCGACTCGCTCGCCAGCGTCGACCAGAGCATCTTCCTGTTCGAGGGCACCGTCTACGACAACCTGACCCTGTGGGACGAGACCGTGCCGCTGCCCGAGGTGATCGCCGCCGCCAAGGACGCCTGCATCCACGACGACATCGCGGGGCGGCCGCGCGGCTACCGCAGTCCGGTCGCCGAGGGGGGGGCGAACTGGAGCGGCGGCCAGCGCCAGCGGCTCGAGATCGCCCGCGCCCTGGTCTCGCGCCCGGCCCTGCTCGTGCTCGACGAGGCGACGAGCGCCCTGGACCCCGAGACCGAGAAGGCCATCGACGCGAACCTGCGGCGGCGTGGCTGCACCTGCCTGATCATCGCTCACCGCCTTAGCACCATCCGCGACGCCGACGAGATCATCGTGCTCGACCGCGGGCGCGTGGCGCAGCGCGGCACCCACGAGCAGCTGAAAGCCGCCCCCGGGCTCTATGTCCAGCTCATCAGCGCCGACTGACGCCGCCCGCCTGCCGGCACCGGACCTCGGGGCGACGCTGGCTGCTCTCGGCGCCGTCGCTGTTGCCGTCGCCGGCAACGCGCCGCAGCGCCTGACCCCCGAGGGTTCCGCCTGGCTGGTGGCGACCGGCGTGGTGGAGGTCTTCGCCGCGGCGGACGCGGCCGGCAGGGCGGGCGGACGGCGCACGCACCTCGGCACCGCGCGGGCGGGCGATATGCTCTTTGGCACGGCGGCGACCGCGCCCGGGCACGGTGACGGCAAGAATGCCGGCAGCCTCGAGCTGCTGGCGGTGGGCCTGCCCGGGTCGCGCCTGCTGGCCGCCGGCGCCTCCGAGCTCGCCCGCCTCGAGCGCGACCCGGACGCGGCAGCCGCCCTGGCCGAGGCGTTGGAAGGCTGGCTGGCGCTCCTTGCGGGTGGCCTGCCGCATGCCGCGCCACCCCAGGTGTTCCTCGATCTGTGCCCGGCCGCTGCGCCTGACGGAGGCGATGTCGGGAGCGAGATCCCGGCCCGGGCCGGCGGCGGATTTGAAGCCGAGGTCGAGCTGGCGCCGGGGCAGACGGCGCGGCCGCAGGGCAAGGCGGCCTGGGTCGCCATCCGTGCCGGTAGTGCCGAGATACTAGGCGAGCCCGCTGACGCCGACGCCGGCGTCGCCTGGCCGCTGCCCGAGGCCGGTTGGCTGACCGCACTGGAGCCTGCGCGGCTCGCCGTCTCGTCGACGCGGGCGCGGCTGGCCGCCGGAGACGCATGGGACGGGCTCGCCCGCTTCCACCGCCTCTACCTCCGGCGCTTGCAGCGCGAGCTCGAGCGCAGCGACACCGCTGAGCGCGAGCGGCTCTCGCGGCGCGGCGCGCGCGACCACCGCCTCCTGGCGGGCGCCTACGGCCACCTGGCCTCGGTGCTGCTCCCTGTGCGTCCGCCGCGGCTCGCGGCCGAGGAGGCGCCGCTCGTCGCGGCGTGCCGCCTCGTCGGCGAGGCGCAGGGCATCGCCATCCGCGGACCCGAGACGGCGGTGGGCGGCGGCCACGGCGAGACGCTGGCCGCGATCTGCGCTGCCTCGAGGGTCGAGCGGCGGCGGGTGATCCTGCGCGACAACTGGTGGCGCCACGACAATGGGCCGCTGCTGGGCTTCCTGGCTGCGGAGGGGGGCGGCGCGTCCCGCCGTCCGGTGGCGCTGCTGCCGGTGGGACCGGACCGCTACCATCTCGTCGATCCATCTGCTCCGCCCGAGGGGCAGCACACACCGGTCGGACCGCCGCTGGCCGGCCGGATCGCGGGCGACGCCTACATGCTCTATGCCCCGCTGCCCGATCGCCCGCTCGGCATGCGCGACCTCCTGCGCTTCGCCCTGCGCGGCCAGAGGCGCGACCTCTGGACGATCCTCGCCATGGGGATTGGCGGCGGCATTCTCGCCCTGCTGCCGCCGATCGTCACCGGGCAGGTCTTTGGCGACGCCATTCCGGCAGCCGACCAGCCGCGCCTGCTGGCGATGACGCTGGCCCTGGTCGCCGGCGCCTTCGCCGCCGCCGCCTTTCAGGTCACCCGCAGCATCGCCGTGCTGCGCCTGGGAGGTCGCATCGACGGCAGCCTGCAGGCCGCGGTGTGGGCGCGCCTGCTCGCCCTGCCGGTCGACTTTTTCCGCCGCTTCACGGTAGGGGACCTCGCGGTGCGCTCGCTGGGAGTCGACGCGATCAGGGACCTCCTGACCGGCAACGTGATCACCTCGGTGCTCGCCCTGGTCATCTCGCTGTTCAGCTTCGCCTTGCTCTTCTACTACAGCTGGCGGCTGGCGCTGGTGGCGACTGGCCTGATCGCGGCGCTCCTGGCGGTGACCGCGGCCCTGATCGTCCTGCAGCTCAAGCACCAGCGCGAGGTGCTCGACCTCGAAGGACGCCTGGCGAGCCTGCTCTTCGGGCTCATCAGCGGTATCGACAAGCTCCACCTGAGCGGCGCCGAGGGGCGGGCCTTCGCCCGTTGGGCGGAGCGCTTCGCCGAGCAGCGTCGCCGCACCGTCAAGGCCCAGCGCACCGCGAACCTGCAGGCCGCGTTCGGCGCCACCTTCGGCGTCGTGACCGCGCTCGCACTCTTCGCCGCGGTGGGCCGCGTGGCGCCGGATGCAGCGCTGCCGGTCGGTGACTTCCTCGCCTTCTACGCCGCCTTCGGCCAGTTCCTTGCCGCCGCGCTCTCCGGGATCGCCATCCTGTCGAGCGTGCTCACGCTGGTGCCGATCTACGAGCGGCTGCGGCCGATCCTCACCGCCACTCCCGAGGTGGACGCAAGCAAGGCGGAGGCCGCCGAGCTGACCGGCGCCATCGAGCTCTCCCACGTCTCCTTCCGCTACCAGGAGGACGGGCCGCTGATCCTCGACGACGTCTCCTTTCACGCCGCGCCCGGCGAGTTCGTGGCGCTGGTCGGACCTTCGGGGGCGGGCAAGTCGACCTGCCTGCGACTGCTGCTGGGCTTCGAGCGGCCGACTTCCGGCTCGATCTACTTCGACGGCCAGGACCTCGCCGCGCTCGCCATCCACTCGGTGCGCCGCCAGCTGGGCGTCGTGCTGCAGAGCGGTCAGCCCCTGGTCGGCGACATCTTCTCGAACATCGTCGGCAGCGCGCCGCTCGCCCTCGACGACGCCTGGGAGGCGGCGCGAGTGGCGGGGCTCGAGGAGGACATCCATGCCATGCCGATGGGCATGCACACCGTGGTGAGCGAGGGAGCCGCGACCTTCTCCGGCGGCCAGAAGCAGCGGCTGCTCATCGCGCGCGCGGTGGTGCACCGTCCGCGCATCATCCTCTTCGACGAGGCGACGAGCGCCCTCGACAACCATACCCAGCAGCAGGTCAGCGAGAGCCTCGTCCGCCTGAAGGCGACCCGGATCGTCATCGCCCACCGCCTGAGCACGATCGCCGGGGCCGACCGCATTTACGTGATGGACGGCGGCCGCGTGGTCGAGTCGGGCACGTACCGCGAGCTGCTCGAGCGCGGCGGCCTCTTCACCCGCCTCGCCGCCCGGCAGGTCGCCTGAGGCGCGCCATGCGCAAGGTGCTGTTCCTCTTCGGCCAGCTGACCGACGACGACGTCGAGTGGCTGCTCGCTCACGGGCGCTCGCGCGCCGTGGCGGCGGGCGACGTCCTCATCCGGCAGGGGGCCTCCATCGACGCCGTCTTCATCCTGCTCGCGGGCAAGCTCTCGGTCTGGCTCGCCGGCCGCGAGGAGCGCGAGATCGCGCGCCTCAACGCCGGAGAGATCGTCGGCGAGATGTCGTTCCTCGATGCGCGGCCGCCTTCGGCGACGGTCAAGGGGAGCGAGGACTCGACCGTCTTCGCCATCCCGCGCGCCGATCTCGCCGCCAAGCTGACCACCGACACGGGGTTCGCCGCCCGCTTCTACCGCGCCCTCGCCATCTATCTCGCCACCACGGTGCGGGAGCGGCACCGCAGCCTGGGCTACGTCGGGGCGGCGGATCTCGCGCCCACCGAGGCCGCCGCGGAGGATGGCGACGACGACGAACTGGACCCGGTCGTGCTCGACACTGTGTACCTGGCCGGCGAGCGCTTCGACCGCATGGTCAAGCGGGTGCTCGGAGCCTGAGGTGGCGGTCGGCACCCTGCCGCTGCTCCTGATCGCGGGCTCGAGCGTCGCCGCCTCGGGGTTCGACCTCTCGCGCAAGCTCGCGGCGCGGCACCTCCGGCCGCTGCCCATGGTGTTTGTGCTGACGCTCGCGTCGGTGCCGCTCTTCGGTACGGCGGTGGCGCTCTCCGGCGGCGTGCGGGTCGCGCCCGCCTACTTCGCGCCGGCCACGGCGTCGCTGCTGCTGAACCTCGCCGCCAACCTGGCCTTCGTCGAATCGGTGCGCATCGCCCCGCTGTCGCTCACGGTGCCGCTGCTTTCGTTGACGCCGGCCTTCACCACCCTGCTTGGTCTCGGCCTGCTGGGCGAGCGGCCC
>DATGHG010000391.1:0-4741 GCA_035308185.1 Thermoanaerobaculia bacterium | reverse complement strand
GCAAGGTCTACGTGCTGGACGAGCGGCTGCGCCTGGTGCCGATCGGTGTCGCCGGCGAGATCTGCCTGGCCGGCGACGGCGTCGGCCAGGGCTATGCCAACGACGCTGCCCTCACTGCTACAAAGTTCGTCGACGACCCCTTCGCCGCCACCCCGGGAGCACGCCTGTATCGTACCGGCGACCTGGCGCGCTACCTGCCGGACGGCGCCATCGAGTACCTGGGCCGCAGCGACCATCAGGTGAAGATCCGCGGCTTCCGCATCGAGCTGGGCGAGATCGAGGCGGCGCTGCGGCGGCTGCCGGGAGTGCGCGAGGCGGTGGTGCTGGCGCTCGACGACGGCGACGGCGGCAAGCGGCTGGTGGCCAGCGTGGTGACGGCAACGCCGGGGACAGCGGGAACGCTGGGGGCAGCGGGAACGCTGGGGGCAGCGGGAACGCCGGGGACAGCGGGGACAGCGGGGGCGCTGGGGACACCGGGAATGCCGGGGGCAGCAGGAACGCCGGGAACGCTGGGGACACCGGGGACACCGGGGACGCTGGGGGCGCCCGGCGCCGCGGCTCTGCGCGCCGCCCTGGAACGCTCGCTGCCGGCCCACATGGTGCCGGCGGCGTTCGCGTTCCCGGCGCAGCTGCCGCTACAGCCCAACGGCAAGGTCGACCGCAAGGCGCTGCGGACGGCCGGGTGGGCGCCGGCGACGGCCGCCGCGGCGGCTGACGCCGGCCAGGGGGCGCCGCGCACCGCGGACGAGCTGCTGTTGGCCAGACTGTGGAGCGAGGTGCTGGGAGGCGAGGCGCTGGGAAGCGAGGGCACCGCCGGCGCCGAGGGCGGCGAAGGCGGCGAGGGCGCCGAAGGCGGCGAGCTCGGCGCCCTGCGCATCGGTATCGGCGACAGCTTCTTCGCTCTCGGCGGCCATTCGCTGAGCGGCGCGCGGATGCTGGCGCGGTTGCGCCAGGAGACCGGCGTCGAGCTGCCGCTGCGCTGCCTGTTCGAGGCGCCGTCGCTGGCGGAGCTGGCGGGACGGCTCGCGGCGGCTCGCGCGCTGCCGGCGGCGGCGGGCCTGTCGGCGGCGGGCATGGCGGCGCCGGCCCTGTCGGCAACGTCGCCTGCCGTGCCGGCCGCTGCCGGCGGCAGCCCGCCGCCGCCGTCGATCGCGTTCGGCGTGGCGGCCCCCTATGTGGCGCCGCACACCGCCGACGAGCTGCTGCTGGCGCGGTTGTGGAGCGAGGCGCTGGGTCTCGAACCGGCGACCGGAGCTGCCGCGGGCGGCGGCGCGGTGGTTCGCGTCGGAGTCGATGACAGCTTCTTCGCTCTCGGCGGCCATTCGCTGAGCGGCGCGCGCATGCTGGTCCGGCTGCGCCAGGAAACCGGCGTCGAGCTGCCGCTGCGCTGCCTCTTCGATTCGCCGACGCCGGCGGGGCTGGCGCGGCAGCTCGCCGCCGCCCGCGCGCGGGGGACCCCGGCCGGCCTTCCCGGGGTGGTGCTGGAAGGCGCCGCGCCGGCAATGCTGGGTGGCGCCGTGCCGGCGATGTCGGATGCCGCCGCGCCGGCGGCGCTGGCAGCCGCCGCGCCGGCGATGCTGGGAGGCGCCGTGCCGGCGATGTTGGAAGGCGCCGCGTTGGCGGCGCTGGCAGGCGCCGTGCCTGCGATGTTGGGAGGCGCCGTGTCGGCGGCGGGCCGGGCGTTGCCGCTGTCGTTCGCGCAACGCCGGCTCTGGCTGCTCGCCCAGCTGGAGCCGGATTCCGCCGCCTACAACATGGCCGGGGCGGTGCGCATCGAAGGCGGGCTCGACGTCGCCAGCCTGTCGTGGGCCCTGGACGAGCTGGTGCGCCGGCACGAGGTGCTGCGTACCAGCTTCGGCGCCTCGCCGGCGGCGGCCGCCGAGCCCGGCGAGCCGCTGCAACTCATCCGCGCGCCGTTCGCCGTGCCGCTGCCGGTGATCGATCTGGCGGCCCTGGCGGCGGGGGCCCGGGATGCGGAGGCCAGGCGGCTGGCCGAGGCCGCGGCACGCCAGCCGTTCGCTCTCGCGGGTGGTCCCCTGCTGCGCACCCGGCTGCTGCGCCGCGGCGGCGAGTCGCACCTGCTGCTGGTCACCCTGCACCACATCGTCTCGGACGGCCGCTCGCACGCGATCTTCCTGCGCGACCTGGCGGCCCTCTACGGCCGCGCTTACGGGCGGGCGCCACGCCGGTCGCGGCTGCCGCATCCGCCACGGCTCCCGCCGGTGCAGGAACTGCCGGCGCTGCCCTGCCAGTACGCCGACTGGGCGGAGTGGGAGCGCCGGTCGGCACGCGAGGCGCCGCCGGCGGCGGCGCTGGCCTACTGGCGCGACCGCCTCGCCGGCCCGCCGCCGGCGCTGGCGCTGCCCGCCGACCGGCCGTGGCCGCAGCGCGAGGGCGCGCCAGGCGGGCGGGTGCCGCTGACCCTCCCCGCGGCGCTCGCCGGCGAACTGACGGCGCTCGGCCGGCGCTTCCGGGCGACGCCCTTCATGGTGCTGCTGGCGGCGCTCGACAGCTTGCTGCACCGCATCACCGGGCAGACCGACTTCGCGGTGGGCACCGTCGTCGATCAGCGCGCCGGGCGCGGCGAGGGCGGCGGCGAGCCGCCGCCGGTCGACGACCTCATCGGCTGCTTCGTCAACACGCTGGTGCTGCGCGCCGAGGTGGCGGGCAACCCCACGTTCGCCGGACTGCTCGAACGGGTGCGGGACGCCACGCTGGCGGACCTGACCCACCAGCGGCTGCCCTTCGACCGGTTGGTCGAGGAATTGGCGCCGCGGCGCGGTCAGGCCTCGCCGGCGGCCGCGCCGGCTCTGGTGCAGGTGCTGCTGGCGCTGCAGATGGATCCGCTGCCGTCGGTCGCGGTGGCCGGGCTGGTCCTCGAGACCGCCGCGGTCGACACCGGCACCGCCAAGTTCGAGCTGACGCTCGACCTGATGCGGGATCGCGCCGGCGGCCTCGGCGGCAGCCTGGAATATCGCCGCGATCTGTTCGACGCGGCCAGCGCCTTACGCCTGACGGGGCAGTTCCAGGTCCTGGTGGCGGGGATCGCCGCCGGCGCCGAGCGGCGCCTGGACGAGCTGCCGCTGCACACCGCCGCCGAGCGGCAGCAGCTGCGCGAGTGGAACGACACGCTGGCGCCCTGGCCCGCGGAGCGCTGCCTGCACCAGCTGATCGAAGAGCAGGCGCGGCGGACGCCGGCGGCGACGGCGGTGACCGCCGCGGGCGAGAGCCTTTCGTATCGCGACCTGAACCGGCGCGCCAACCGGCTGGCGCGGCGGCTGCGGCAGCTCGGCGTCGGGCGCGAGGTGGTGGTCGCGGTCTGCGTCGAGCGCTCGCTGGCGATGGTGGTCGGCCTGCTCGCCGTCCTGAAGGCGGGGGGCGCGTACCTGCCGCTCGATCCGGGCGACCCGCCCGAGCGGCTGCGGTTCATGCTGGCGGACTCGGGCGCCCGGGTGCTGCTGACCGGCGGTGGCGCGGGCAGGCGGCTGGCGCGGCGCAGCCAGCCGGGGCCGGTCGCGCTCCGGATCGACGAACCGGCGCCGCGGCGGGGGGCGGCCGCGGCGGAGGAGGCCGGGCCGGCCCGGAACCTGGCGGCGTCCGGGCGGTCGGACGGGCCGGCCCGAAACCTGGTGGCGTCCGGGCGGTCGGCCGGGCCGGACAACCTGGCCTACGTGATCTACACCTCGGGCTCGACCGGCCGGCCGAAGGCGACGACGATCACTCACCGCGGCATCGTCAACCGGCTGCTGTGGGGGCAGCGCCAGTACGGGCTGACCGCCGGCGATCGGGTGCTGCAAAAGACGCCGTTCACCTTCGACGTCTCGGTCTGGGAGCTGTTCTGGCCGCTGCTCGCCGGTGCGCGGTTGGTGATGGCCCGCCCGGGCGGGCATCGCGATCCCGGCTACCTGTGGGCGACGATCGCCGAGCAGGGGATCACCGTTCTGCACTTCGTGCCGACGATGCTGCGCGCGTTCCTGGATGGGGCCGCGGCCGCCGGCGCCGGCGACGGGACCGCGGCGGCCGGTGCCGGTACGTTGCGGCTGCCCACGCTGCGCCGGGTGATGGCCAGTGGCGAGGCGCTCTCCTACGAGCTTCAGCAGCGGTGCCACGCCGCGCTCGCGGCGCCGTTGCACAACCTCTACGGCCCGACCGAGGCGGCGGTCGAGGTGACTCACTGGACTTGCGATCCGGCGCGCCCGCGGGTGGTGCCGATCGGCCGGCCGGTGGCCAACACCCGCATCCACCTGCTCGACCGCGCCGGGCGCGAGGTGCCGATCGGTGTCACCGCCGAGCTGCACATCGGCGGCGTGCAGCTGGCGCGAGGCTACCTGGGGCGGGCCGACCTCACCGCCGAAAAGTTCGTGCCCGATGCCTTCTCCACCGATCCAGGGGCTCGCCTCTATCGCAGCGGCGATCTGGCGCGCTACCTGCCGGACGGCGCCATCGAATACCTGGGCCGCGACGATCATCAGGTGAAGGTCCGCGGCTTCCGCATCGAGCTGGGCGAGATCGAGGCCGCGCTGCGGCGGCAGCCGGGGGTGCGCGAGGCGGTGGTGCTGGCGCTCGACGACGGCGGCGGCGGCAAGCGGCTGGTGGCCAGCGTGGTGACCGCCGCGCCGGGGACACCGGGTACACCGGGGGCACCGGGGACACTGGGGACACCGGGGGCGCCGGGGACACCGGGGACGCCGGGGACACCTGGGACACCGGGGGCGCCCGGCGCGGCGGCGCTGCGCGCCGC
>DATGHG010000390.1:0-8110 GCA_035308185.1 Thermoanaerobaculia bacterium | reverse complement strand
CGGCGCCGGGGACCCGGCGGGCGCCGGAGACCCCGCCGGCGCCGGGGAAACCGCGGGCGGCGCGGACCCCGCCGGCGGCAAGACGACTCTGGAGAGCTTCGCCTGGGTCGCCGAGCATCGCCTGGCCGTCACCGAACGGCTGGACGGGGAGACGGTCCGCACCAGCGCCGCCACCGGCGCCAGCGCCGCGCTCGACGGCGCGCTGGCGCCGGCGCGCGCCCTGCTGCTGCCGCTGGTGGCGCACGACCGGCTGGTCGGCGTGCTGCGCCTTGCCGATCGCGGCGGCCTGCGGCTGGATCCGGCGCGGCGGCGCATTCTCGACGCCCTCTCCTACTACGCGGCGCTCGGCGTCGAGCGCGTGGCGCTGGTGGCCGAGGCCGAGCATGCCGAGGCGCTGCGCGAGGCGGACCGCCTGAAGGACGCGCTGCTCGCCTCGGTGTCGCACGACCTGCGCACGCCGCTGACCACGATCAAGGCGCTGGCCCATGACCTGGCCGGCGGCGACGAGCGCGCGGCGGTGATCGAGCAGCAGTCCGACCGGCTCAACCACATGGTGGCCGATCTGCTCGACCTGTCGCGGTTGAGCGCCGGCGGCATGCCGGTGAACATCGAGATCAACGCCGCCGAGGACCTGGTGGGGGCGGCCATCCAGCAGGTGGCGGGGGCGCTCGGGCAGCGCGAGCTGCGCACCGCGCTGGCGCTGCGCGAGCCGATGCCGGTGGGGCGCTTCGATTTCGTCCATTCGTTGCGCGTGCTGGTGAACCTGATCGAGAACGCGCTCAAGTACTCGCCGGCCGCCGCGCCGATCGAGGTTTCGATGCGCGGCGAGGGCGAGATGATCGCCATCGCCGTCGCCGACCGCGGCCGCGGCGTGCCGCCGGCCGAGCGCGAGCGCATCTTCGAGCCGTTCTACCGGCCGGCGGGCGGGTCGCCGGACGGCGCCCGCGCCGGCGGCGCCGGCCTCGGTCTGGCCATCGCCCGCCGCCTGGCGGTGGCGCAGGGCGGCACCCTCAGCTTCGCGGAGCGGCCTGGCGGCGGCAGCGTCTTCACCCTGCGCCTGCCGGCGGCGCGGCTGCGCGAGGAGGAGATGCCGGAGGTCGCGAGCTCCTGAGACGCGGGCGCCGGCCGCCCGCGCCCCGCGGCTGGCGGCAGGCGTCGGCTTTGCGGATTCTTTGTGGCCGGCGGGGGCTTCTTTGTGCGGCCTTTGTCGGGGCTCGGGTAGGGTGGTGCGGTCGGGCGAACACCGTCCGCGTACCATCATGAGAGCCAGCCGAAAACTCCTCCCGGTCGTCGCCGTCGCCGTCGCCGGCGCTCCACCGCCGGCCCGGTTCGCCGCGGCTGCGGTGGCCTTGCTGGCGGTCCCGCTGGGGGTGCTGGGCGCGCTGGGCGGCTGTGGCTCGCCGCCGCGGGCCGCCGCGGCGCCGCCGGCCCTCGCGGTGCCGGTGGGCGAAGCCTGGCTGACGCCCGACAGGGCGCGCCAGGCGGGTATCGCCGTGGCGCCGGCGCGGGTCGAGGAGCTCGGCCGCGTGCTCGCGGCGAGCGGCCGCATCGCCTTCGACGACCAGCGCGTGACCCACGTCTTCTCACCGGTCACCGGCCGGCTGGTGCGACTGGTGGCGGGGCTCGGCCAGCGGGTCAAGCAGGGCGACCCGCTCGCGCTCATCGCCTCGCCCGACCTCGGCAGCGCCGATTCGGACTATGCCAAGGCGCAGGCGGCGCTGGCCCAGGCCGAGCGCGAGTACGAGCGCCAGCGGGAGCTGCTCGCGGCGCACGCCTCCGCCCAGCGCGATTTCGAGGCGGCGGAAGCCGGCGAGCGCCAGGCGCGGGCCGAGCTGGCGCGCGCCGAGGAGAAAGCGCGCCTGCTGGGCGGTGGCCGCCTGCAGGCGGTGACCCAACAGTACGTGCTGCGCTCGCCGATCGCCGGCGAGGTGATCGCCCGCGCCGCCAACCCCGGCGTCGAGGTGCAGGGGCAGTACTCGGGCGGCGCCACCGTCGAGCTGTTCACCATCGGCGAGCTCGACCGGGTATGGGTGCTGGCCGACGTCTTCGAGCTCGACCTGGGACGGATCCAGCGCGGCGCGCCGGTCGCGGTCGAGGTGATCTCCTCGCCCGGGCGGCGCTTCACCGGCCGGGTGGATTGGATCTCCGGCACCGTCGACCCGGCCACGCGGACCGCCAAGGTGCGCTGCGCGGTCGACAACTCCGCCCACCTGCTCAAGCCGGAGATGTACGCCGCGGTTGCCATCCAGGCGCCGGGGCATCGCGCCCTGGCCATCCCGCGCGCCGCGGTGCTGCGCCAGGGCGAGCAGACCGTGGTCTTCCGCGAGACGGGCCGGGCGGCGAGCGGCGCGCTGCGCTTCGCGCGCTGGCCGGTCAAGGTGGACGACGAGGGCGGCGAAGGCATGGTGGCGGTGCTCTCGGGGTTGCAACCGGGCGACCGCGTGGTGACCGCCGGCGGCATCCTGCTGCTGGGCATGATTTGAGGCGCGCCGCGCGTCCTCTCGACGGCCGGTCCGCACGATGATCCGCCGTCTCGCCGCCGCCGCCCTGGGGGCGCCGGCAGTGCTCTTCCTGCTGGTCGCCGGACTGGTCGCCGCCGGCCTTCTCGCCTACGGCCGCCTCGACATCGAGGCCTACCCCAACCCGGTGCCGCCGCTGGTCGAGGTGATCACCCAGCCCGACGGCTGGAGCGCCGAGGAGGTCGAGCGGCAGGTCACCATCCCGCTCGAGACCGGTCTCGCCGGCATGCCGGGCCTCGATCACGTCCGCTCGCAGTCGCTGTTCGGGCTGTCGGACGTCAAGTGCTACTTCAACTGGGACACGAGCTACAAGGACGCGCGCCAGGAGGTGATCAACCGCCTGCAGTTCGTCACCCTGCCTGGCGGCCTGCAAGCGTCGCTCTCACCCTGGAACGCCATCGGCGAGGTGTTTCGTTACGTCGTCCGCGGCCCGGGCTATTCGCTGCGGGAGCTCAAGACGGCGGAGGACTGGATCCTCGAGCGCGAGTTCAAGGCGGTGCCCGGGGTGATCGACGTCACCAGCTTCGGCGGCGAGACCAAGCAGTACCAGGTGTCCGTCGATCCCTACCGCCTGCGCGGCCAGAAGCTGACCCTGGCCCAGGTGACACAGGCGGTCGCCAACGCCAACCAGAACGCCGGCGGCCAGCGCCTGACGCTCGGCGAGCAGGCTTACACGGTGCGTGGCCTCGGGCTGCTGCGCGGCATCCACGACCTCGAGAACGTGGTGGTGCAGACCACCAACGGCATCCCGATGCGGGTGCGCGACGTCGCCAACGTCTTCGAGGGGGCGCGGCCGCGGCTCGGCATCGTCGGCAAGGACGGCGACGCCGACGTGGTGCAGGGCATCGTGCTGATGCGCTACGACGGCGAGACCAAGCCGACCCTGGAAGGCATTCATCGGCGGGTCGACTACATCCGCGGCCATCACCTGCTGCCGCCGGGCATGGACATCGAGCCTTACTACGACCGCGGCAACCTGGTCGCGCTGACCACCCACACGGTGATGCACAACCTGCTGCTCGGCATGGTGCTGGTGTCGCTGGTGCTGTTGCTGTTCCTCGGCAACACGCGCGGCGCGCTGGTCGCCGCGGTCAACATCCCGCTGGCGCTGCTGTTCGCGTTCTGCGGCATGGTGGCGGGCGGCACGCCGGCCAATCTCATCTCGCTCGGCGCGGTCGATTTCGGCATCATCGTCGACTCGACGGTGATCGTGATCGAGAACATCTTCCGCCATCTGGGCGCGCGAGGCAGCGGCAGCATGCGCGACCGGGTGGTGACGGCGGTGGGGGAGGTGGGCACGCCGCTCGCCTTCTCGCGGCTGATCATCTTCGTCACCTTCCTGCCGCTGTTCACCATGACCGGAGTTGCCGGGGTGATCTTCTCGCCGATGGCGCACACCTACGCCTACGCCATCTTCGGCGCGGCGGTGCTCGCCCTGACGCTCACCCCGACGCTGGCCGCGCGGCTGGTGCCGCCCGACGCCGAGGAGCGCGAGAACGCCTTGATGCGTTTCCTGCACCGCGTCTACGATCCGCTGTTCGACGTCGCCTTGCGCCACCCGTGGAGCGCGCTGGCGCTGGCGGTGGCGCCGATCGCCCTCTGCGTGGTGCTGTTCCTGGCCAATGGGCGCGAGTTCATGCCCAAGCTCGAGGAGGGCAATTTCTGGATCCGCGCCACGCTGCCCAACTCGGTCTCCCTCGAACAGTCGTCGCGCTACGTCGGCCGCATCCGCGAGATCCTGCGCCGGCAGCCGCAGGTGGAGACGGTGGTGTCGCAGCTCGGGCGTCCCGACGACGGCACCGACGTCACCGGCTTCGGCAACATCGAGCTGTTCGCGCCGCTGACGCCGTTCGACAGCTGGCCGCGGGGGCTCACCAAGGAGAAGCTCACCGAGCGGCTCGAGCGCGAGCTCGGGGATGCTTTTCCCGGCGTGGTGTTCAACTTCTCGGAGTACATCTCGGACAACGTCGAGGAGGCGGTGTCGGGGGTCAAGGGCGAGAACAGCGTCAAGGTGGTGGGGCCCGACCTGCGCGCCAACGAGCGGCTGGCTGGCGAGATCGGCGGCGTGCTGGGCGGCATCCCCGGCGTGCGTGACGTCGGGCTGATATCGTCGCTCGGCCAGCCGAGCGTGGTGATCGCCACCGACCGCCTGCAGGCGGCGCGCTACGGTCTCAACACCGGCGACGTCGAGGCGGTGGTGCAGGCGGCGGTGGGCGGCCAGGCGGTCACCCAGGAGTTCGAGGGCGAGAAGCGCTTCGACGTGGTGGTGCGCTGGGCGCCACCGTACCGGCGCAACGTCGAGGCCATCCGCGAGATCACCGTCGCGGCGCCGGACGGGAGCCAGATCCCCTTGGGACAGTTGGCGATGATCTCGCTCGAGGACGGGCCGTCGGTGATCTATCGCGAGGACGGCCGGCGCTACTCGCCGGTCAAGTTCTCGGTGCGCGGGCGCGACCTCGCGGGCTCGATCGCCGAGGCCACCCGCCGCATCGACCGCCAGGTCAAGCTGCCCTACGGCACGAACTACTCGTGGGCCGGCGAGATCAACGAGCTCAACGAGGCGGAAGGGCGGCTGCTGGTGATCATCCCGCTGACCCTGGTGCTGATCGCGCTGCTGGTCTACGCCGCGGTGAAGGACTGGTTGTACAGCATGGTGGTGCTGATCAACATCCCGGTGGCCTGCGCCGGCGGCCTGGCGGCGCTGCTCGCGACCGGCATCAACTTCTCGGTGTCGGCGGCGATGGGTTTCGTCTCGATCTTCGGCATCGCCATCCAGGACGCGATCCTGATGGTCAACTACGCCCAGCGCCAGTGGGCCGAGGGCAAGCCGATCGAGGCGGGGGCGCGGATCGCCGCCGAGCAGCGCTTCCGGCCGGTGCTGATGACCACGCTGGTGGCGATGCTCGGGCTGTTGCCGGCGGCGGTGTCGCAGGGGATCGGCGCGCAGACCCAGAAGCCGCTGGCGGTGGTGGTGATCGGCGGCTCGCTGGTGCTCGCCGGCCTGACGCGGGTGTTGCAGCCGCCGCTGCTGGTGCTGGCGCACCGGTGGCGGCGGCGGTGGGCCGGCGAGCCGGACGCCGAGGGCGGTGGCACGAGAACGCGGGCGAGCGCGACGGAGGGAACCATGGGCGGAGAAGCAGCGGCGAATGGCCACGCCGGGCATGGCACGGCCGGCGAGGCCGCCAGATCATGACCGCGTGGGGGCGGCGGCGGGGAGGGCGAGCGGGCGCCTGGGCGGCGGCGCTGGTTATGGCGGTGGCGGCGACCCAGGCGGCCCCGGCGAGTCCGGCCGGGCCGGCGGCGCCGG
The DNA here is from genome assembly GCA_035308185.1 of Thermoanaerobaculia bacterium. GTDB lineage: Bacteria > Acidobacteriota > Thermoanaerobaculia > Multivoradales > UBA5704 > JASLEW01. The sequence goes on along the minus strand of DATGHG010000390.1, from coordinate 2,284 downwards.
GATCCGGGGCGGCCGGCACGATCACCAGCTTGAGCTTGCAGCAGGCGCTCGCGCTGGCGCAGCGCGGCAACCCGGGGTTGCGGGCGCAGGCGGCGACGGTGGAATCGACGCGCGCCGGCGAGGTCACCGCGGCGCTGCGGCCCAACCCGACGTTCTCGAACGGCACCGTCGACTTCACCGGCGGCCTGGCCTGGACGTTCGAGCGCGGCGGCAAGCGGCGCCGGCGCATCGACAGCGCCCGGCTGGCCACCGCCGGCGCCGAACGCGACTACCAGGACGCCCGCCGGACGCTGGTCGAGACCGTGCGCACCACCTTCGCCGCGGCGCTGCTCGCCCGCGGCAACCTGCGGGCGGCCGAGGACAACCTGAAGAACTTCCAGCAGGTCGAGGACCTCAACCGCATCCGCTACGACAAGGGCGAGATCGCGGGCGGCGACTTCCTGAAGATCGGCCTGCAGAAGTTGCAGTTCCAGACCGACGTGCAGGACGCCGACCTGGCCTATCGCACCGCCCGGGCCGGCCTGCGCCAGGCGCTCTTCGCCCCCGAGCTGGCCCAGGATTTCGAGGTCGCGGGCGAGTTGCAGCCGGCGCTGCCGGCGGGGCCGCTGGACGAGCTCGAACGGCGGGCGCTGACGGCGCGGCCCGACCTGCTCTCGGCCGAGACCGCGGTGCGCAAGGCGGCGGCCGACGTCGAGCTGGCCGAGGCCAACGCCAAGGTGGACGTGACCACCTCGCTGGGCTGGATCCATACCGGCCCGTCGGTGGTGTCGGACCAGCACGTGCAGCCGTTCTTCAGCTTCGGACAGTCGGCCAACGCCCTCGGCACCGGCATCAGCTTCCCGCTGCCGATCTTCGATCGCAACCAGGGCGAGATCGCGCGCACCAGGTCCGAGGTGGTGCGCGCCACCTCGGCGGCCGAGGTGGTGCGCGCCCAGGTGATCGACGACGTCGAGGCCGCTTGGGCGGCGCTGCGCACCAGCCAGGAGCGGGTGGAGCTCTACGAGCGCACCTATCTCAAGGAATCGCGCGACTCGCGGGAGATCGCCGAGTTCGCCTACCGGCGCGGCGCCACCTCGATCCTCGACCTGCTCGACGCCGAGCGCACCGATCGCGCCACGCAGCTGGCCTACCGCCAGGCGCTCGCCGACTACGTCAGCCGCCGGGCGCAGCTGGCGGCGGCGGTCGGCGACGAGAGCGGCGAGCTGGCGCCCTGAGCTAGCGGGACCGCGGCCGGCGCGCGAAGGCGACGTGCGGCCGGCTGCCGGCAGCCAGGGAGAGCTCGGGAGAGTAGGTGTTCCATCCCGCCGGCGAGGCGTAGTGCACCCGCAGCGTGACGGCTTGCAGCCCCGGCACCTGGAAGCCGGCGGCGCGGGGCACCGGATAGGCGTCCTGGCCGCCGCCGACGACCAGCGAATAGTCACCGGTCGAATAAGGGCCGAGGCGCCAGACCAGGTCCCCCCGGGCGAGCAGGAGATCGGCGCTCAACGGCGCGTCCTCGCGGATCGACGTGCAGTAGGCGGCGCGCAGCCGCGGGGCCGCCCCGGCCGCGAGGCCGCGCACGCGGCGGCCGGCGGCGTCGTATTCGAGCAGGCGCGCGGTGGGCGGTAGCGAGCAGAGGAAGAGGTCGTCGCGGAACCACCCGCCGCCTCCCGGCGGCAGCCGCAGGCAGGCGCCGCGGAACCATTGCAGCTCGTGCAGCGAGGCCGGCGGCCCGGCAGGATGGCGCAGGTACTCGCCCGGTACCATCGCCAGCAGCGCGCGATCCTCGATGGCCTCACGGGCCAGGGCAGGGCCGGTTGCCGCCCAGGCCGCGCGGTGGACCGCCACCACGGCGCCGAGAGCGACGACGGCGAGCAGGCCGGCGACGGCGCGGCCGGTGATGGCGCGGCCGGTGAGACCGGTGAGGCCGGCGGGGCCGGCAGGGACGACGGGGGCGGTCCGGCCGGTCGGGTCGGTGGGGGCGGTCCGGCCGGTGGGGCCGGCGGTGGCGGTCCGGTCGGTGGGGCCGGCGGGGGCGGTCCGGTCGGTGGAGCCCGTGGAGCCGGTGTGGCCGGCGGAGCTGACGAGGACGGTCCGGCCGGCGGAGCCGGTTTCGGCCAGGCGATCAAGGCCGAAGGCGGCGGCCGCGGCGAGCACCAACCACAGCGGGAAGGCGTACCGCGCCTGCATCTCCGTCGAGGCGGGCAGCACCGGGCCGGCGGCGGCGGCGATGGCGAGCAGCAGGTAGGTGGCCGCACGCCAGCCGCGGGCGGCGGCGGCGATGGCCATCGCCGCGAGCGCCGCC
>DATGHG010000389.1:0-13383 GCA_035308185.1 Thermoanaerobaculia bacterium | reverse complement strand
GCACGGCGGCCGCCGAGAAACTGGCGGCTCTCATGACCGTCGACTATCTGGAGGAGCGTGCAAAGCGCGGGACTCGGCAGAGGTTCGAGGCTGCTCTCAAACGCCTGCCAGATGTCGAGCCGGCTGATGATGACAAGTTGTAGGCATCGGCCAGATGCAGGGCGGATCGCGCGGGGCGCGCAGGGCGAATTGGGGGCGGGAACCTTGGCTGCTGGGCCTCATCGAGGAGTAGCGGTGCGTCGCCTTGCCCCCGGGCTTCATCGCAGCCGGCGGTGGCAAGCTCTTCTGCCACCGCCGGAACTGAGGTTCAATTGGGTCGGCTCGCCGCTACTGCGTGCAGTGCGGACCGCACTGTGTCGGGCATGAATTCGTGCAGACAGTGCAGTCCTTGGCCGCGGTCATGGTGCAAGCGCCTCCGTAGGTGATGAGGCCGCCCGCGGCATTGCGCAGCCCGGAATCGCCGAGGGTCAAGTAGTGCAAGGTCTCACGGCACAGGTGCAGCTTCTTGGTGTTCTTCTTCATGTCGGGTCTCCGCTGAAAAATGCGAGATTCCTCTCGCCGGAAGGCCGGCGGGCGCAGGGACCGCCCCTGCACACCGCTTCTCCTCCCAGGTCCAAGATACGGGGTGCACCAGGGGACTGAAAGCGGGCCGGGCATCCACTAGTCGCCGCCCGAGGCGCGCGCCGGCGGCTATGCACTCATCGCCGGCCGCGCCGCCGCGCTCGCCGCGGGCCAGACAGCGGTGCCGGCGCGTGGCGCGCCCGGCGATGGCAAGTGAGGTGAGTGAGTCGGACAGGAAGAGCTACAGTCAACGGGGACCAGCGGGGACAAACGTGACTACGACGGTGGTCCGGGGGCCTCGATGGCCGACAGATCGAGTCGACTGAGCCGGTCCGGATCAGCCAGGATGTCGATCTCTACGACCTTGCCGCCCGCGATCGTGAAGCCGAGCACGGACAACACGCGGCCATCGGGAAGGCGCGATAGGACGCCGACGTCGCCGTTCACCAACACCACCTGGTTGGACAAGGCGAGCCGCGAGAACGTGGCGGCCTGTGCCACGACCCCCTCAGCCCCTCGCACCAGGCGCGACATGCCCTTGGCCGGCCCGCCGTCGGCACGCAGCACGATCGCCGGGTCCAGGATCGTGACCAGGCCTTCGAAGTCGCCGTCCCGGACGGCGGCGAGAAACGCGTCGACGACCCGGCGCTGCCGCCGCCGGTCCACCTCCGAGGCCGGCGCCTGACCCTGGACGCGCCGGCGCGCGCGGCTCGCCAACTGGCGCGTGGCGACGACCGAGCGATCGACGATGGGCGCGATGTCCTCGAAGCTCATCGCAAACACGTCGTGGAGCACGAATGCCAATCGTTCCGCCGGCTCCAGCTTCTCGAGGACGACGAGCAGCGCCAGACCGACAGAGTCGGCGAGCAGGGCGCCCGCCTCGGGCCCTTCGTCTTCATCACGGATCGCGCGAGCGATGATCGGATCCGGCACGTGCACGTCCATGGCGTCCTCCCGGCGCGACGCTCGCGTTCGCAGCACGTCCAGGCAGACGCGCGCCACGACCGTCGTGAGCCATGCCCGCAGGCTGTCGATGGCACTGACATCCGTGCGGCTCAATCGGATCCAGGCTTCCTGGATGGCGTCCTCGGCCTCGCTGACCGATCCGAGCATGCGATACGCGACCGCACGCAGGTGCGGGCGGTGCTCTTCGAATCGCTCGGCGAGCCGCTCAGGAGTGGGCATCCTTGGGCCATTCTTCCGGCGCGACGAGGCGCCGTCAAGAGTGGACCGAGGCACTGAGGGTTGCGGTGGGACGGGCGGCAGGTGGATCCTCGTGATCGGTCACACTCGGGCGAGCCGGCTCGTCCTAGGTGGTAGCCGGAGGAGAGATGCCGATCTCTTGGCGCCCCCTCGACGATCTACCGCATACTGCTGGTTGACCAGCACAAGGAGAAACGCAATGAAAATCAAAGTGACCAGCCTCTACGTGGACGACCAGGCCAAGGCCCTGCGCTTCTATACCGAGGTGCTGGGCTTTGCCAAGAAGGCCGATGTCAGCAACGGCCCATACCGCTGGCTGACCGTGGCCTCGCCCGAGGAGCCGGACGGCACCGAGCTCCAGCTGGCGCTGAACGACAACCCCGCGGCCAAGGCGTATCAGCAGGCGATGTTCGAACAGGGCCAGCGCGCCGCCATGTTCTTCACCGACGACATCGAGGGCGACCACGAGCGGATCAAGGCTCGGGGCGCCGAGTTCACGATGCCGCCCACCGGCGTGCCCGGCTCGACCATCGCGGTACTCAAGGACACCTGCGGCAACCTCATTCAGCTCACCCAGCTCAAGCGCCATTGAGACACCCATCCAGCAGGATGGCGGTCCGATGGGTGCCGGCGGCCGCCGCCCACGCGACGGTGCGCCGCCGGCTGAGCTGGTTCACCTGATTCAACGGGCGAGGCGCTGGGATCCGACCCCCGAAGGGCGGCGCGGCTCGGCGCCCGGGCTGGACACCGGGCCGTCCGTCTGATCTTATACGGGGGATCGAAACCCAGGTCGTACCTTTCATGGCTTTCTCTTTTGCGGAGAGACGAGATGTTCATTGCTTCCATCGGGCCGAAGGCCATCGGGTCTCCAGTCAGCCGTCCATCCAAGGGCAGGACGACAAGCGCTCTCCCCATCCTGCTGATCCTGCCGTGGCTTGCCGTTGCCGGCAGCGCCGTGGCCCAGGAGCGGGGCGAGGTGAGGGCCAGTCACCTGCCCGCCACCGGCAAGCCGACGGAGCTGACGATGAGCCGGGCCGGGAGCAAGCAGATCGACCTGCGCACGCTGCCCCAGACCAGGCCCGAGAAGTTCGAGCGGCCCGAGCTCGAGGAGCCGGAGCCCGCGCCGGTGGAGCTCCCGGGCGGAGGTCGGGAGACCGCAGCAGCGCGGGTGACCATCCCGCAGGCGGCCGCGCCGTCGCCGTCGGCGAGCTTCGACGGCCTCGACTTCGCCACCTGGGGAGCCGGGCATCCTCCGGACCCCGTGGGAGACGTGGGCCCCACCTATTTCATTCAGGCCATCAACACCTCGATCGGCGTCTACGACAAGAGCGGCACCCAGGTCGCGGCGTTCACCTTCAATACCCTGATGAGCCAGGGCTCCTTCGGCAACCTGTGCGATACCAACAACTTCGGCGATCCCGTGGTGCTCTACGACACGTTCGAGGACCGCTGGATCATCACCGACTTCGCGTTTCAGCTCGACGGCTCCGGCAACGTCGTCAATCCCCCCGGCACCTTCCAGTGCTTCGCGGTGTCGAAGACGGGCGATCCGGTGAGCGGCGGCTGGAACTTCTACTCCATCCACCTCGTCGGGGGCCTCGGCGACTACCCGAAGTTCGGCATCTGGCCGGACGGCCTCTACATGTCGGCGAACGTCTTCGGCTATACCGCCGGGGCGGCGTTCCAGAACCCGCGGGTGTTCGCGCTGAACAAGGCGCAGATGTACGCCGGCAGCCCGACCGTCCAGGTGGTCACCTTCGACGCCCCGGCGTCCGACTTCACGCTGTTGCCGAGCAACGCGCGGCTGCAGACCGGCACGCCGCCGCCCGGCAGCCCCAACTATTTCGTCTCCACCTGGCAGTTCACCAACGCGCTTTCCGTCTACAAGTTCCACGTCGACTGGACCCGCATCTCGACGTCCACCTTCACCGGCCCGGACACCCCCCTGGCCGCGACCAGCTGGCCTAACGCCAGCGTGCCGAACGCGCCCTCCCAGGGCGGCAACAGCCTGGACGTCCTGCAGATCCGGGCGATGATGCAGAACCAGTACACGAACTTCGGCGGCGTCGAGTCGCTGTGGACCGCGCATACGGTGCGCCGGCAGAACACCTCCGGCTTCGCAGCTTCACGCTGGTATCAGGTGAACGTCACCGGCGGCACCGTGGCCGCCGCGCTGCCGCAGGCAACGACCTGGGATCCGGACGGCGCGAACGTGATCTACCGCTTCGAGCCCAGCCTGGCGATCGACCGAGCGGGCGACATGGCCCTCGGCTACAGCACCTCGAGCAGCACGACGAAGCCGGCCATCAAGTACGCCGGCCGCCTGGCGGCCGATCCGGTGAACACCTTCAGCCAGACCGAGCAGCTGCTCTTCCAGGGTACCGGCACCCAGAGCGGCAATTGCGGCGGCGCGGCCTGCATTCGCTGGGGTGACTACACCGGCCTGACGCTCGACCCCGACGGCTGCACGTTCTGGCTCACCAACGAGTACTACGCGGCCGACGGCCTGAGCTTCCTGACCAGGATCGGCTCGTTCTCCTATCCGTCGTGCACCCCGGTGGGCGCCGGCGGCACGCTCTCCGGCACGGTGACCGCCACGGTCGGCGGCGCCCCGATCACCGGCGCGACGGTGAGCCTCGGCAGCCGGACGGCGACCACGGACGGCAGCGGCTTCTACTCGTTCCCGAGCCTTCCGGCCGGCACCTACCCGAGCATCGACGCCAGCGCTCACGGTTACAACTCCAGCGCGGCGAGCGACGTCGGGGTGACCGACGCCACCACCACGACGCAGGATTTCTCGCTGGACACGGCACCCACCAGCGCCTGCCCCGTGGATACGACACAGTCCGATTTCCAGGCCGGCACGCCGACGAACGTCGACCTGGCGGCCAGCCCTGGCGACATGGTGCTCGCCAAACCCGACCTGGACCAGCAGAACACCGTGCTGGGCACGAGCGGCGTGGGCATCACCACGACGACCTGGGGCGGGCAGACCTTCACGCCCGGACGCTCGGGCGTGGTGACCGAGGTGGACATCAACCTCTTCTGCAGCGGCTGCACGGGGACCACCCCGAATCTCACCCTGAGCATCCGGGCCACGAGCGGCGGCCTGCCGACGGGCGCCGACCTCGCATCGGCCACGATCACCGGCTTCAGCAACGGCGGCGCGGCTTCGTTCTTCACCGCGACGTTCGGTACGCCGCCGGCCGTGACCGCCGGGACGAAGTACGCGCTCGTGATCCGTCCGACGGCGAACCCCTCTCCGGGGACGTACGCGCTCACCCGGAGCGGCACTGCCACGGCCGGTGCCGACGTGTACGCAGGCGGCACCCGGGTCTCGGGAGCGACGAGCGGCACGGTTTGGTCGATCCCGCTGACCGGCGGCGTGAGCACCGACGCCGGCTTCAAGATCCACCTGGACAGCGGCTTCGGGGCATCCGGTGACTTCATCTCGTCGGTGAAGGACAGCAATCCGCCCCCCACCTACACGCCGATCTGGACGACGCTCTCCTGGACCGCCACGGTCCCGGCCAGCACGACGTTGCAGTTCCAGGTCGCGGCCAGCAACTCGCCATCGGGCCCCTTCAACTTCGTGGGCCCCGACGGCACCGCGGCGACGTTCTTCACCACCAGCGGCGCCTCGCTCGGCCAGTTCACCGGCCTCCGGTACCTCCAGTACCACGCGTTCTTCGCCACCACCGACAGCACCATGTCCCCGACCGTGAACGACGTCACCGTCTGCTTCAACGACGTTCCCCCGCCGGACCTGGGGATCACCGCGACCGACGGCGTGACCACGGCGACACCGGGGGGCTCGGTGACCTACACCATCACCGCATCGAACCCGTCGGCCCTCCCGGCGTCCGGCGCGACGGTGGCCGACACCTTCCCGGCGGTCCTCACCTGCACCTGGACCTGCGTGGGGGCGGGAGGCGGCACCTGCACGGCCTCCGGCTCGGGAAACATCAACGACACGGTCAACCTCCCCGCGGGCGCCAGCGTCACCTACACCGCGAGCTGCAGCATCGCCGCCTCGGCGACCGGCTCGTTGAGCGACACCGCCACGGTGACCTTCGCCTCGGACCCCAACACTGCCAACAACAGCGCCACCGACAGCGACACGCTGGCGGCGCAGGCCGATCTCGCGATCACCAAGACCGACGGCGTGACCACGGCCACGCCGGGGGGCTCGGTGACCTACACCATCACCGCGAGCAACGCGGGCCCCAGCAACGCCCCGGGAGCGACGGTGGCCGATTCCTTCCCGGCCTCGCTCACCTGCACCTGGACCTGCGTCGGCGCGGGCGGCGGCACCTGCACCGCCTCAGGCTCCGGCAACCTCAACGACACCGTCAATCTCCCCGCCGGCGGCAGCGTCACCTACACGGCGAGCTGCAACGTCTCGGCCGCCGCCACCGGCACGCTGAGCAACACGGCGACGGTGGCGGCCCCGGCCGGGGTCACCGATCCCACCCCGGGCAACAATTCCGCCACCGACACCGACACGCTGGCGGCGAGCGCGGATCTCGCGATCACCTAGACCGACGGCGTGACCACGGTCACCCCGGGCGGCTCGGTGACCTACACCATCACCGCCAGCAATGCGGGCCCGAGCAACGCCGCCGGGGCTACCGTCGCCGACACCCTGCCGGCCTCCCTCACCTGCAACTGGACCTGCGTCGGCGCGGGCGGCGGCACCTGCACACCTTCCGGCTCCGGCAACATCAACAACACCGTCAACCTGCCGAGCGGTGGCAGCGTCACTTACACGGTGAGCTGCACGCTTTCGATCTCGGCCACCGGTTCGCTGAGCAACACGGCCACGGTGACCGCCCCGGCGGGTGTCACCGACCCGACTCCGGGCAACAACTCGGCGACCGATACGGACACGATCGGCGCCCCGCCCGGAGCCGTGGTCACCGGCACCAAGACGGTTTCCGCCGGGCCGTACACGGTTGGCGGCACCGTCACCTACACCGTGACCCTGACCAACTCCGGCACCGGAGCCCAGGGCGACAACCCGGGCAACGAGTTCACCGACGTGCTGCCGTCGGGGCTGGCGCTGGGCACGGCCACGGCGACGAGCGGCACCGCGACAGCGAACACCGGCACCAGCACCGTCACCTGGAACGGATCGATCCCGGCCGGCGGCTCGGTGACGATCACCATCACCGCCACGATCCTGCCCGCCGCGGCCGGCCAGACGATCTCCAACCAGGGGACGATCGCCTACGACAGTGACGGCAACGGCACCAACGATGCGACGGCGCAGACCGACGACCCGCAGGTGCCCGGGGCCGCCAATCCCACCAGCTTCACGGTGGCGGCGACATCCGAGAACATCCCGACTCTCTCGACCGTTGGATTGCTGCTGCTGGCGTTGAGTCTGGCCTGGCTGGCCTTCGCTCGCCTGAGGCGCCGCAAGGCCGCTTGAGGTAAGTCGGCCCTTCGCTTCGGGGCGGCCCTTCCGGGGGCCGCCCCTGCTCGCATCACCTCGTGATCAGACCGAGAGCTCCACGAAGGGATTGCGGATCGTCAGACGATCGACCCGGAAGCCGTCTTGCATGTCCTCGCTCCAGAGGCGCGTGCAGCCGCTCTCGATCGCAGCCGCGACGATCAATGCGTCGTAGAAACCAAACGAGTAGCGCTCCTGAAGCTCCAGGCCTCGAGCGTAAAGCGCTTGGCTCGGCATCAGCCGCCAGAGCGGCGCCAGGACGCCGGCGAGGAATTGGCGCGCCTCGGCGGGTGTGGCCCGCTGCTTCAGCTTGCCGGTGAGCACGGCAAGGGTCTCCTGAACGACCTGGAAACTGATGCAGGTGGCGCCGGACTCGATCCCATCATGAACCAGGCGTCGCGCGATCCCACGCCGGCGCTCGTCGGTCTCGTCGAACAGATAGACGAAGATGTTGGTGTCAAGAAAATCAGCGTTCATTCATCTCCTCACGTGTGAACCGGCGCCCCCCGGTGCGCAGCTTGCCGTGCAGCTCGTCGATCACCATCAAGGCGGCGTCCGCTTTGTTCTGGCGCTGGGTGTACTCGCCCAGCCAGCGGCGGAACTGCTCGTTCAGCGTGGTGTGCTCGGCTCGCGCGCGGGCGCGAGCGGCCTCGATCAGATCTTCGTCCGCGCTCAGGGTGATGTTCTTCACGGAAGCCTCCTATGCACGGTAATAGTGTACACCAAAACAGTGTAGAAGCCGGTAGTGGACCCTGGCCGATCGGGCAGGTCGGCTTCCTGCCGGATCGGCGGATGTGGGGAGGTGGCGGCGCGCGTAGGCTGCCGCCATGACGACTGAGACAGCCAACTCCAAGACAGTTCCCGGTTCCCCCTTCCTCTCTCTTTCACAGGCGGTCGCCGCGGTGGTGGCGGCGGCCAGCCCCTACGCCGCGCAGGTCGATGGCGGCCGCCGCCTGTCGGCCAGCGGCACGGTGTTTGCCGCCGACGGCGTGATCGTCGCGGCGAGCCACAACCTCGAGCGCGACGAGGACGTGGTGGTGGGCCTCGACGGCGGTCGCCGCCTGCCCGCGACGCTGGTCGGACGCGACGCCGCCTCGGACCTGGCGGTGCTGCGGGTCGAGGCCACCGGCCTGGCGGCGCCGGCCTGGTCGGATCTCGGCAGCCTGGCCGCCGGCCAGCTGGCGGTGGTGGTCGGGCGGCCCGGTCGCCAGGTGCGGGCGGCGCTGGCGATGATCAGCGACGTCCGCGATTCCTGGCGCAGCCCGGCGGGCGCCCGGCTCGAGCGCTACGTCGAGCTGGACGCGGCGCGCGAGCGCGGCTTCTCGGGCAGCGTGGTGGTGGACGCGGCGGGGCAGCCGCTGGGCATCGCCAGCTCGGGGCTGCTGCGCGGCCGCGGACTGGTGGTCCCCGGCGGGACCCTGCGGCGAGTGGTCGAGTCGCTGCTGGCCCACGGCCGGGTGCGGCGCGGCTTCCTGGGCATCGGGGCGCAACCGGTGCGGCTGCCGGCGGCGCTCGAGGAACAGCTGGGCCAGCCGATCGGGCTGATCCTGGTCGGCGTGCAGCCGGACAGCCCGGCGGCGAAGGGCGGCCTGCTGCTCGGCGACGTGCTGCTGGCGATCGACGGCCAGCCGCTGGCGGAGCTCACCCAGCTGCAAGCCCTGCTGGCGGAGGAGCGGATCGGCAAGGAGGCCACCCTCCGCATCCTGCGCGGCGGCGAGCCGCGCGACCTGACGGTGACGGTGGGCGCGAAGTAAGGGACTGCCGCCTTCGCCGCCAGCTTGCCGCACGGCTGCCGTGCCGTTGCCGCCCCGGCGCATTAGGGTCGGGCCAGGCAAAGCATCATCTTCCCCTTTCCCCAGCGAGGAGACCAGAGACATGGCCAACAAGCATGCGGCGACCGACCATCACCTCAACGCGGCGGACCATCACACCAAGGCGGCGGAGCACCATCACCACGCGGCTCGCCACCACGAGGCCGGCAACCCGGACGCGGCCAGGGAACACGCCGCAAAGGCCCACGAGCACGCCACCCACGCCCATGGGCACTCCACCTCCGCGCACGAGGCGTCCCACAAGTAGACGCCCCGCCAACAGACACCCCAACACCAGAGAAGCCAGACGGCCTCACCCGTCCCCGTCGAATGCCGAATGCCGAGGTCGCTGCCGCAGCCGGCGACGGCGGGGGCCGGTGCGGGCCGCCGCCCCGGCCCGGGCAGGTGGCATAGACTAGGCGGGTCCTGACGCCTGAAGCGGCTGCGCCGCGCGACGAGGGGGACCGCCTTGGAGAGCGGCTTCGACTACGATCTGGTTTGCATCGGCAGCGGGCCCGCCGGCCAGCGGGCGGCGGTGCGCGCGGCGAAGCTGGGCCGCCGGGTGGCGCTGGTCGAGCGCGGGCGCGTCGTGGGCGGCGTCTGCATCGGCACCGGCACCATCCCCAGCAAGACCTTCCGCGAGGCGGTGCTGTCGTTCACCGCCCGCAACCGGCCGGGCGCCGGCCTCGGCTTCGCCATGGACGCGACGGGCGCCAACGGCGGCCGCCCCGGCGCCGCCGAGCTGCTGAGCCGGGTGGCGGAGGTGGTGGGACGGGAGTCGGCGCTGGTCGAGAACCAGCTCCGGCGCAACGACGTGGACCTGCTGCGCGGCGAGGCCCGCTTCGTCGATCCCCACACCCTGACGATCACCGCCGAGACCGGCACGCGCCAGGTGAGCGCCGACAAGCTGGTGATCGCCTGCGGCACCTGCCCGGCGCCGCCGCCCGGCGTGCCGGTGGACGGCGAGACGGTGATCACCAGCGACGAGGTGGTCAAGCTGACGCGCATCCCGAAGCAGATGGTGGTGGTCGGCGCCGGCGTCATCGGCATCGAGTACGCCTCGATGTTCGCGGCGCTCGGCACCGAGGTGACGCTGATCGACCGCCAGCGCCGGCCGCTCGAGTTCCTCGACACCGAGATCGTCGACGAGCTGATCCACCAGATGCGCGACCGCAACGTGCTCTTCCGCGGCGAGGAGGTGGTCGAGCGGCTCGAGGTCGCGGCCGGACCGCCGCGCCGCGCCGTCCTGCAGCTGGCCTCCGGCAAACGCGTCGTCTCGGATCTGGTGCTGTTCGCCGTCGGCCGCATCGGCGCCACCGGCCCGCTCAACCTGGCGGCCGCCGGCCTCGCCGCCGACGAGCGCGGCCGCCTGCAGGTGGACGAAAGCTTCGCGACCGCGGTACCGCACCTGTTCGCGGCCGGCGACGTGGTCGGCTACCCCAGCCTGGCCGCGACTTCGAGCGAGCAGGGGCGCCTCGCCGCCAGCCACGCCATGGGCCTGCCGGCCAAGCCGCTCGCCAAACACTTCCCGCTCGGCATCTACGCCATTCCCGAGGTCTCGATGGTGGGCGCGACCGAGCAGCAGCTCACCGCGGCCAAGGTGCCCTACGAGGTCGGCCAGGCGCGCTATCGGGAGATCGCGCGCGGCCAGATCCTCGGCGACGACAGCGGCTTCTTCAAGATGCTGTTCCATCGCGAGGATCGCAGCCTGCTCGGCGTGCACGTCATCGGCACCGGCGCCACCGAGCTGATCCACATCGGCCAGGCGGTGCTCGCCCTGGGCGGCGGCCTGGACTACTTCCTGGACACCATCTTCAACTACCCGACGCTCGCCGAGTGCTACAAGGTCGCGGCGCTCGACGCGGCGAACAAGCTCGCCTTCTGAACGCCGGCCGAAAGCGCCCGTGCAGCTAGCGGAGCCGGTAGGCAAGCACCGGCAGGAGGGTTCGGCCGGCTCCCGGCGCCGGGCGTGGCGGCGCGCCGGCCTGCGCGCCGCCGGCTCGCTCGCCGCCCTCGTCCTGCTGGCGTTGCTCTTCCGCCGCGCCCACCTGGCGCGCATCCGCGACCTGCTGGTCGGCGCGCCCTGGCTGCTGGCCACGCCGGTGTTCTACTTCGGCGTGCTGGCCTGCGATGCCCTGGGCTGGCGGCGCCTGGTGATGACCTGCGGCCGGCCGCCGTCCTGGCCGCGCCTGGTGGAGATTCGGACGGCTGCCGAAAGCCTCGGGCTGAGCCTGCCGTCCGGCGGCGTGCTGGCGGAAGGGATGGCGGTCTACCTGCTGCGCACCGTCTGCGGCGTGCCGGTCGGCCTGACGGTGGCCAGCCTGGCGGCGCGGCGGTTCTACGTCTTCCTGTCCTTCGGCATCGCCCTGGCGGCGAGCGCCGCGGCGGGCCACTCCCTGCTCGCCGGCATCTCGTCGCAGGTGCTCGGCCGCGGCGGCCTGGGATGGGTGGTGCCGGCGGCGGCCGCCTTCGTGCTGGTCGCGGCCTTCGGCTTGCGGGCGGCGCTGCTCGGCGGCGACCTCGCCGGGCGCGCGGTGCGCTCGCTGCGTGCGGTGCCGATCGCCCCGCTGCGGCGATGGGTGGAGCGGCGGGCGGATTCCTTCGCGGAGGTGGACCGCCAGGTCGAGGTGGCGCTCTCCGGACGCCGCGGCGGCCCCGTGTTGACCACGCTCTGCTACCTCGGGATCTGGCTCTCCGAGGTCTGCGAGACCTTCTTCATCCTCAGCCTGCTGGGCGCCGGCCTCTCCTTCCGCAGCGTCTTCTCCTTCGAGGGCCTGCTCACCCTGGCCCGCGGACTGGCCTTCTTCACCCCCTCCGGCCTGGGGGTGCAGGATATAGGCTATCTTGCTTTCTTCAAAGGACTTGGAGTCCAACAAGCGATCGACGTCTGGGGTGCTTTCGTGCTGGTGAAACGCGGGAAGGAGATCTTCTGGATTATCATTGGCTACCTGCTGCTCGCGAGGCACGCCTGGCGCCCCTCCGCGGGCGGCGGGCAAGCCCCCGAAGCGGCAGGGCACCCATGAGCCAGACCGTCCAGTCCAGCGCCGGCCGCCAGCGCATCCTGCTCATCTGCGGATCGCTCAACCAGACGACGCAGATGCACGCGATTGCCCAGCAGTTGCCGGAATACGACCACGCCTATACCCCCTACTACGGGCACGGCGCCCTGGAGGCGCTGCGCCGGGCGCGCTGCCTCGAGTTCACCGTCCTGGGCTACAAGCTGCGCCGCCGCTGCCTCGACTACCTGGAGCGGCATCGCCTGCCGGTGGACCTGCACGGCGCGGCGGGGGGCTACGACCTGGTGCTCACCTGCTCGGACCTGGTGGTGCCGCGCAACATCCGCCGGCTGCCGTGGTGTTGGTGCAGGAAGGCATCCTCGATCCCGCCGGCCTGCCGTTCCTGCTCTGCCGCAAGCTCAAGGTGCTGCCGCTGTGGCTGGCCGGCACCTCGACCACCGGCCTGTCGGGCCGCTACCAGCGCTTTTGCGTGGCCAGCGACGGCTACCGCGACCTGTTCGTCGCCAATGGCGCGCCGGCCGACCGCATCGTGGTCACCGGCATCCCCAACTTCGACGACTGCCGCCGCTACCAGCACAACGACTTCCCGCATCGCCACTTCGTGCTGGTCTGCTCGTCGGACGCCCGCGAGACGTTCAAGCGCGACGACCGGCGGGAGTTCATCGGCCGCTGCCTCGAGATCGCCGCCGGCCGCCAGCTGATCTTCAAGCTGCACCCCAACGAGAACGCCGAGCGCGCCAGGCGCGAGATCGCGGCGCTGGCGCCGGCGGCGCTGGTGTACTCGGCCGGCAGCGCCGAGGAGATGATCGCCAACTGCGACGTGCTGATCACCCAATACTCGTCGACGGTGTTCGTCGGGCTCGCCCTGGCCAAGGAGGTGCACTCCTACAACGACCTGGACGAGGTGCGGCGGCTGCTGCCGCTGCAGAACGGCTGCGCGGCGAACAACATCGCCGCGGTCTGCCGCGGGCTGCTGCAGGCAGCCGCGCCGGCGGCGGTCGCTCGCCCGGCCCGCCAGCAGCCACAGGTGTCGCTGCAGCCGCAACCCCCGCCACCGCCGCAGCCACCGCAACCGCCGCCGCCCCCGCAACACCCCGAGCGGTGGTCGGCGGCCTGGCGGCGGCGGCGCTCGCGCCGCGGGCGGGCGGCCTCGCCGCTCGGGCGCTCGAGGGTGCGATGAAGGTCCTCGTCGTCGTCCAGGCGCGGACGGGCTCGACCCGCCTGCCGGGCAAGGTCTTGCTGCCGCTGGCCGGAGCGCCGCTGCTGGTGCGCATGCTCGAGCGGGTGCGCGCCGCCGGCACTCCGACCGAGGTGATCGTCGCCACCACCACCGACG
>DATGHG010000388.1:0-3851 GCA_035308185.1 Thermoanaerobaculia bacterium | reverse complement strand
AGCCTTTTTGCGCCACCACCATCTCCACCGACTCCGAGAAACGGCGGCATTCCGCGATCTTCAACGAATAGCAGCGGGTCTATTCAGCCGGCAACACCCGATCACGCAAGCTGCCCGAGATCCACATGCCGGCTTCCTCCAAGCGTCGCAGATGGGGCGCGATGGCGTCTGTCAAGCCGCGTTGCTTTGACTCGAGAAGCACCGTCAGGGTCCCCCAGACCTGCAAGTGCGCCGCATGGGCGATCCGCCGCGCCAAACCGTCATCAAGCAAGACGATCCGGCTCTGGTCCTCTAGGCCGAGAGCCAAGACCGCGAGCTCTCCCGGCCCGAGGTCGAAAGCGAACCACTCCGGGGGAATCGCGGTCGGCTCCGCGATCTGGAGCCAGGCATGGGCGGCGGGGTCCGGTACGTCGTAGCCTCGTTCCCGCCCCGCTTGCAGCTCGCGGACAACCGCCGAGGGAACCACAACCGTGCTGAACAGCTCGTCCAGCCAGCTCAGAGTACCGATGCGATGCAGATAGAGTAGTGGCGAGGTGTCGGCAATCGCTTCAGGCATCCCTCGCGGCCTCGAGATCCCGGAGCTCGGCTTCGAACGGAAAGACCCGTTGACGGCCTAGTTCCAGGAGAAACTCGACCCGGGCCATGCCCGCCAAGTCCGCGGCACGGCCAGACGACAAACGACCCAGCTCATAGAGCTTGATCGCCGCGAGCAGCCTCAGCTCGTGAGCAAAGGCGACTTCGTCGGTCTTTTCGGCCACAAGCACCGACTCCGGCACTTCGATCACTAGTTTGCGACTTGCCATGGCACTTCTCCTCTCGCAAGCCCCATTCTACACTGGCTGACCTGCCCAACTCGTCTGGCTGGTCGACATCAAGGTCCATCCCCAACGCCAGGTGCCGCCAGAGGCCGTGGCGTCGAACGGCTTCGCCAAAGGAAAACCAGCGGGAGCTCGGCCGGCATTGCCTATCCGCAGGGGCCAATGCGCGGCGGCGCCGCCGGCAGCGGCTGCAGCGACGCCTGGCAGCGCTGACAGCGACTACACCACCGCCGCTCACTGACCGAGCCGGTGGACGCCAAGGAAATATGAGCGATCAAGCGCGCCGCTCAGCGGGCAGCGCCGTGACCAAGGCCTGGGGCGATCGATCACACGCTCGACGTGCCGCGTGTTACGCGGTGGAGGCAGGCCAGGCGCACCCGAATCGCTTCAAGCGCGGGTGCCAGCCACCCGCGCCGGTGGACGCTAGAAAATGTGATCAGTCCGTGGGCGCTGGCTTGCCGCCTGGCCTTGGCCCAGGGGCCAGACGCTGCGTAGCGGGAGCAGCCCGCACTTCGGCCAGCGGTGCTGCAGGGTCGCTGGGTAGCTGGGTTGCCGGCAGCGCCGCAGCTATGCCTGCGCAGCAAGCGCTGGAGCGCGCTGGATGCGCCGCTCGCGATGCGGGACAGCGAGCCGATGCCGGGAGCGACGGCGGTGCCAGAAGAGGGCTGCGGGCAAGCGTCGGGTCGGAAACGGCGAGATTCTGGAAGCTGGTCGCAAGACGTGGCAGGCAGGACGGTTAGAGGGACGCATACGCCGGGATGTGCCGGCAATGCCCTTGGAGCGGCCCCCGCATGCCGCCTTGGCGGCGTGCCGTGTACAAAAACCGCGGAGCGGTTTTTGGCAACATCGCGTGCGCAGCACGCCTGGGCGCTCGCCAGGCGAGACCGCCGATCGAAAGCGGCACCGGGGAAGGGAGTGACACGAAGGCGGGCGCCGGCGCAGAGGCCGCCACCGCGGCGGCGCCGGGACGGCCGCCCGCCCCCCTCGCAAGGGTTGGAGCAGCGCGATGGGCCCTGGTCGGCTGCGAATCCCCCACCTGCTCCTTTCCTGAGCGGGCTGCTCCCCCCCCTCGCATACACCTTCAGCCACCACGCCGGATGCCTGGGGGTCAAGGTCGGCGCAGCCGCCGAGCGCAGCGAGGGCAACCTTGAGGCCCAGGCATGCCGGCGTCGGTAGGGTGATTGCGCGAGGGGGGGTGAGAGGGACGGTGGATGGCGGGGCCGCTCCCGTCCACCGCCGTCTCCGATTTCGCGCCCAGAGCGAAGCGGAGGGCGCGAATCAATGGGCCCCCGGGGCGCCGCATACGATCCGCAAGGGCAGGTGGGCGCTCGCCCGGGGGCTTCCTTGCTTCGTTGAGGACGAAGTTGACGACGGCGACCACGGCGAGCCGGCCAGCGGCGCGCACCGGCGACTCGGGGCTTACCTCGCTGGGTCGAAGGTGGGTACAACATGTGAGTGGCTTGATATCTCATGGTCATGGCGATACGCTGCGAAGCCGAACGTGCAGGCGGTCGGCGCAGCGCGGTGCTGCGACCGGCGGCGTGCGCTGGCGGGAGCGCGAAACCGATGCCTACCTCCCTGACTCTCCTGACCACCAAGCAGGCCAGCCAGCTCCTGCGGCTGAGCGCGCGCACCCTCGAAGGGCTGCGCGTGCGAGGCGGCGGCCCGGTCTACCGCAAGCTCGGGGGGCGGGTGTTCTATGGCCTGGCGGATCTCCTAGCCTGGGTCGACGATCGGGCGCGCTCGTCGACCGCCGAACGATCGTCAACCACGAACTCCGTGGGCTCCTCGCGCCAGCTTCCGTGACCGGCGAGAGCGAGTCGCTGGCGATCGGGGGCGCTTGATGCGGCCTCCGGAGGAGCTGCTCGCGGCCCTGGACCGCGCTAGCCTGGCGCGCTCGGGCCGCCGCACGGGGCGGGAGGTCCGCTTTCTCTGCCCTGCCCACGACGACCACCGGCCGTCCGCCAGGTGGTGTCGCGACAAAGGCGTCTGGCGGTGCGATGCCTGCGGCGCCAAGGGCGGCGCGCTCGATCTCGCGCGGCGGCTGGGTGTCCCGCGGCCCGCGGTCGGCGGGGCGCGCCGGGAGACGGTCTACGTGATCCGGGACGCGGCGGGCCGGCCGGTGGCGGAGCACGTGCGCGTGGATCTTGGCGGCGGCGAGAAGCGCGTCTTCTGGCGCCGCAACGGGCATGCCCGGGCTGCGGGGGCTGCGGACGGCGGAGCTGCCACTCTTCGGCGCCGAGCGCGTCGCCGCCGGCGATCCCGCACGGCCACTGTTCGTGGTGGAGGGGGAGAGGGCGGCGGCGTGCCTGGATGGCATCGGCGCGCAGGCGGTCGGTACGGTCACCGGCGCCCTCGGGACGCCGGGCACCGCACCGCTCGAGCTGCTGCGCGGGCGTCAGGTGGTGCTGTGGCCGGATGCCGACACCGTCGGCGCGCGGCACATGGAGCGGGTCGCCGCGGTCCTCGCCGGCGTGGCCGCCGGCGTGCGGACGTTCTCGCCGGCGGGTGTCCCCGAGGGCGGGGACGCGGCGGACTGGATCGAGCCGCGGCGCGCGGGCAAGGCACCGGCCGCCATTCTGCGCGAGCTCGAGTCGCTCGCGCAGGAAGCACCGTTGCGCGTGAACGGGGCGGCGCCCAGCCGACATGGAGACACGGCGGCGAGCCCGGACGGCCCGGCGGCGCTGGGGCCAGGCGGGCTAGCGCCGGCGCCGGTAAGCCCGGACGGTGCGGCGGCACCGGGGCCAGGTGGGCGAGCGCCGGCAAGTTGGGACGACGCGGCGGCCGCGGGCCTGGACCGCCGAGCGGCGGCAGACCGAGACGGCGCGGCGCCGGCGGCCGTGAACTGTGGAACGCGGCCGGCGGTCGGGGTCGAGGCAGCGCTGACGGGCCTGGCGGCGGCAGGCGGCGTCGAGGCTGCCGGCGACTGGCTGCGACGCCTCCGCGGCGCGCTGGGCGGCGCCGATGCGCTGGCGAGGCGGCTGGCGCGCGAGCGGGCGCTGGCCGCTCTCGAGGGCAAGGTCAAGGCGCCGG
>DATGHG010000387.1:0-22714 GCA_035308185.1 Thermoanaerobaculia bacterium | reverse complement strand
GTTCGTGAAAATAGCAGGCCTGGAGCTGGTTGTAGCGCCGGCGCTGTGGCGGCGTCAGCTCGGCATAGCACGGCGTGTGGAAGAGCGGCGTGAAGCGTTCCGGAATGAAGCTCTTGCCGGTGTCCACCGCGAGCCCGTCGCCCGCGGCGCCCGCGGTGACGGCGGCCGAGGTGACGGCGGCCGAGGCGGCGGCGGCCGAGGTGACGGCGCTCACGAGGTGGTGCCTTCCCGCTGCCGCCGGCGGACCGGGGGTGGGCGATGCCGTGCACGACCTCGTGGCGTCATAGGAGGTCTCCCTGTCTGCCAGTGTTATCGATTCTACCAGCCTTTGCGGGCGGCGGCAGGTTTCCCCTTACGGTAAGCTGCTCACCCTCGAAGCGCTGGGTCGGCGCGCGGGGAAACCACGACCCAAGGGGAGCGAGCCATGAAGAGCGTCGTCATCGCCGGCTACGTCCGGTCTCCGTTCACGCCCGCGAAGAAGGGCGAGCTGGCGAAGGTGCGGCCGGACGACCTCGCCGCGCAGACCGTCCGCGCGCTCGTCCAGCGCACCGGCGTCGACCCCGCCGACCTCGAAGACCTGATCCTCGGCTGCGCCTTCCCGGAGGGCGAGCAGGGGTTCAACATGGCGCGGCTCGTCGGCTTCCTTGCCGAGCTGCCGCTCACCGTCGCCGGCACCACCGTCAACCGCTTCTGCGGCTCCTCGATGCAGGCGATCCACATGGCCGCCGGGGCCATCCAGCTGGATGCCGGCGAGGCCTTCGTCTGCGCCGGCGTGGAGTCGATGACCCGCGTGCCGATGGGCGGCTTCAACCCCCTGCCCAACCCGGCGCTCTTCGCGCGCTATCCGCAGGCCTTCGCCGCCATGGGCGAGACCGCGGAGAACCTGGCGCGCCAGCGCCAGATCTCCCGCCGGCGGCAGGAGGAGCTGGCGCTCTCGTCGCAGCAGAGGGCGGCGGCGGCGGCCGCCGCCGGCCACTTCGCCGCCGAGCTGGTGCCGATCACCTGGAAGGGCGGCACGGTCGAGCGCGACGGCACGCCGCGCCCGGACACCACGCTCGCGGGTCTCGCCAATCTCAAGCTGGCGTTCGACGACCAGGGCACGGTCACCGCCGACACCTCCTCGCCGGTCACCGACGGCGCCGCCGCGACGCTGGTCTGCTCCGAGGAGTACGCCAGACGCAAGGGGCTCGAGCCGCTGGCCCGGATCAGGAGCGTCGCGGTCTCGGGTTGCCAGCCCGAGATCATGGGCATCGGCCCGGTGGCCGCGACGCGCAAGGCCCTGGCGCGCGCCGGGCTGGCGATCGCCGACATCGACGTCGTCGAGCTCAACGAGGCCTTCGCCGCGCAGGCGCTGGCCTGTGTCGACGAGCTGGGGCTCGATCTCGCGAAAGTCAACCTCGACGGCGGCGCCATCTCCCTCGGCCATCCGCTCGGCGCCACCGGCGCCCGGATCACCGGCAAGGCCGCGGCGCTGCTGGTCCGCGAACGCAAGCGCTACGCGCTGGCCACGCAGTGCATCGGCGGCGGCCAGGGTATCGCCACCATCCTCGAGGCGGTGTAGCCATGGCGGCGATCCGCAAGGTCGGCGTCCTGGGCTCGGGCGTGATGGGCGCCGGCATCGCCGCGCACGTCGCCAATGCCGGCGTGCCGGTGGTGCTGCTGGACGTCGTGCCGCCGGGCGCCGCCCAGCGCAGCAGCCTGGCGGTCGCCGCCGTCGAGCGCCTCGGCAAGACCAGGCCGGCACCGCTGATGGCCGCCGAGCGGGCCCGCCTGATCACCCCCGGCAACCTCGAGGACGACCTGGCGCTGCTCGGCGACTGCGACTGGATCGTCGAGGCGGTCCTCGAACGGGCCGACGTCAAGCAGCAGGTGTACCGCGCGGTCGATGCGGTGCGCAAGCCGGGAGCCATCGTTTCGAGCAACACCTCGACGATCCCGCTGGTGCAGCTGATCGACGGTCTTCCCGAGAGCTTCGCGCGCGATTTCCTGATCACCCACTTTTTCAATCCGCCGCGGTACATGCGGCTGCTCGAGCTGGTCGCGGGCAGGTCGACCCGACCCGCCGCGGTCGCCGCGGTGCGCGCCTTCGCCGACCTCGAGCTCGGCAAGAGCGTGGTCGATTGCAAGGACACGCCGGCCTTCATCGCCAACCGCATCGGCACCTACTGGATCGAGGCCGCGCTGCGCGAAGCCTTCGCCGGCGGCCTGCTGGTCGAGGAGGTGGACGCCCTGGCCGGCAAGGCCTTCGGTTTTCCCAAGACCGGCGTCTTCGGGCTCCTCGACCTGGTCGGCATCGACCTGAGCCCCCACATCGCCAGGTCGCTGCTCGCCTCGCTGCCACCGGACGACGCCTATTGCGTGGAGCACCAGGAGAGCGCGCTGATCGACCGGATGATCGCCGCCGGGCTGACGGGGCGCAAGGGCCTCGGCGGCTTCTACCGCCTCGACGTTGCCGGCGGCAAGGGCGGCAAGAAGGTGAAGCAGGCCATCGACCTCGTGACCGGCGAGTACCGCCCGCTGGTCGAGCCGCGGCTGGCCAGCGTCGCCGCCGCCAGGGACGGCGGCCCGCGGGCGCTGCTCGAGCATCCGGACCGCGGCGGCCGCTACGCCTGGAAGATGCTGTCGCAGACCCTCGCCTACGCGGCCGCGGTGGCGCCGGCGATCGCCAACGACGTCGCCGCGGTGGACGAGGCGATGCGCAGCGGCTTCGGTTGGCGGTGGGGCCCGTTCGAGCTCCTCGATCGCCTCGGGCCGGCCTGGTTCGCCGCCCGGCTCGCCGCCGAGGGCAGGCCGGTGCCGCCGCTGCTGGCGGCGGCCGGCGGCGGGACCTTCTATCGCGTCGAAGCCGGCAGGTTGCAGCAGCTGGCGTTCGCGGGCGGCTGGAGCGAGGTCGGGCGCGGCGAGGGGGTGCTGCTGCTCGGCGACGTCAAGCGGCGGACGGCGCCGGTCGCGAAGAACCCGTCGGCGAGTCTCTGGGACCTCGGCGACGGCGTGCTCTGCCTGGAGTTCACCTCCAAGATGAACGCGCTGGACGAGGGCATCCTGCGCCAGCTGGCCAAGGCCTGCGCGCTGATCGACGGCAAGACCTGGCAGGCGCTGGTGATCGCCAACGAGGGCGAGAACTTCTCGGTCGGGGCCAACCTTGGCGTCGTGCTCTTCGCCGCCAACCTCGCCATGTGGCCGGCGATCGAGGCTTCGCTGGCCGAGGGGCAGAAGGTGTTCAAGGCGATGAAATATGCGCCCTTCCCGGTGGTCGGCGCCGCCGCCGGCATGGCGCTCGGCGGCGGCTGCGAGATCCTGCTGCACTGCGATGCCGTGCAGGCGCATGCCGAGAGCTACCTGGGCCTGGTCGAGGTCGGCGTCGGCGTGATCCCCGGTTGGGGCGGCTGCAAGGAGATGACCACGCGCTGGGCGACCAGCGCCAAGCGCCCCGGCGGCGCGATGCCGGCGGTGGCGAAGGTTTTCGAGACCATCAGCACCGCCGCCGTCTCGACCTCGGCGGCGGAGGCCCGCGGCCTGCTCCTGCTGCGCGACGGCGACGGCATCACCATGAACCGCGACCGGCTGCTCGCCGACGCCAAGGCCAAGGCGCTGGCGCTGCTCGCCGCCGGCTACCAGCCGCCGGTCGAGGCGGCGATCTCGCTGCCCGGGCCGAGCGGCAAGGCGGCGCTCGACATGGTGGTGGCCGGCTTCCGCGCCAGCGGTGTCGCCACGCCGCACGATGCCGTGGTGGCCGGGCAGCTGGCGACGGTGCTCACCGGCGGCGACACCGACATCACCGAGACCGTTTCCGAGGACGACCTCTACCGTCTCGAACGCGAGGCGTTCCTCGCCCTCATCCGGACGCCGGCGACGCTGGCGCGCATCGAGCACATGCTCGAGACCGGCAAGCCGCTCAGGAACTGAGCGCGCCGAAAGACCAGTCAGAGGAGCCAGCAGGATGCCGACCTACAAAGCGCCGCTGCGCGATCTGCGCTTCGTCTACTACGAGCTCTTCGACGGCGCGGCGCTGACCCGCCTTCCCGGCTTCGAGGAAGCGTCTCCCGAGCTGGTGATGGACGTGGTCGCCGAGGTGGGCCGCTTCAGCGAGGAGGTCCTGTTGCCGCTCAATGCCAGCGGCGATCGCGAGGGCTGCCGGTTCGAGAACGGCGCCGTCGTGATGCCGCAGGGCTTCCGCGAGGCGTACAAGACCTTCCGCGAGGGCGGCTGGACGGGCCTCACGGCTCGCCCGGAGTACGGCGGTCAGGGCCTGCCCTACGCGGTCGGCATCATGGCGACCGAGGTGCTCTGCGCCGCGAACCTCGCCTTCTCGATGGTGACCGCGCTCTCCCACGGCGCCTATGCGGCGCTCGACCGTCACGCCACCGCGGCGCTCAAGGCAGCTTTCCTGCCCAGGCTCGTCGACGGCACCTGGGCCGCCACCATGTGCCTGACCGAGCCCCAGGCCGGCACGGACCTGGGGCTGCTGCGGATGCGGGCGGAGCCCGCCGGCGACGGCGCCCATCGCCTCACCGGCAGCAAGATCTTCATCTCGGGCGGCGACCACGACCTGACCGAGAACATCGTCCACCTGGTGCTGGCGCGGCTGCCCGACGCCCCGCCCGGGATCAAGGGGATCAGCCTCTTCGTCATCCCCAAGCTGCGCGAGGAGGGCGGCCGGCTGGTGCCCAACGGCGTCAGCTGCGGCGCGATCGAGCACAAGATGGGGATCAAGGCCTCGCCGACCTGCGTCATCGACTTCGACGGCGCGACCGGCTACCTGGTGGGCGAAGCGCACAAGGGGATGAAGGCGATGTTCACCTTCATGAACGGCGCCCGGCTGCACGTCGGCGTGCAGGGGCTGGCGCTGGCCGAGGCCGCCTACCAGGCGGCGGTGAAGTTCGCCCGCGAGCGCCTGCAGGGGCGGGCGCTCGGCGGCGCCAGGTCGCCGGGGCAGGAGGCCGACCCGATCCTCGTCCACCCCGACGTGCGGCGGATGCTGCTCACCATCCGCGCCTTCGTCGAAGGCGCGCGGGCCCTGACCGCCTGGGCGGCGTTCGAGATCGACCACGCCGATAGCGACCCCGATCCCGAGCGGGCGATGATCGGCGACGACATGGCCTCCCTGCTGACGCCGATCGTCAAGGCCTTCCAGACCGACCTCGGCTTCGAGATGACCAACCATGCGGTGCAGGTCTGCGGCGGCTACGGCTACACCGTCGATTACGGCGTCGAGCAGCTGGTGCGCGACTGTCGCATCACTCAGATCTACGAAGGGACCAACGGCGTCCAGGCTCTCGACCTGGTCGGGCGCAAGCTGCCCGCGCACACCGGGCGGTACCTGCGGCGATTCTTCCATCCGGTGCAGGAGCTGCTCGCCGCCGAGGCCGGCAACCCAGAGCTCGCGGAGCTGGTCGGGCCGGTGGCCAAAGCCTTCGAGCGCTTGCAGCAGGCCACCGCCTGGCTGGCCCGGGAGAGCCTCGGGAACCCCGACCAGGCCGGAGCGGCGGCGACCGACTATCTCCACCTGTTCGGTTACGTCGCCCTGGGTTACCTGTGGGTGCGGATGGCGAAGGTGGCGCTGGCGAAGCGCGGCGGCGCGGGCACGGCGTTCTACGACGCCAAGCTGGCGACCGCCCGCTTCTACGTGCGGCGGGTGCTCCCCAGGAGCGGCGCGCTGTTCGCCACGGTCATGGCCGGCAGCGGCGCGATCATGGAGTTCCCCGACTCGGCGTTCTGATCGCCGGGCGCCGCGGGAGCCGCGCGCAGCGGAGCCGCGCATTGGCTCGAGATTGGCTCGAGGTTTGCAGAGGGTTTTCGCAAGGATAGGTTTGCCCTTGCCATGAGCCATCCTCTCGCTCGCGCCGACGCTCGCCCCGGGGATTGCCTCGCGGGCGGCGGCGCCATGGGGGCGATGATGCGCGCCGCCGATTGGTGCGCCACGCCCATGGGCCCGGTGAGCGCCTGGCCGCAGAGCCTGCGGACGGCGATCAGCATCATGCTGGAGTCGAAGTTCGCGATGGTCGTCGCCTGGGGTCCGGAGTACCGCTTCTTCTACAACGACCGCTACCAGCCGATCCTCGGCAGCAAGCATCCCGGAGCCCTCGGCCAGCGCGGGGTGGACATCTTTCCGGAGGTGTGGCCGGTGGTCGGCCCGGCGTTCGACCGCGTCGGGCAGGGCGAGGCCTTCGCCTTCGACGACTGGCTGCTGCCGTTGCAGCGCAACGGCTACCTCGAAAGCTGCTGGTTCACGCTGTCGTACAGCCCCATCCGCGACGAGAGCGGGGGCGTCGGCGGCGTGCTGGCGGTGGTGGCGGAGACCACCGGCCGGGTCGAGGGCGAGCGGCGGCTGGCGACCCTGCGGGACCTGGCGCGGCGCGCCAGCGAGGCCAAGGCGACGGGGGACGCCTGCCGCGGCGCCGCCGCGGTCTTCGAGCAGAACCCGATCGACGTTCCCTTCGCGCTGCTGTACCTGCTCGACGCCGAGGCCCCGGCGGCCCGGCTGGTGTCGGCGGTGAGGCTGGCGCCGGGCGATCCCGCGGCGCCGGAGGAGGTTCGCCTCGACGGCGAGGACCGCGGCGGCTGGCCGTTGGGGCCGCTGGCCGCGGCGGGCACCGCCCAGGTGGTCGAGGACCTGCTGGCGCGCTTCGGCGCGCTGCCGGGAGGGGAGTGGCCCGAGGCGGCCCACACGGCGGTGCTCTTTCCTTTGGCGCGGCCCGGGCGCGAGCGGCCCTATGGGGTGCTGGTCGCCGGCGTCAGCCCGCGGCGGCGCCTCGACGACGCCTACCGCGGTTTCTTCGAGCTTGCCGCCGAGCACATCACGACCGCCCTGAGCAACGCCCTCGCCTTCGAGGCCGAACGGCGGCGCGCCGAGGCGCTGGCGGAGATCGACCGCGCCAAGACCGCCTTCTTCGGCAACGTCAGCCATGAGTTCCGCACTCCGCTGACGCTGATGCTGGGGCCGCTGGAGGACGCGCTGGCGCAGGCCGCGCCGGCGGTGAGCGGCGAGCCGCTGCGGGCGATGCACCGCAATGCCCTGCGCCTGCAAAAGCTGGTCAACGCCCTGCTCGACTTCTCGCGCATCGAAGCCGGCCGGGTCGAAGCGGTCTACGAGCCCACGGACCTCGCCGCCTTCAGCGCCGAGCTGGCGAGCGGCTTCCGCTCCGCCGTCGAGCGGGCGGGGTTGTCGCTTCAGGTGGCGGTCGAACCGGCGCGGGAGCCCGCCTGGATCGACCGGCAGATGTGGGAAAAGATCGTCCTCAACCTGCTCTCCAACGCCTTCAAGTTCACCTTCGAGGGCGGCATCGTCCTGGCGCTGCGCGAGACGGCCGAGCGCTTCGAGCTGGAGGTCCGCGACACCGGCACCGGCATCCCCGCCGCGGAGGTGCCGCGCCTCTTCGAGCGCTTCCATCGCGTCGCGGGCGCGCGCTCGCGGACCGAGGAAGGCTCGGGTATCGGACTGGCCCTGGTGCAGGAGCTGGTGAAGCTGCACGGCGGCGAGATCGCGGTGCAGAGCGAGCTCGGCGTGGGCTCCTGCTTCCGCGTCTCGATCCCGCGCGGCAGCGGCCACCTGCCGGCGCAGCGCCTCGGCGCCGCCCGCACCCTGGTCTCGACCGGCCATGGCGCGGCGCCCTACGTCGCGGAGGCGTTGCGCTGGGTCCGCGACGATCTCGGGGAGGCGTTGCCGGCGCCGGCGACCGTCGGAGCCGAGCGGGTGCTCGTGGCGGACGACAACGCCGACATGCGCGACTACCTGCGGCGCATCCTCGGCGGGCGCTGGCAGGTCGAGGTGGTCGGCGACGGCGCCGCGGCGCTGCGTGCCGCGTGCGAGCGGCCGCCCGACCTGGTGCTGACCGACGTCATGATGCCCGGGCTCGACGGCTTCGCGTTGCTGCGGGCGCTGCGCGAGGACGACCGCACCCGCCACGTGCCGGTGGTGATGCTCTCGGCGCGCGCCGGCGAGGAAGCGAGCGAGCAGGGGTTGCAGGCGGGGGCCGACGATTACCTGGTCAAGCCGTTCACGGCCCGCGAGCTGTTGGCGCGGGTCGGCTCGCAGCTGTCGCTGGCCAGGTCGCGCGCCGCGGTCGCCCGGCAACGGGCGGAGGCCGACCTGCAACAGCGCAACGTGGCGTCGCTGCTGATGCAGGCGCCGACGCCCATCTGCATCCTCCGCGGGCCGCGCCTGGTGGTCGAGCTGGCCAATCCGGCCACCTGCCGGCTGTGGGGGAGGAGCGTGGACGAGGTGATGGGGAAGCCGCTGCTCGAAGCGCTGCCGGAGCTGCACGGCCAGGGCTTCGACGAGCCGCTGGGCGGCGTGATGGCGACCGGCATCCCGTACTTCGGCAAGGAGCGCCCCATCAGGCTGGGCCCCGAAGCGGACCGGGCCGGCGCAGACCGGGCCGGCACGGACCGGGCCGGCATCATCTACCTGAACTTCGTCTACGAGCCGCTGCGCACCGTCGATGGGCGGGTCGACGGTGTGATCATGGTCGGCTTCGACGTGACCGACGAGGTGACCGCCCGCGAGCAGGTGGACCGGTTGCGCCTGCAGGCCGAGGCGGCCAACCGCGCCAAGGACGAGTTCCTGGCGATGCTCAGCCACGAGCTGCGCAATCCGATGGCGCCGATCTTCACCGCCATCCAGCTGTTGCGGCTGAAGTCCGGGGACGCCTTCGAGCGCGAGCTTGCCATCCTGGATCGCCAGGGCCGGCACCTGCTGCGGCTGGTGGAGGACCTGCTCGACGTTTCGAAGCTCACCCGCGGCAAGGTGATGCTGAGGCGAGCGCCGGTGGAGATCGCGACGGTGACGGCGCACGCCGTCGAGATGGTGGAACCGCTGCTGGAGGAGCGCCGCCACCATCTGGTGCAGACGGTGCCGGCGAGCGGCCTGTGCGTCGAGGCCGATGCGCAGCGGCTGGCCCAGGTGGTCGCCAATCTCCTGACCAACGCTGCCCGCTACACCGAGCCCGGCGGGCGCATCGAGCTGGCGGCGCGGGCGATCGGCGACGAGGGCGACGAGGTGGAGATCGTGGTGCGCGACAACGGCGCGGGGATCGCCGCCGACCTGCTGCCGCGTCTGTTCGAGCCCTTCGTCCAGGGGCCCCGCCGCGCGGAGCGCCGCGAGGGCGGGCTCGGGCTAGGGCTGGAGATCGTGCGCAGCCTGGTCACCCTTCACGGTGGGCGGGTGAGCGCCCACTCGGACGGGCTGGGCCGCGGCAGCACCTTCCGCGTGGTGCTGCCGGCGAGCGCCGAGCCGGTGACGCCGGTGCCGGCGGCGCCGGCGGCCGTGCCGGAGGACGCCGCTGGCGATGCCCAGGCCGGCGCCGGGGGCCTGGGCGAAGGCCGAGGCCGGGCGCACCGGGTGCTGTTGGTGGACGACAATCGCGACGCCGCCGACCTGCTGGGCCAGGCGCTCGGCAGGTCCGGCTATGCCGTCACCCTGGCCTACGACGGACCCTCGGCGATCACCGCCGCGGCCGGCGCGCATCCCGACGTGGCCCTGCTCGACATCGGTCTGCCGGGCATGGACGGTTACGAGGTGGCGCGCCACCTCCGCGGCGTTGTCGACGGCAGCCTGCGCCTGGTGGCGATCACCGGCTACGGCCTACCCGCGGACCACGAGCGGTCGCAGGAGGCCGGTTTTCTCGCCCACCTCACGAAGCCGCTGGACGTCGGCGAGGTGCAGGAGGTGCTGGCGAAGATTCTGGCTCCCTGATTGGCAGAATCTACGGGCTTCACGCTTCGAGCCGCTTGACCCACGACACCTGCGAGAGGCCCTGATCGTAAGAGAGCACCTCTTGGATCACATGCTCCCGCATCACCCCGAGATGAACGCCATCCCTCGTGGATAGATCAGGGTGACCTTGGAGCAGCGCACGGGCCTCCCGCAGGGCGCGATCCGTGACCGCCAGAATCGGGATACCCAGATGGGTCACGGCGTCAAAGACCTGAAACCCGACTTCCGGGATCTTGAGCGAGCGATACCGGTGCAGGATCTCTTGCAGGACCTCGGCGTCGGTGCAGGCCGCCGGGGCTTCTCCGGCGACCAGTCTCTTCAGCCACCGCTGGCAGGGCAATCGCTGCGGACTCTCCCGCCCTGCCGCATACATGAAGATATTCGCGTCGATCAGGATCACGAGTAGCGTCCGGCAACCGATTCTTCGATCATGGTCTGCACGGGGGCGACCGGCGCCTCGAGGCTCTCCAGCAGAGCCAGGGCTGCGAGGGGACCAAGAGGTGCGCCGCTCAGCACCTCATCCGCCTTTTCTCGCAGATGTCGCCGAGCCCATTCCGCCAAGGGCAGGCCGGCCCGGCGGGCAGCCGCTTGAAAGTGAGAACGGTCTTGATCGGCGACGGGAATTTGGATGCGCTTTGTCATACTCATGAGTGTGAGTATGATTCATCCCGGTTATGGCGGTCAAGACGCGGCGGTAAACTGAGCCGCGCTACGGGTGAATCGTGGCGCGCGGACAGCTGCCACGACCAGGCTCAGGAGATTTGGTGATCTCGCATGCGGTGCTGGGCCTTGCGCTCAGCCTGGTGACGACGCCTGGCGAGCTGGCTTCGCGGCCTGCGGGTACGGTGACGATCCTGGACGCCCGGCCGGCGAGCGACTACCGGCGCGGGCACGTGCCGGGGGCGGTCCGGATCGACTGGACGGACTTCCGGGACGGCTGGGGACGCACCGGCAAGCTGCCGCGCGACCTCGACGGACTGGCCCGGCGCCTGGCGGGTTTCGGCGTCGATTCCAACCGCGCCGCCGTGGTCTATGGCAATGCCCGGACGGGGTGGGGCGAGGAGGGGCGGATCGTCTGGATGCTTGCCTATCTCGGCCACCCGCAGGCGCGGCTCCTCGACGGCGGCTGGGAGGCCTGGCGGGAGGCAAGGCTGCCGATCTCGACGGCCGACGAACGACCGCTGGCAGGACGGTTCCGAGCGGCGCCGGTCGCGGCGCTGCGCGCGAGCGCCGCGGACGTGGACCAGGCGCTGCACGCCGGGAGCATCGTCCTCGACGTGCGGTCCGACGAGGAATGGCACGGCGCCACTCCTTACTTCGAAGCGCGCGGCGGCCACATCCCCGGTGCCGTGCACGTCGAATGGAAAGCGCTGCTCGATCCGCTGGGGCGAATCGATCCGGTCGCGGCGAGGGCACGGCTCCTCGCCGCCGGCATCAAGCCCGGGGACCGGGTGATCACCTACTGCACCGGCGGCGTGCGCTCGGCGGAGGCGTGGGTGATCCTGCGGGCTCTCGGCTACGCCGACGTCCGCAACTACGACGGCTCGTGGTACGAGTGGTCGGCCGACGATCGCCGGCCGGTCGCCCGCAGGTAGAGAGGGAGCGTGACCGGTTCGCCGATCGCCGTTTTTGGCCCTTGCCCTCTCAGGGCTCTTGCGTCGCGCGCGCCACGCGGCCCTCGTGCGCTACTTTCTCCCGCCCTCCCCGGCCTGCCAGAGTCGTCGGCGTGATGCACCGCCAGGCCCTTGCGTAGAGCTGCGGGCGCTCCGTTCGCCCCGGTGAGGGGATCCCGGGTTCCCTTTCGTCTCTCTTGCGAAGGCAATTCGGTGCGGTGATCTGCCTGGATCCGGGATCCCGTGCGGGGATCGCCCGGATCACGCCTCATGGCACGCTCGCCGCGAGGTCAAGGAGAACGAGATGAGAGAGATTCCCGCCGGTTACAGCCGTCTCGAAAACAGCGCGCGGGTGCCGGCGGCCGGCGCTCGCCTGGTGGGTCCCGCCGATCCGGCGGAGACCCTGTCCGTGACCCTGCGCGTGCGGCGGCGCCCCGATGCGCCACCGCTGCCCGGTCCCGAGGAGCTGGCGGCGCCGCCGCCGGGACAGCGCAGGTTCCTTTCTCGCGAGGACTTCGCCGCGCGCTACGGCGCGGCGCCGGCGGATCTCGCGGCGGTCGCCGACTTCGCTCGTGGCCAGGGCCTCACGGTGATCGAGTCCAACGCGGCGCGGCGGTCCGTCATCGCCTCGGGCACCGTCGAGCAGATGAGCCGCGCCTTTGCCGTCGACCTCGGCCGCTACGAGACGCCGACGCATGCCTACCGCGGGCGCGAGGGCCATCTGCACCTGCCCGCCAACCTGTCGAACGTCGTCGAGGCCGTGTTCGGCCTGGACAACCGCCAGATGGCGCGGCCGCTCCACGCTCGCGTCAGCAGCCCGGCGCTGGGCATCAACCCACTGACCCCGCCGCAAGTGGCCAAGCTCTACGACTTCCCGTCCTCTCAGGCCGCGACCGGCCAGACCATCGGCCTGCTCGAGTTCGGCGGCGGCTATCGGCTGAGCGACATCCAGAAATTCTTCAACGGCCTGGGGCTCAAGACTCCCAACCTCACCGCGGTCGGCGTCGACGGAGCGACGAATGCGCCCGGCATCGATAGCGACGAAGATACCGAGGTGGCGCTCGACATCGACGTCGCCGGCGCGGTTGCCCCGGGTGCGAATGTCACGGTCTACTTCGCACCGTGGACCGAGAAGGGATGGGTGGATGCGGTCACCACCGCGGTCCACGATGCAGTCAATCGCCCCTCGGTGCTCTCGATCAGCTGACCAGCGTATCTTCTGGTCGAGCTTCAACGGCACGAGCTGGGCGGCGCAGCAGGAGGTCCCCGGGATCGCCTCCAGCGTCGGACCCTCGCTGGCGGTTTTCGGCACCGACCTCTACATGGGATGGAAAGGCAGCTTCGGCGACGGGCGCATCTTCTGGACCACCTTCAACGGCACGAGCTGGGCGCCGCAGAACCTGCTGGCGGGAGTCGCCACCAGCGAGGGGCCGTCGCTGGCGGCCTTCGGCAACGCCCTCTATGCTGGCTGGAAGGGTGTGGCGGCCGACCAGCGTATTTTCTGGTCGTCGAGCTTCAACGGCACCATCTGGACGCCGCAGCAGGTGGTCCCAGGGATCGCCACCAGCGTCGGGCCGGCGCTGGCGGTCTTCAACAAGTTGCTCTACATGGCCTGGAAAGGCACTCTCGGCGACGAGCGCATCTTCTGGTCAACCTTCAACGGCAAAGCCTGGGCGCCGCAGCAGATCGTGCCTGGGGTCGGCACCAGCCCGGACCTGGAGGTGGGGGCCGGGGGCGTCGCGGCTTAGGCGCCTGGGTGGGAACCCTCTCCCCTCCCCGCATGCAAGCCGGGAGGGGAGAGGGGGAGCCGACTGCGCCATCCAGTCCTCGGTCCCCTGCCGAACGTGGCTTCAGCAATACTTAGTGTAGGTGGTACAGGGGATGCAGGTAGGGACACACGTGGTAACTGAGCCGCCAGCGACTGCGGGGAGCTGCGCGTCTTCGAGGGCGTGCAAGGTCTCGCGATGGAGCTGAAGCCGCAAGCCTTTCTTGAGGACATCCTTCTTCATAGGGTCTCCCTTCGGGGACGATGGGTCGACTCGATTCTCCGCTCCGGCCACTCCGGAGGTTCATCAGTAGATCTTACACGCCGGGCCTGCGGGCCGCGAACCGCCCACAGAACTATCGGAATGTGGCCAACGTGGTGATGCACACCGAGTGGTCGGCCGACGACTGCCGGCCGGTTGCCCGCAGGTAGAGGGGGAGCGTGACCGGGTCGCCGAGCGCCAACACCGAGGTTCTCGTCGTCGGCGCCGGGCCGACGGGCCTGGTGCTGGCCTTATGGCTGACGCGACTTGGCGTGCGGGTGAGGATCATCGACACCACCGCCGAGCCGGGGACGACGTCGCGCGCGGTCGCCGTGCAGGCCCGCACGCTCGAACTGTACGGCCAGCTCGGCCTCGCCGGCGCGGTGGTCGCGCGCGGGCGCAAGGCGGTCGCGGCAAATCTCTGGGTGGCGGGCAGGCGCGCCGCGCGCCTCGCCCTCGGCGACATGGGCGCGGGCCTCAGCCCGTTCCCCTACGCCCTGAGCTTTCCCCAGGACGAGCACGAACGCTTGCTGAGCGATCGCCTCGCCGACCTCGGCGTCGAGATCGAGCGCCGGACGCGGCTCCTGGGCTTCGCGGAGCAGGACGGCCGTGTGCTGGCGCGCCTGCAACGCGCCGATGCGGAGCCGCAAGCGTGCCAGGCAGCCTACGTCGCCGGCTGCGACGGCGCCCATTCCACCGTGCGCGAGGCGCTTGGCATCGGTTTCCCGGGAGGCACCTACTCCCATCTCTTCTACGTCGCCGACGTGGCGGCGAGCGGCGCGGCGATGAATGGCGAAGTGCATATCGGCCTGGACGTTACCGAATTCCTCGCCGTCTTCCCCTTGCAGGGCGATGGGCGCGCGCGGTTGGTCGGCACGGTGCGCGATGCGGCCCAAGACCTGCCGGAGAGCCTGTCGTGGAGCGACGTGAGCCGGCGGGTGATCGCGTGGATGCAGATCGACGTCGCCCGCGTGAACTGGTTCTCGACCTACCGCGTGCACCACCGGGTCGCCGATCATTTTCGCCAGGGCCGCGCCTTCCTGGCCGGCGATGCCGCGCACATCCACAGCCCGGTGGGGGGCCAGGGCATGAACACCGGCATCGGCGACGCGGCGAACCTCGCCTGGAAGCTCGCCGCCGTGCTGCGCGGTCGGGCACCGGCAGCGATCCTCGACAGCTACGAGCCGGAACGGATCGCCTTCGCGCGGCGCCTGGTGGCGACGACCGATCGGGCTTTCACCAGCGTGACGAGCTCCGGCGCGGTCACCCGGCGCCTGCGGCTGAACGTCGTGCCGCGCCTGCTGCCGCTGCTCCTCAGGTCCGCGGCGCTGCGACGCCTCATGTTTCGCACCGTCTCACAGACGGCGGTGAACTACCGCGGTAGCAGCCTGAGCGCGGGGCGCGTGGGGCCGGTGCACGGCGGCGACCGCCTGCCATGGATCGAGGACACCGCCAACGGCGACGGTGACAACTACGCGCCGCTGGTTTCGCTGGACTGGCAGGTGCACGTCTACGGCGATCCGGCGCGCGAGGTCCGTGCCCTGTGCGAGACGCGAGGGTTGCCGCTGCACGTGTTTCCGTGGCGCCCCGGGACGGGCCGGACCGGCCTGCGGCGCGATGCGGTCTACCTCGTGCGGCCCGACGGCTACGTGGCCCTGGCGGCGGCAGCGGCGGGCGCCGCCGAGGCGCTCGCCTCGTACCTCGACGCGCGCCGCCTGATGCCCGCGAAGCCGTCCTGATCCGGCAGCGCCCCGCCGATGGCCTGGATCGGCCGATGCTGCGATCCGCGCCCGCGACGGCTCAGTCGTCCGCCGGCGCCCCGTCCTTGATCACGAAGCGCGCGTCCAGGCGGGCCACCTCGGAGGCGAGGCCCGCCAGCTTGACCGAGCTGAGCACCGCCTCGAAGTCCTTGTAGGCCGCCGGCGCCTCGTCGATCGGGTAGACCCGCGTGTTGGTGAGGATGTCGCGCTCGGCAAAGGAGCGGTCCACCGCGACCTGATCGAGCTGGCGGCTCGCCTGCCTGCGGCCCAGCGCGCGTCCGGCGCCATGGTTGACGCTGTAGCAGGTCAGCGCCGCGCCCGGATCGGCGACCATGACCGCCGAGCCCGCCTGGGGATTGCCCGGCAGCAGGATCGGGTGGCCGACCTCTGCGAACGGCGTGCCCGCAAGCTCCGGGTGGCCGCCGGGGAAAGCGCGGGTGGCGCCCTTGCGGTGGACCCAAACCGGCTTGCCGTCGAGCTGCTCGCGGCGGGCGATGTTGTGGCTGATGAAGTAGACCAGCCGGCCGCCGACGCCCGGGAAGACCGCCGCGAACGACTCGAGCACCAGCGCATTGATCAGCAGGTGGTTGACGGTCGCGAAGTTGGCGCCCATCGCCATGTCGTCGAGGTAGCTGTCCGCCTGCGGCGTGCCGAGCGGGGCGTACACCAGGTGCGGGTCGCCCGCCGGCAGCGCCAGGTGCCAGCGCTCGAAGTGGTGGCGCATCTCGCGGAACTGCCGCTGCGCCAGGTCGTGGCCGAAGCCGCGCGAGCCGCAGTGCGAGAGGAAAGCGACGTGGCCGTCGCGCAGCCCGAACGCCGTCGCCGCGCGCTCGGCGCGCTCCCTGGCCGCGGCGGCGCCGTTGCCGTCCCCTCCGGCGCCGACGTGCACCACCTCGCACTCGCCGAAGTGATTGCCGCCGCCATAGGAGCCGAGCTGGCCGATCTTGTCGACGAAGTTCCCGAAGCGGCCGCCGGCGCGCAGCTCCGCCAGGCGCGCACGCAGGGCGTCCGCCGTGCCGTCATGGCCGAGGTGGCGCCAATCCTCGCAGCGCGCCGGCCAGTCCGCCGGGATGCCGAGGGCGGCGCAGACCCGGGCGGTCGCCCCCTCGGTCACCGCTTCCTCGCCCAGCGCCGCGGCGACGCGCCGCGACTTGCGGACGCTGCGCTGACCCTTGCCGGCGCCGGTCGGCACGCGCTGCCCGATCTCCCGGATGAGCGCCCGGCGCACCGCCTGGCCCGCGATCTCGGCGGCCGGCAGGTCGAGCTGCAACAGGCTCATCGAGCACTTGATGTCGACGCCGACCGGACCCGGGTAGATGTGGCTGGGCGAGGTGAGCACACAGCCGACGGGAGCGCCGTAGCCGCGGTGCGCATCCGGATTGAGCACCAGATCGGCGACGCCGGGCGCGCCGCGGGCGTTGACCGCCTGTTGCAGGCACACCTCGTCGAGGCCGTCGCGGATCGCCGCGGTGCCGATCACCCGCACCGGCGGCAGCCGGCCGTCTGCCACCGGCAGCAGGGCGGTGGCCTCGCCGGTCGGGATGAGGCGGTGCCGCCCGGTCTCCTGGCTCTCGCGGTTCATGATCGGCACCTCCGCCTCGCCGAGATCCTAACCCGGTGCCGGCAGGGCGGGCTGCCGGTCAGCTCTTCGCACGGAGCCGGGGCGAGGAGGGCTCTTCGGCTTCCTCAGCCGCGGCGGCGGCGCGCCTGAAGTAGCGGCCGGGCGTCGTGCCGAGGGCGCGCCGGAAGGCGGCGACGAAGGCGCTGGGGCTCTCGTAGCCCGCGGCCCTCGCGGTGGCGGTGACGGAATCGCCTTCCGCGAGGTGCTGCAACGCCCGGAGGAGCCGCGCCCGCTGCCGCCACAGGCCGAGCGGCAGGCCGGTTTCCTGGCGGAACAGCCGCTCGAGGGTGCGCGCGCTCGCCGCCGCGGCGCGCGCCAGCTCGGGGAGGGTCCGGCGGGCCGCGGGATCGGCGCGGATGAGCGCCGCGGCGCGGACGGCGCGGGCGTCCCGCGGCATCGGCAGGTCGAGGGGGACCAGCGGCAGGATGGTGAGCTCGTCGAGCAGGACGTCGAGCAGATGCCTCTCCGCCACGACCCGCCGGTCGAGGGTCCGCAGGCGCATCGCGCGCCGCAGGATCTCGCGCAGCAGAGGGGTGATCTCGACCACCCGGCAGCTGCCCGGCAGCCGCCCGCGCAGCAGGCGGCCGAGCGAGTCGCTCAGATAGAGGGCGCGCATCGCGACGCCGCCGGCGATCTCCACGTCGTGCCGGACGCCGGTCGGGATCCAGATCGCCTGGTGGGCGGGAACCACCCACAGCCCGGCGCCGGTGTGCACCGTCAGCATGCCGCGGGAGGCAAAGAGCAGATGCCCCCAGAGGCTGGCGCGGTTGCGCCAGACGAAGGCGGAGGCCCAGGCGACCGAGGCCGCCCGCACCTGCGGTTCCGCGGTTTGGCGCGATCTCGACATCCACTGTCAGTATAGAGCTAACACGCAGCGCCGGGAGCGGGTTATGGTGGGCCCGTCCTGAGTCTGCCTTGCCTCGAAAGGAGGTACCGGAGATGCCGCAGAGCCCGGAGCCCCGTGCCGCAGCCAACGTGGCGCATTTCGCGATCAACGCCGACGACCTCGAGCGGGCGCGCCGCTTCTACGAGCGGGTGTTCGGCTGGCGCTTCGAGGCCTGGGGGCCGCCGGGCTTCCTGCAGGCGATGACCGGCACCGAGGGCGAGCCCGGCATCCGCGGGGCGCTGCAGCAACGCCGGGAGCTGGTCGCCGGGCAGCGCACGATCGGCTGGGAGTGTTCGCTCTCGGTCAAGGACGTGGATGCGGTCGCCGCCGCGGTGGTGGCCAACGGCGGCACGATCATCATTCCGCGGACCCTGATCCCTACCGTCGGCCACCTGATCTTCTTCCGCGACCCGGAAGGCAACGTCGCCGGCGCCATGCAGTACGACCCCAACGCCCAGGACGAGATCTGAAGGCGGCCGGGGCGGAAAGGAGGAGCTCGATGCCGCGAATGCCGCGAACGGTGCGAACGGTGCGAATGCTGCGAATGCCGCGAACGCCGCGAATGCCGCGAACGCCGCGAACGCTGCGAACGCTGCGCATGCTGCAGACACCGCGATCGATGACCTGCCGTGTGTTGGCGCTCCTGCTCGGTCTCACCGGCGGGATGGCCGGCGGGATCGCCGGCGCCGGCGCCGTGCCGGCGCAGGAGCTGACTCAGGAGCAGGCCGTTGCCATCCGCAGCGGCGTCCAGGCGACGCTCGACTCCTACTGCGAGCTGGCGGCGGCCGGCCGCTGGGACGCGCTGCTGCGGCTCTATGCGGAGGATGCGCGTTTCCGCTGGGTTGCGAACGGGGTGGTCGAGGCCCGCTCGGTGGACGAGATCCGGAAGTATTTCCTGGCGCTTCCCCCGGGCACCAAGGTCCAGAACACCTTCCAGGACAGCGAGATCACGCCGCTGGCGCCGGGCGTCGCCCAGGTGTTGACGCGGTTCCAGACCCGGCTGGTGGACCCCAAGGGCGGCGGCTTCAGCTTCGGCGGAGTCCTTGGCATGACCCTGATCGACCGCGGCGACGGCTGGAAGATCCTCAACGGTCACTCGTCCTCGCCGAGCCGCCGGGGACCGTAGAAGAGGGCCGCCCTAGCGCCGGCCGCGAGGAAACCAACCGGGGCTGAGTCAGGCGCCGGGCTCGATTTCGGCGGCGGGCGCGGCGGGGGCGGCAGGTGCCGTGGGCGCGGCGGGTCCGGCCGCTGCTTATGGCACCCCCTGCAGCAGGCTCTCCCACTCGGACGCGGCGAGGGGACTGGCGAAAAGGCGCGCGGTGGAGCCCTCGACCAGCAGCTCTCGCGTGGCGTCGCGGGCGAAGCCGAGGGCGGCTTTCATCAGGCCCGAGCCGACGCTGAGGCGGGCGACTCCCAGACGCTCCAGCTCCGCGGCCGGCGGGGTGGCGCGGCCGGCCAGCAGGCTGACCGGGCCGGCGATCTCGCGGACCAGGCTGGCGACCTGGTCGGCGGCGAACACCCAAGGCACGAACAGGCAGTCGGCGCCGGCTTCCCGGTAGGCGTTGGCGCGCCGCACCGCTTCGGCGAGGCGGCCCTCCGGCGGGCCCACCTGGGCGAGGAACACGTCCACTCTGGCGTTGAGCACCAGCGGCACTCCCGCCGCCGCGGCGGCCTGCCGCACCGCGCGGATGCGGTCGACCTGCTCGCCCAGCGGCCGCAGCGGCGCCTGCGCGTCGCCGGTGCCGTC
The DNA here is from genome assembly GCA_035308185.1 of Thermoanaerobaculia bacterium. Taxonomy (GTDB): domain Bacteria; phylum Acidobacteriota; class Thermoanaerobaculia; order Multivoradales; family UBA5704; genus JASLEW01. The sequence goes on along the minus strand of DATGHG010000387.1, from coordinate 3,345 downwards.
CTCGAGGTTCATGCCGACCGCGCCGGCGGCGAGGACGCCGCGCGTGGTCTCGGCCACCTCCTCCGGGGAGCGGCCGTAGCCGGCCTCCATGTCCGCCGTCACCGGCACGCTCACCGCCGCGGCGATGCGGCGCACCGCCTCGAGCATCAGTTCGCGCGGCAGCCGCTCGCCGTCGGAGTAGCCGAGCGCCGCCGCCACCGCGGCGCTGCTGGTGGCCACCGCCCGGGCGCCGGCCGCCGCGACGACGCGGGCGCTGGCCACGTCCCAGGCGTTGGGCAGCAACAGGATCGGCGGGCCGTGGTGCATGGCCAGGAAGGCTCGTGCTTGCCGCTGCAAGAGGTCGATCGGTGTCTGCATGGGGTTCAGGATACGTCAGAAAATGGGCGTCACGGCCGCCGCGGCGCAAGCGGTGGCGGGGCCGCGGGCGCCGCCGCGCCTCGCGGTCTACTCGGCCGCCGTGGATCGCCCACGCCGGGCGCCGGCGTCGCGCGCTTCGACGCCGCGGCGCAGCTGCTCGACGCCGCCGGCGGCGATCGGTGCGACCACGGCGGTGATGCGGTCGCCGGCGCGCAGGACGGTGTCGCGCGAGGGCACCTCCTCGGCGCCGCCGCGCTCGACCGTCACCAGCAAGCAGCCCGGCGGCAGGCCGAGGTCGGCGAGCCGCCGCCCGTCGAAGCGTGCGCCGGCCTCCACCAGCAGCTCGACCAGGGTGGTCTGGCCAGGTTGCGTCCGCTCCTGGCCGCGCAGCAGATCGCGCTCGAGCAGCGCCTCGTAGATCGGCTGATCGCGCAGCAGGTCGGCGAGCGCGTAGGCGGTGAAGCAGGCGGCCAGCAGCGGCAGCATCAGCGAGTACTGCGCGGTCATCTCGAGCAGCAGCACGATGCCGGTGAGTGGCGCCCGCACGATGGCGGCGAAGAGGGCGGCCATGCCGACCACCGCGAAGGCGGCATGGAAGCCGGCGGCCGCCGGGAAGAGCGTCTGGCCGAGCAGGGCGACCAGCAGGCCTGCCTGGGCGCCGATGACCAGCAGCGGCGCGAAGATGCCGCCAGCCGTGCCGCAGCCGTAGCTGAGCATGGTCATGGCGAACCGCAGCAGCAGCAGGCCGGCCAGCGTGCCCATCGCCACCCGGCCGGCAAAGGTGGCCTCGACCAGCCGACCGCCACCGCCCAGCGCCGCCGGCACGAACCAGCCCACCACCCCGAGCGCCCCGCCCACCAGCGCCGCGGGCAGGCCGAGCGGCCAGGACGCGGTGCGCTGGAACAGGCGCAGGCTGGCGAGCAGCGTGCGGTTGAAGGCGACGCCCAGGAGACCTGCGAATAGCCCCAGCGCGAGAAACAGCGGCAGGCTCGAAAGCGGCGGCACGGGAGGGTTGACGACGCGGAAGACGGGCGACTGTCCGAGCAGCAACCGTTCCACCACGTCGGCCGTCACCGAGGCGACGAAGGCGCCGGTCAGGGCGCCGGGCTGGAAATCCCGGCGCAGCTCCTCGAGCACGAAGATGACGCCCGCGAGCGGGGCGTTGAAGGCGGCGGCCAGCCCGGCGCCGGCGCCGGCCGCGATCAGGGTGTGCCGCTCCCTGGCGTTGCCGTGCAGCCACTGGCTCACCATCTGGCCGATGGCGCCGCCCATCTGGACGGTCGGCCCCTCGCGCCCGAGGGCGAGACCGCTGCCGATGCCCAGCGTGCCGCTGGCGAACTTGACCAGCAGCACGCGCCGCCAGCTCATGCCGCGCAGGCGGTGGAGGACCGCCTTGAGGTGCGGGATGCCGCTGCCGGAGGTCTCGGGCGCGAAGCGGCGCACCAGCCAGAGGGCGGCGCCGGCGCCGGCGCCGCAGAGCGCGATCGCGAGCAGCAGGCCCCAGGGCGGCGGCAGCGTGTGGGCGAAGCGGAAGAAGCCGTTGCGCAGCCGGTCGGCGGCGTCCAGGGTGATCCGGAAGGCGGACGCGGCAAGGCCGGCCAGGATGCCCACCAACAGGGCTCGCGGCACCACCCGGCGGCGGCGCTGCTGGCGGCGGGCGAAGTCGCGCACCTCGCGGCTGATGTCGCCGGCGGTAACGCCCTGCGGTGGGGCCGCCGGAGCGGCGGCAGGAGGAGCCGGCACGGCAGCGCCGGGGTCGGGGGCCGCCATCGAGCGATTCTGGTGGATGCTCCCGGTCATGTCCATCCGCTGCCGGCGAGACGGCGCTTGCCGCCGGGCCGCCCGCCGACCCGGCCACGCTGGCGGGCGGATGCTGGCGCGAGCCATGGGCGGTCGCCAGGGCGGCGGCGGTTCCATAGAATCCGCGAGTGGCGAGAGCGATCGGCGCGCTGCGCGCGCACTGGCCGGAGTACCTGATCGAGGCAGCCCTGCTTGCCACGCTGATGATCGGCGCCGGCGTCCTCGGCACGCTGCTCGGCGCCGGCCCCGAGGCGCTGCGCCGGGCGCTGCCGGGACCCCTGGGGCGGCGCGCCCTCATGGGCGTGGGCATGGGGCTCGTCGCGATGGCGCTGACCTATTCGCCGTGGGGCCAGCGCTCGGGTGGGCACCTGAACCCGGCGATGACGCTGACCTTCTACCGGTTGGGCAAGGTGGCGGGTTGGGATGCGGCGTTCTACGTCACGGCCCAGATGACCGGCGCCGCCGGCGGGGTGCTGCTGGTGAAGCTCTGGTATGGAGCCGCGTTCAGCGGGCCGCCGGTGCGCGGCATCGTCACCATGCCGGGAATGCTGGGCGCTCTGGTCGCCTTTGCCGCCGAGCTCGGGATCTCCAGCCTGATGATGGGCGTGGTGCTGGCGGTGTCGAACTCGCGCCGCCCCCACCTGACCGGACTCTGCACCGGCTTGCTGGCGGCCCTGTTCATCACCTTCGAGGCGCCGCTCTCGGGAAGCAGCATGAACCCGGCGCGCAGCTTCGCCGCCGCGCTGCACGCCGGCGCCTGGCACGGCTTCTGGGTGTATCTGGGGGCGCCGCCGCTCGGCATGCTGCTGGCGGCGGCGGTCTTTGTCGCGGTGCGCGGCCGGGCCGGGGTGCGCTGCGCCAAGCTGCATCACGGCACGAAGCAACGCTGCATCTTCCTGGACTGCGGATACGCGACGGCGAGCGGCGCCCGAGGCGCCGGCCGCGACGGCTCCTGACCGGTAGCCACCACGGCTCGGTGCTCGCCGTGCACGGGGTTTGCGAGCGTGCAGGGGTTTGTCAGCAGGATACGCAGGACGAGTCCGGAGAGGCCGGCGGCCTCGTGCGGCGGCCGCCGGCGACGGCCGCCGATCACGACGCCGCGGTCAGACTCCTCTTCCCTGGATCAACCTCACGACGACGACGATCAGGGCAATCACCAACAACAGGTGGATGAGGCCGCCGACGTGA
>DATGHG010000386.1:0-22786 GCA_035308185.1 Thermoanaerobaculia bacterium | reverse complement strand
TGCCGGCAGGGCCGATGCCGGGGCCGGTGGCGGGGGCGGCGCCGGGGGCGATGCCGGCAGAGCCGATGCCGGGGCCGATGCGGGGGGCGATGCCGGCAGGGCCGGCGGGCTCGGAGGGTGCGGCCGGGTTGGCCAGGCCGGGCGCGAGATGCTCGGCGAGCAGGCGGCGGGTGATCTCCACCCCCGCCGCGTCGAGGTTTTGGAACGGTTCGTCGAGCAGCAGCAGGCTGGGCCGGTGGAGCAGCGCCCAGGCCCAGCGCAGGCGCTGGCGCATGCCGGAGGACATGGCCGCGGCCGGCCGGTCGGGCGGCAGCTCGAGGCGGCGCAGCAGCTCGTCGCCGCGCTCCGGTCCCAGGCCGCGCAGGCGGGCGAAGAAGGCGAGGTTCTCGGCCGCGGTCAGCTCGCCGTAGAACGCCAGGTCGGGAGCCACCAGGCCGACGCTGCGGCGGCGGGCGGCGGCGTCCAGCGGCGGGGCCGCGGCGTCCTCGCGGAAGTCGATGGTCCCCGAGTCGGGCGCCAGCAGCCCGGCAAGGCACCGCAGCAGGGTGCTCTTGCCGGCACCGTTGCGGCCGGTCACCAGCAGCGCCTCGCCGGCGCCGACCGCGCCCGAGACGCCGCCGAGCACCGCCAGGCGGCCGAAGCGGCGGCGCACCTGCACGAAGCTCAAGGCGGCGGGCATGGGCCGCGAGTATAACCGCGCGGCGGGGGGCGCCCCGGCGCTCTGGCTCCCGGGGGCGCCCTGGCCGACCTGGGCCGCCCCCTGGCCGCCCCTGACCGACTTGGGGCGCGCCGGCGCCTTGCCGGCAGCTCTCTCCGGACGTAGCATCGGTGGACGATGGGACGATCGACTCGCAGCGACGACGAGCTGGCGCCGGGACGCGCCCGGGACATGCCGGCCGGCCGGGCGGTGCGCGGGTTGGCACTGGCCGTTGGTGTCGCGCTGGCGGCGGCGGGGGGTTTGCCGGCGGGCGGGGCGCCGGCCGACCGGGGAGCCGCCGCGGCTGGCAAGCCGGTGATGCGGGCGCCCGATCTCGAGACGCGGGCGATGCTGCTGCTGATCGCGGAGCGCCGGATCTACGAGCCGGTGTCGGTGATGCTGGCGCTGCGGGCCGGCCCGGAGATACGCGCCGAGCTGGCGATGGCGCTCGGCCGCATCCCGGGGCAGGACGCGAGGTCGGTGCTCGCCGGGCTGCTGATCGACGACCAGGCGACGGTGCGGCGCGAGGCGGCGTTCAGCCTGGGGCTGCGCGGCGAGGCCGAGGCGAGGCAGGCGCTAAGGCAGGCGATCCACGACCCCGACCGGGAGACCGGCGTGCTGGCGGTCGAAGCCCTGGGGCGGCTGGCGACGCCGCTCGTCGAGGTGGCCGGGGAGGTGGCGCAGCTGCCCGAGGAAGAGCGCTGGCCGCGGCTGCTGCCCGGCCTTTTCCGCTTCAAGGAGGCGGCGCTGGTGCCGCTGGCCGAGCACGGCCTGGGCCTGCCGGATCCGGACCTGCACCGCCAGGCGGCCTACGCCCTGGCCCGCGACCCGCTGCCGGCCGCGGCGCCGCTGCTGCGCCGGCTGCTGGCCGACCCCGATCCGCTGGTGCGGGCCTGGGCGGCGCGCGGCCTGGGGCGGGTGGGGGCGGGAATCGCGGACCTCGCGGCGCTGGCGCCGCTGCTCGGCGATGCCGCCGCCGGACCGGTGGTGGAGGCGCTGCGCGCCGGCGCGACGCTGGCCGCCGGCGAAAAGGCGCAGGAGGCGTCGTCGAAGGCGCCGGCCGCCTCCCCGGGCGGCACGGCGCCCGAGAATCACGGAGCGCCGCGGAGCCCAGGGGCGGCCTCGGGGAGCCCGGCCGCGCCGGGAAGTCCGGCCGCGGCGGGAGGGCCGGTAGCGAAGGAGGGATCTGCCGCGGCGAGAGGGGCGGTAGCGAGGGAGGGGTCGGCCGCGAGGGAGGGGTCGGCCGCGTCGGGAGGGTCGGCCGCGGCGGGAGGGCCGGCCGCGACGGGAGGGCCTGCTGCGCCGGAAGCTGCCACCGACCGCGCCTGGCGGTCGCGGCTGCTCGAGCTGCTGGCCGATCCGCGGCCCGGAGTCCGGATCACGGCGATCGAGGCGGCGGCCTGGCTGCCGGATCCCGAGCTGGGGGCGGCGCTCGCGGCTCGCGCCGGTGGCCTGACGGCGGCGGCGAAGGTGCCCGCCGGCGGCCCGCCGGCCAAGGTGCCTCAGGGGGCCGGTGCGAGGCACGACGCCGAAGCCGCCCCAAGCGGACTGGCGGCCCGGCAGCCGCAGCAGGCGTCGGCGAACCGCCTGGCCACGGCCCCGGGCGGCAAGGCGGCCTGGAAGCCGGACCAGCCGGCGGCGCCGGACCCTCTCGCCGCGATGTCGGGCGGCCCGCCGGGCAAGGCGGCGGCTTCAGGGGCGGCGTCAAGCGGTCCGGCGGCCGCGGGGTCGCCGGCAGCGGCGGGGTCGGCGGGTGCGCCGGATGCCGTGGCGGCGGCGATCGAGCAGGGCACGGCGCTGGTGTCGCTGGCCCGCGGCCAGGACCCACGGGCGGCGGCGCTGACGGTGGCGGCCGCGAGCTCGGCAGAGCCGCGGCTGCGCGCCCGGGCGGCGACGGCGGCGGCGCTGCTGGGCCAGGCCGAGCTGATGGGCAAGCTGGCCGCGGATCGCAGCCCGCTGGTGCGCGAGGCGGCGCTCACCGCCCTGCTGCCGGCGGCGCCCACTCCGGCCGCGGGTACGGCGGCCGCGCGGGGCGCCGGCCAGACCGGCGCCGGGGGCGCTCCGGGGGACGCCGCCGATCCCGCCGCGACGCGCCTGGCAGCCGCCGGCCTGGCCGATCGGGACGAGGGGGTGCGGACGACCGCCTGCGACTGGCTGGCCGACCACCCGGTGGTGCCGCTGGCGACCCTGTCCCATGCGCTGGGCGTCGCGCTGCACGACGAGTCGATCGAATCGCCGCTCGGGGTCATCAAGGCCCTGGCGGCGCGCGGCGAGGCCGAGCCGCGAGAGCGCGGCGCCATCGTCGAGCTGCTCGAGGAGCTGGGCAAACAACCCAGCTACGCGCTACGGCGCGAAGCCGCCGCCGGGCTCACCCGGCTGGGGCGACCGGCACCGCCGCCCGGTCCGGCGCCGGGCACCAAGGCCGCCGGCGGCGACGAGCTCCGCACCTATCGCGAGATCGTCGAGCGCACACGGCAGCCGCGCACCGTCGAGGTGCGCACCCATCGCGGCAGCTTCCGGCTGCGCCTGGACTGCCCGCGGGCGCCGCGCACCTGCCTCAACTTCCTCGCCCTCGCCGGTCAGCACTTCTACGACGGCCTGCTGTTCCACCGGGTGGTGCCCGACTTCGTGATCCAGGCCGGCGACCCGCGCGGCGACGGCTTCGGCGGCCCGGGCTACACCGTCGCCGACGAGGTCAACCGGCTGCGCTACCGCCGCGGCGTCATCGGCATGGCGCTGGCGGGACCGGACACCGGCGGCAGCCAGTTCTTCGTCACGCTCTCGCCACAGCCGCACCTCGACGGCGGCTACACCGCCTTCGGAGAGGTGGTCGCCGGCGCCGAAGTGCTGGACGCCATCCAGGCCGGCGACCGCATCGAGAGCATCGTCGAAGTGCACTGACGGGGGCGGCGAGCCCCCTTCAGGCAGTGGCGGCGAGCCCCTTCAGGCAGTGGCGGCGAACGCCTGCGGGCGTGCCGGCGAGCGTCTTGGAGCAGTGGCGGCGAACGCCTTGAAAGACTTGTTGACTTACTCGCAACTCTGTTGTTATAATGCCTTCAAACAAGCCGCGTTGATCCTGTGGCCCTACGGTGAAGGCAAGACCTGCACGCCGGGTGGCGCACTGCTTCCAAAGCGGCAAAGGAGAATCCAGATGAGAAAGCACTGGAAGAAAATCAGCCTCAGCCGGGAGACGCTGCGCGCGCTCAACTCGCCCATGCTGGCGCAGGCGGCCGGCGGTGCCACGATCAGTGCGGACGGGGGCTGCAATTCCGCCTGCGCCTGCACCGTGACCTGCCATACGAATTGCGCCGGCATCACCTGCCTCCCCTGTCAGGGCACGAATCCCTGCACCGCAACCCCGCAGACCGTCTGCTGTTGATGCCGGGCGCCGCCTGCTCCGGCTGGCCATGTGAACCAGGTCAGCCGGAGCTGAGTGCGATCACCCGGCCGGAATGAGTCCGAGTCGATCCGCGCGACCACCCTTCAAATGTCCTCATGGTCGTCGCCCTTCATCGGATACCCCGCCGGAGCTAGAATCCAGCGAAGCCGAGGAGGTGCCGATGGTCAACCCGACGATCAAGGAACAGATTCTCAGCGATCTGGATCGACTCTCTCCGGAGGAGCAGACACGCGCGGCTGAATTCGTTCATAGCCTTGCCTCGCGGACTCCCAAAGGTATACCGGGCAGGGACCTCAGGCGCTTTGCAGGCATCCTTGACCCGAAATCCGGCCGCGAGATGATCGAGGCCATCGAGGAGGGGTGCGAGCGGGTAGACCTCGATGAATGGTAAGCGGCTGCTTGACACCAACATCATCGTTGCCTTCTTGACCGAGGATCAGCAGGTCCAGGAGCGGCTCGATGCTGTGCCCGAACTGCTGATCCCCATGGTGGTGCTGGGCGAGTTGTACTACGGCGCTGCCCATTCGAGACGGCCACAACAGAATGCGGCCATGATCGAAACGTTCTCGCATTCCTGCGTCCTGCTTGGGATCGATGTCGAAACGGCCCAGCTCTACGGCTTGCTCAAAGCGGAGCAGCGAACAAAGGGCCTACCCATCCCGGAAAACGACCTCTGGATCGCAGCCAGCGCCCGTCAGCACAACCTGGTCCTAGTGACCCGCGATCACCACTTCGATCAGGTCGCAGGGCTTTCGACCGAAGTCTGGTAGTCCCAGTTGTCGAGCTCATGATGGACCGCCTGGATCCCGACCGCGGGGGCCCCGGGCCGCGACCCCTCGGACCGCGCTGCGCACTTGCGATAGACTGCCGGCGATGACCGGCTCGAGTGTGGCGGCGGTGGCCGCCCTGGTCCTGATGCTGGGCGCGATGCGCGTCGCCGCGCCGCCAGCTCCCCCGACACCCCCACCCCCGCAAACACCGACCGTGCCGCCTGCCGCCGCAACTGCGATGGCCGGGAACACGGGCGCCGAGCCACAGGTGCTGCTCGGGCCGATCCGCCGCGAACAGGTGGAGGCGGCGGTGCCGGCCTGGGTCCAGGCCGGCGTCGCGTCCAAGATCGACCGCGACGCGGCGAAGGCGCTCACCACGGTCGCGCCCGGCGCCGAGGTGACGGTGCTGCTGGGCACCTGGTGCGGCGACAGCCGCCGGGAGATCTCGCGGCTCTGGCGCGCCTTCGACGAGGTGGGCGCCGACGCCGGCGGCGGTCCCGGCAGCGGCCTGCCCTTCACCCTGCACTACGTCGGCGTCGACGAGGCCAAGCAACAGCCGGCCGCGGCGGTGGCCGCCGCCGGCCTGCGCTATGTGCCCACCCTGATCGTCCGCCGCGACGGCCGTGAGGTCGGCCGGATCGTCGAAAGCTCGCCGCACGGCGTCGAGGTGGACCTGCTGGCGCTGCTCGACGGCAAGGCGACCGGCCTGCTCTCCGCCAGCGCCAACGTCAGGGCCGAGGCCGCCGGCGGCGCCCCGAGCCCCCCACCCCACCAGCCGTAACGCACGCCGGCCGGCGCCACGGCGCCACCCCCCCTGCAACCTTGATCCGCAGCCTGCGTATCCACCCATGACCAGGGGGGCCGAGCAACCGAGCGACGAAGACCTGGTGGCGGCGGTCCTCGCCGGCGACCGGGAAAGCTTCGGCGACCTCGTCGAGCGCTATCAGGGACGCCTGGTCAACTACCTGTTCCGCCTGCTGCGGAATGCCGATGACGCTCACGACCTTGCGCAGGAGGTACTCGTCAAGGTGTATCAGGTGCTGGACCGGTACGATCCGCAATACAAGTTCTCGACCTGGCTGTTCAGGATCGCTCAGAACGCCGCCATCGACCAGATCCGCCGGCGGCGCCTGAAGCTGGTTTCCCTGCGGCTCGAGGACGATGCGGGCGAAGGGCGCGACTGGGACCTGCCGGCGCCGGAACGCGGACCTTACGGGGATCTGCGCAACCGCGAGCGCGCCGGCGCCATCCAGCAGGCGATCGATGGTTTGCCGTGGGAGTACCGCGAGCTGATCCTGCTGCGCCACTTCGGCGAGCTGCCATACGAAGAGATCGCGCGCCTCAAGCAGATGCCCCTGGGCACGGTCAAGAACAAGCTGTTCCGGGGGCGGCAGATGCTCAAGGAGAAGCTGCATGGCTTCCTCACCGACTGAGGCGGCAGGCGCGAAGGCAACCGGCAGGCCGGCCCTCGGAACCACCGGCAATCCCGGAACACCCGGCACTCCCGGAACACCCGGCACTCCCGGAAGATATTGAGGACGATTCGCGATGAACAGCAGCCCCGATCACACCACCTACCGCGAGCTGCTCAGCCTCGAGCTCGACGGCTGCACCACCGCCGAGCAGCAGGCGCGCCTCGACCGGCACCTGGCAGACTGCCCGGAGTGCCGCGCCGAGCGGGAGGAGCTGGCCGGTCTGGTCAGCCTGCTGCAGCGTTCGACGCTCCCGGTCCAGCCCGATCTCCGGCAGCGGGTGATCGCCGCGCTGCCGGCCGCCGGCTGGGAGTCGCGGCATCCGCGGACCTGGAGCTTCCCGGCCGCCGCCTTCACCCTGCTGCTGGGCATCGGCGCCAGCCTGCTGGCCGCCGGTTCGGCGCGCCTGGGCTCGGCCTACGGCGTGGCCAGCGCGCTGGTCGGCCTGCTGCGGGCGGCGCTGGTGGCGGGAGTGGGCGTCACCGCCGCCTCCTGGCGCTGGTTCGAGATGTTCGTCGAGCAGCTGGTCGCCTCGCCGGCGAGCCTGACCATGTTCGCCGTCTTCGTCGTCTGCCTGAACCTGGTGCTGCTGTCGCTGATCCGCCGCCGCCGCACCGCCGTCAACGCCCTCGACACCCTCAGGCCCCTCAAGCCCCTCAAGACCTTCAAGGATACCGACGGACGCCGCGGCGGGCCTCCCGCGCACCGCTCGCGTTGATCGCGGCGGGCCTCCCGCGCACCGCTCACGTTGATCGCGGCGGGCCGGCCGGTTCAACGAGTTGAATCGCCGCCCGTGCGGCGCCTTGGATGCGTGGAGCCGCCCGCGTCCTGAGCCGCGGAGGCGACGGCGGCCTGCCGTCTGGCACCGCCCGTGCACTGACCCGGTGCAAATGCCCTCTGGACCTGCCCCGATGGGGAGGTGGCCTTGCCGCCCGGCAAGCTCGAGCCGCCGGCGGCACCGCGGCGCGGTGGCGGCGGCCGCGACGGTGGCGGCGATCGCAGGGGTGATGCTGGGCGCCGCCGGCAGCCACGCCGACGCCCAGGCCCGGCAGTGGGAAACCGGCAACGTCTACGGCAAGGTCCTCGACGACGAGAAAAAGCCGCTGCCCGGCGCCACGGTGACCCTCAGCACCGCCAGCGCCGCCGACACCCGGTGGGTCCAGGTGACCGATGCCCGCGGCCAGTTCCGCTTTCTCGAGCTGGCGCCGGCGGCAATGACGATCCGCAGCGAGCTGGAAGGTTTTCGGCCGGTCGAGTACGCCAGGCTGGTGGTCACTGCGGGCCGCAACACCACGGTCGAGATCACCATGGAGGAGGCGAGGAACATCGACATCCAGTACTCCTTCGAGACGCCATTCCTCGATCCGCGCCAGCTCGACCGCGGCGTCACGGTGAGCACCGAGGAGCTGCGGGAGGTGCTGACGGCGCGCCAGCCCTGGACGCTCGCCGCCTCCGCCCCGGGCGTGCTCGCCAGCCGGATCGACCCGGCCGGCGGCGCGAGCGGCCGGTGGGAGACCCTCGCCGGCCCGGGTGCGACGAGCGGCAACTCGGCCTGGGCGCTAGATGGCGTGGTGGTCACCGACATGGCGGTCCCCGGCGCCGCGCCCAGCGACTTCGGCGCCGGCGCTCTTGAGGAGATCCAGGTCGGCACCGGCGGCAGCGACGCGACCATTGCGACCGGCGGCATGTTCGTCAACCTGGTCACCAAGCGTGGCACCAACGAATGGCGCGGCAGCGCCCGCTGCTTCGAGACGCCGGGCGGGACCGAGTCGCGCTCCGCCATCTCGCATCCCCGGCTCGCCGCCGGCGAGCTGCCGCCGGCGATCGTCGACGGCATCGCGGTGGTGCGCGACGGCGGCGCCGAGGCCGGCGGTCCGATGGTCGAGGATCATGCCTGGTTCTGGGGCGCCTACGACGACCGGGAGGCAGGCACCGTGGCGCTCGGCGGCACCAGCGGCGGCGCGCGGCTGCCGATCTGGAACGGCAAGCTCAATGCGCTGGTAAGCGCCAACAACTCGCTGACCCTCTCCGCGCTGCAGGACCAGACGACGGTCGCGGGGCGCGACGCCGGTCCGCAACGCACCCAGCCGACCACCTGGGACCAGGCGCGCCGGGGCGGCGATCCCACCGTCGCCAGAGCCGACGACACCCAGATCTTCACCTCGGACTTCTATCTGACCGGTCTCTTCTCGGCGGTCGACGGCGGCTTCGCCCTGAAGCCGGAAGGGGGTTCCGGTCCGGTCCCCTACCTGGACGCCGGCGGGGTATGGCACGGCTCCTACCTCGCCGTGGAGACCCTGCGGCCGCAGCGGCAGGGCAAGCTCGACGGCAGCGCGTATTCCGATCTGGGCGGCGTGAGCCACGAGATCAAGCTCGGCGCCGCCTACCGCGGCGTCGAGACCGACTCGACCGCCGGCTGGGGCGACGGCCTGATCGTGGCGGGAGCCGGCGGCGTGCCGGGCGCCAACCTGTTCGCGGCCGCCCGCGAGTCCAGCTTCGCGGTCCGCAACACCTACACCAGCGGCTATGCCCAGGACACGATCGCGCAGGGCGGCCTGACCGCCAACGCCGGCGTCCGCTACGACGTGCAGCGCGGCCACGATCTGGCGTCGGCGGTGGCGGCCAACCCGGCGTTTCCCGGCCTGCTGCCCGGCTATCGGGTCGCCGGCGGGCCGAGCGGCGTCCGCTGGTCGGACCTGTCGCCGCGCGCCGGAGCGGCCTATACCTGGGTCCCCTTTGGCCGCCAGACCATGCTGCGCGCCAGCTACTCGCGCTATGCGGACCAGCTGGGCGCCGCCTTCGCCGCCATCCGCGATCCCGCGGCCGCGCTGGCGTATTACGACTTCAGCACGCCGCAGACCGGTCCCGGGCTGCCGGCCATGCTGCTGCCGAACGGGCCGCCGCAGTCGCGGTGGAGCGGCAACCTCGACCCGCGCAACGGCCTGCCGCTGCCGCTCGACGCCGTCGATCCGCGCTTCTCGGCGCCGCGGACCGACGAGGTCCTGGCCAGCGTCGAGCAGGAGGTGGTGCCGAAGATGGCGGTCGGCCTGGAGCTCACCTGGCGCCGGCTGAGCAACCTGACGGCGGCCGACACCGGCGCCACCACCAACCCCAACGGCGCGCTGGCCGGCGGCGGCGTGCCGCTGGTGTTCGACGATCCGAACCCGTTCGCGCCGGCAAACCTCGGCAGCGTCGGGCGGCCGGCGACGCGGGCGGATTTCGTCCAGCGCACCGCCACCGTCACCCTGCCCGACGGCCGCAGGGTCACCGTGACCTATGACGTCCTGGCGCCGGGGGTCAGCACCCGCGGCGGCACCTGGCTGACCAATTCCGGCCGGTCGGCGGGCTACGACGGCGCCGCCCTGACCTGCAACCGGACGCTCGCCGACCGCTGGGCGATGCGCGGCAGCTTCACCTGGTCCAACTGGACCTACGGCCGCTCCGGCGCCGTGCCCGACCCGACGGACTTCCTGCCCGGCGGCAACCGCGCCGGCGACGCCGTGCTGACCGGCGGCGGCGGGCCTGGGGCGCAGCCGTTCGCCTTTCTCAACGCCCGCTGGTCCGGGTACCTCGACGGCGTGGTCCAGGTCGCCCCGCAGCGCGAGTGGAGCTTCAACCTGGGCGGAGACCTGACCGCCAGGCAGGGTTACCCGCTGCCGCTGTATGTCCGCATCCCGCTCGACCTGCCCAACTACTCCGCCGGGCTCTCCGAGGACGTGCTGGTGGGCCGGCCTGACGCCGTGCGGCTGCCGGCCGTCTTCCAGCTCGACGCGCGGATCACCAAGCCGGTGAGCGTCGGGGACCTCGCGCTGACCCTGAGCGTCGACTGCTTCAACCTGCTCAACGCCGCTCCCGTCACCCAGCGCGTCGGACAGCTGGGCCTGAGCACCAGCGACTACGTCGAGGCGATCCTCGACCCGCGGATCTATCGCTTCGGCGTGCGAATCGAGTTTCGATGAGCCGGCGCCGGGTGGGCGCGGCGGCGGTCGCGGCGGTCGCAGCGGGGCTGCTGGCGGTTGGCGCCGGCGGCGCCGCCCAGGCCCGGCAGCCGGAGACCGGCAACGTCGACGGCAAGGTGACCGACGAGCAGCAACAAGCGCTTCCCGGCGTCGAGGTGACCCTGAGCACCGGCGACACCCGGGCGGTGCAGGTGACGGACGGCAAGGGCGAGTTCCGTTTTTCCGCTCTGCCGCCGGCGACCATGGCGCTCAGGGCCGAGCTGGTCGGCTTCTACGCGACCGAATGCCCGCAGGTGCCGGTCACCGCCGGCCGCGTCACCCACCTCGAGATCACCATGCGGTCCGACCTCATCGACGACTTCTTCACGCCGCTCTTTTCCACCCTGCTCCTCGACCCGCGCCAGCTCACCCGCGGCGCCACGTTGGGCGATGAGCTGCGCGACGTCCTGGCGGCGCGCGATCCCTGGACGATCGCCGCCGCCGTTCCCGGCGTGCTCGCCGGCCGCACCAGCGCCGCCAACACCGCCGGCAGCGGCAGCGGCGTCCAGGCGATCCTCGCCGGTCCGGGCGCGACGAGCGCCAACTCGGTGTGGGCGATGGACGGCGTGATCCTCACCGACATGGCGGTTCCCGGCGCCCCGCCCGCCGACTTCGACGTCGAGGCCATCGGCGAGATCCAGGTCGCGACCGGCGGCGGCGACGTCGCCAACCCGACCGGCGGCGCGTTCGTCAACCTGGTCACCAAGCGCGGATACAACCACTGGAGCGGCGATGGCCACTTCTTCGACACCCCGGGCGGGGCCGCGGCGAGCTCGAGCCCAGCGCGGCGCCAGCTCGCCCCCGGCGAACCGCCGCCGGCGGCGCTCCACGGCAGCTCGGCGGTGCGCGATGGCGGCGCCGATGCAGGCGGCCCGATCGTCGCGGAGCATGCCTGGATCTGGGGCGCCTACGACGACCGGCAGGCGCGGGCGGTGGCGCTCGGCGGCGGCGCCAGCGAGGCGCGGCTGCCGATCTGGAACGCCAAGGGCAACGCCCAGCTCGGCGTCGCGAATACCTTGACACTCTTCGCGATGCAGGACCGGACGACGGTCGCGGGCGGCGACGCGGGCCCGCAGCGCACCCAGCCGACGACCTGGGACGAGGAGCGCCGCGGCGCCGGTCCCACCGTGGCGCGGGCCGAGTACACGCAGGTGTTCACGCCGACGCTCTTCCTCACCGGGCTGCTTTCGGCGGTCCGCGGCGGCTTCGACCTGACCCCCGCAGGCGGCGCCGGGCCGCTGCCCTATCTCGACGGCGATGGGGTCTGGCACAACTCCTATCTCGCCGTCGGCACCCGGCGGCCGCAGCGCCAGGCCAAGCTCGACGGCTCGACCTTCGTCCAGCTCGGCGCCGTGACCAACCAGCTCGGCGCCGGCGCCGCCTACCGCAGCGCCGACACCGACGCGACGACGAGCTGGGGCGACGGCCTGGTCGTCGCGGGCGCCGGCGGCGTGCCGGGCGCCAACCTGTTCGCGGCCGACCGCGAGGCCAGCTATGCCGTCCGCAACACCTACACCAGCGGCTATGCCCAGGACATCATCGAGTTCAACCAGCTGACCGCCAGCGCCGGCCTCCGCTACGACGTGCAGCGCGGCCACGACCTGCCGTCCACGGTGGCGGCCAATCCGGTTTTTCCGGGCCTGCTGCCGAGCTACCAGGTTGCCGGCGGGCCGAGCGGCCTGCGCTGGGCGAACCTGGCGCCGCGCGCCGGGCTGGCCTATCCCCTGGGTCCCTACGATCGCCAGGTGCTGCTGCGCGCCAGCTACGCACGCTACGCCGACCAGCTGGGCGCCGGCTTCGCCGCCATCCGCGACCCGGCGGCGATGCACTCGTATTACGACTTCAGCACGCCGCAGACCGGCCCCGGGCTGCCGAGCGTGCTGCTGCCGAACGGCCCGCCGGCGTCGCGGTTCAGCGGCAACCTCGATCCGCGCAGCGGCCTGCCGCTGCCGCTCAACGCCGTCGATCCGCGCTTCTCGGCGCCGCGGACCGACGAGCTGCTGGCCAGCGTCGAGCACGTGCTGAGGCCGGAGATGGCGGTCGGCCTCGAGCTCACCTGGCGCCGCCTGAGCAACCTGGTGGCGGCCGACGCCGGCGCCACCACCAACCCGAACGGCGCGCTGGCCGGCGGCGGCATCCCGCTGGTGTTCGACGACCCGAACCCGTTCGCCCCGGCAACCCTCGGCAGCGTCGGACGGCCGGCGACGCGGGCCGACTTCGTGCCGCGCACCAGCGCCGTGCGGCTGCCCGACGGCCGCGTCGTCGAGGTGACCTACGACGTCCTGGCGCCGGGGATCAGCACCCGCGGCGGCACCTGGCTGACCAATTCCGGCCAGTCGTCGGACTACGCGGGCGCCGCGTTGACGTTCCGCCAGCGGCTGCTCAAGACCTGGACGGTGCGCGGCAGCTTCACCTGGTCCGACTGGACCTACGGCCGCGGCGGCGGTGGCGGCCAGGTGCCCGATCCGACGGACTTCCTGCCCGGCGGCAACCGCGGCGGCGACGCCGTGCTGACCGGCGGCGGCGGGCCGGGAGCGCCGCCGTTCGCGTTGCTCAACGCCCGCTGGTCCGGCTATCTCGACGGCCTGGTCGAGGTGGCCGCGAACCACCCGTGGGGCTTCGATCTGGCCGGGGACCTGACGGCAAGGCAGGGTTACCCGCTGCCGCTGTACGTCCGCGTCCCGCTCGACCTGCCCAACTACTCCGCCGGGCTCTCCGAGGACGTGCTGGTGGGCCGGCCGGACGCGGTGCGGCTGCCGGCCGTGGTCCAGCTCGACGCGCGGATCGCCAAGCAGCTGAGCTTCGGCGACTTCGGGCTGACCCTGAGCATCGACTGCTTCAACCTGCTCGACGCCGCCACCGTCACGCAGCGGGTGGCGCAGCTGGGTCTGGGCACCAGCGACTACGTCGACGCGGTGCTCAATCCGCGGATCTATCGCTTCGGAGCGCGCATCGATTTCCACTGAGCCGGGGCGCGCCGGGTGCCTGCCGGCAGCCGGCGAGCGTCGGGAGGAGGGGAGAGGGGACGGGGGTTGGCAGCCGGCGACGCCCCGCGCTAGGCTGGCGCCGTGGTCTGGCACCGATTCTTCCCTCGCGCCGGCTGGCTGGCGGCTGCCGTGGTCGGCGGGATGGCCGCGGCGGCCACGGCGGCCTCCGCGGCCGGTCCGTCGCCGGTGTCGGGTGGACCGCCGCGGGCGCTGGGTGGACCGCCGCGGGCGCCGGCCGGCGCATCGCGGCCGCTTGCCGCCGCCGGCACGGCCAGCTCGCGGCCGGCGCCGCTGCCGGCGTTGCGCCTGGAGGCCGGCGCCATCGCCAGCCACCAGCTGGTGGCGGTGTCGCGCGACGTCGAGGTGGACGGCGATGCGCTCGGCGACGTCGCGGCGCTGCACGGCTCGGTGCTGATCCGCGGCCACGTCAAGGGCGACGTCATCGTCATCGGCGGCAATGCGCGGCTGGGGCCGCGGGCGGCGGTGGACGGCGACATCTCGGTGATCGGCGGCGCCATCCAGGCCGATCCCGGGGCGCGGATCGGCGGCCGCTCGGTGTCCTATCCGAACGCCTCGCCGACGCTGCTGACTTTCTTCGAGGGCCCCAGCCTGGGGCTTTCCGCCGCCTCGCCGCTGGTGCTCGGCGCCAAGCTGGCGCTGCTCGCGGCCTGGGCGGCGCTGCTGCTGCTGCTGTTCGCCGCCAGCGGCCGGCAGATGCTCGAGACCGCGGACGGCGTGCGCGAGGAGCCGTTCTTCAGCTTCGTCACCGGCCTGACCGGGGTGGCGGCGCTGGTGCTGACGGCGCTCGCCCTGACCATCTTCCTCGGCGGCCTCGCCTGGGCGCCGCTGCTCGGGCTGGTCGTGGTGGTGCTGCTGGTGCTCAAGCTGTGGGGGATGGTGGCGGTGTTCTACGCCTGCGGCGACTGGGTGGCGCTGCGGTTGCTGCACCGCCGGCTGCGGCCGCTCAACGCCGCGACTCTCGGCCTGCTGCTGATGGGAGCGATCAAGTTCCTGCCCTTCGTCGGCGTCTGGGTGTGGACGGCGGCGACGCTGATCGGCATCGGCGCCACGCTGTCGACGAAGTTCGGACGCCGCGAGGCCTGGTTCGACCTGGCGAGCGCGCCTTGACCGTCGCGGCTCGATCTCTTAGGCTCGCGAACGAACCCCCGGGAGACAGACGAGCGAGAGCGACGCGATGACGGAAGACCTTGCGATCAGTACCATCGGCGTGGTGGGCGCCGGCACCATGGGGCATGGCATCGCCCAGGTCGCGGCGCAGAGCGGCTTCCAGGTGGTGCTCGCCGACGCCGCGCCGGAGGCGCTGCGGCGGGGCATGGCGCAGATCGCCAAGGGGCTGGGACGCCTGGTCGAGAAGGGCAAGCTCGCCGCCGAGGCGCGCGACCAGGCGCTGGCGCGGCTGCGGCCGGCGGGCGATCTCGCCGCCTTCGCGGACGCGGACCTGGTGGTGGAAGCGGTGGCCGAGAGGCTCGACGCCAAGCTGGCGGTGCTCGCCGAGCTCGACCGCGTCTGCGCGCCCCGGACCATCCTGGCTTCCAACACCAGCTCGATCTCGATCACCCGGCTGGCGGCGGCCACCCGGCGGCCGGCGCAGGTGATCGGCATGCATTTCATGAACCCGGTGCCGGTGATGCAGCTGATCGAGCTGATCCGCGGCCTGGCGACCGCGCAGGCGACCTACGACGCGGTGGAGGCGGCGTCGCGGCGGCTGGGCAAGACGCCGGTCGAGGTGCACGACGCGCCGGGGTTCGTCTCCAACCGGGTGCTGATGCCGATGATCAACGAGGCGATCTTCTGCCTCCACGAGGGGGTCGGGAAGGCCGCGGCCATCGATCAGGTTATGAAGCTGGGGATGAATCACCCGATGGGACCGCTGGCGCTGGCCGACCTGATCGGCCTGGACGTGTGCCTCGACATCCTGCGGGTGTTGCAGCAGGGTTTCGGCGATCCCAAGTACCGCCCCTGTCCGCTGCTGGTCAAGATGGTCGACGCCGGTCAGCTCGGGCGCAAGTCGGGACGGGGCTTCTATGAGTACCCAACATGAGGATGTACTGCCAGAGCTGCGGCGCGCTCAACCGGGACGATCAGGAGTACTGCGTCCGCTGCCATCAGAAGCTGCTGGTGCTGTCCGGCGGCGCCCGCGACGACGACGAGCCGTACGAGGAGTCGGGCTCGGAGGAGAGCTTCTCGTTCGACGAGCACCTGCTCGAACGGATCTCGATCCTCGAGGAGGCGGTCAAGCGCACCGCCGAGACGGTGCGGCAGCTGCTCGGCGCCCTGCACAAGCAGGAAAAGAACATCCTGATCAGCCAGACCGGCATGACCGCGCTGCGCGAGCTGCTCGAGCAGAAGCGGGTCATCGCCGGCGACGAGTGGAGCGACCTCTGGGAGTCCAAGATGGACTACCAGCTGCTGGCGCTCGAGAAGCGCGAGCGGTTCCTGGCGATCAAGGAGCGCATCGCGGCGCTGCACCACGGCGACAAGCGCAAGGCCTTCCTGCAGCATCTCGAGGACGCGGAGTACGCCCTCTTCGCCTTCGACATCGAGCGCGCGGTGGCGGCGCTCGAATCGGCCTACAAGCTGGACCGCGACAACTACGAGCTGGCCTATTTCTTGGGCGAGACGCATTTCAACGAGGGCGAGACCGAACCGGCGCTGGTGTATTTCTCGCGCGTGCTCGAGGTCAAGACCGACCACTACGAGGGGCTGGTCTACAGCGGCGTCATCTACTACGAGCGCGGCGATCACGGGCGCGCCGAGGATTACCTGAAGCGGGCGGTGGCGATCTATCCCGACAGCTTCCTGCCGCTGTTCAGCCTCGGCGCGGTCTACGCCGGCCAGGGCAACCTGGCCAAGGCGGTGCTGTTCCTGGAGCGGGCGGTGCAGGTCGACGCGGTGCCGCAGGCGCTGTTCCTGCTCGGCAGCTGCTGCTACGAGATGGGCAAGCTGTCGGCCGCCGTCCACTTCCTGCAGGACGCGGTGCGGCACGATCCGGCCTTCGAGGAGGCGCACCACCTGCTGGGGCTCGCCTATCTGGATCGCCACTGGAACCGCAAGGCGCTCGACGCGTTCCGGCAGGCGCAGCGGCTGAACCCGAAGAAGTTGCAGTATCAGGATCTCGTCCACTACCTCTCCGGCCAGACGGGGGGCAGCCCGCTGCCGGGGGTCGACGGCGAGGCGGCCGGCTGGCTGGCCAAGGCCGAGGATTTCCTCAAGCGCGAGAACCTCAAGCAGGCGCATTCCTGCTACCGGCGGGCGCTGGCGCTCGCCCCCGAGAACCCGACGCTGCTGATGTCCTATGCGCTGCTGTGCCTGCACCTGAACCGCAGCCAGGAGATCGAGACGGTCACCCGCAAGGTGCTGGACCTGAACCCGGGGGAGATGCTCAAGGCGACGGCCTACGCGGCGCTGATCGAGGCGCTGCGCAGCCAGGGGAAGTATCGCGAGGGCAACCGCATCGGCCAGCGCATGGTCGAGGAGGCGGGCTCCAACTTCAGCAAGACCATCGCCTACTACGAGATGGCCTACAACCTGGCGGAGATGGAGGAGGACCTCGACGAGGCCCTGGGCTACGCCCGGCGGTCGGTCGAGCTGTCGCCGGAGGAGATCCGGCAGTTCCCGCTGGCGGCGCTTGGCTGGGTGCACTACAAGCGCAAGGAGTTCGACAAGGCGATCGATTTCCTGTCGAAGTCGAGCGAGCTGGGACCTTCCGCGAACATCCTGACCCACCTCGGGATGGCGCTGCTCGCCTCCGGCGAGGAGGACCGGGCGCGCAACGTGCTGGCGCACGCCCGCGGCCTCACCGGCCGCGCCGAGGGTTTGCAGGACCGCATGATGGAGTGCATGAAGGACTCGACCCGCCTGCTCGAGCGGGTGCGCCGCGGGCAGAAGCGCTAGCCCGACGGTCCCCGAAGACGGTCCGTATACCTACCGCTGGAGCGGCAGCTGCATCGCTCCCTTCCGGGTAGGGGCCAGGGATATGCGCAAGGCGTGGATCTTCGCCGGGTTCGTCCTGACGATCGCGGGTGCCGCGCAGGCCGGGGTCGACAGCTGGACGCCGATCAGTCCGGCGGGGGGGATCTTCACCCTGGCCGTGGCTCCCGGCGCCAGCGGCACCCTGTACGCCGCCTCGCAAGCCGGCGCGGTCTACCGCAGCTTCGACTTCGGCGCGACCTGGAGTGTCCGCGGCAACGTCCCCGGCGGTCTCGTCCAGATGAACAGCCTCACCGTCGACCCGGGAAACCGCAACACCCTGTATGCGGCGGGCAGCGAGGGCCTCTGCAAGTCGCGGGACGGCGGCGCCAGCTGGCGGTTCCTGCCGTCGGGATTTGCCGTCTACACCGTCGCCGCCGCCCCGTCGGCGCCGCAATCCCTCTATGCCGTGGGCGGGGATTTCAACAACCAGCCTGGCCCGCCGGTGCAGCGGAGCGACGACGGCGGCGCCACCTGGCGGACGGTGGGTGGAATGAGCTCCATTGGCTACGCTTTCGCGGTCGCCGTCGATCCCGTCGATCCCCGGACCGCCTACGCCCTGTTCTTCAAGAACGGCCTCTGGCGAACCTCGGATGGCGGCGATCACTGGACACGGCAGCTCGCGCTCTCGCAGGTGTTCTTCGGCAAGATCGTGATCGATCCGCGTCAACCCAAGACGGTTCTCGTCACCGCTGGTCCGGTCGATACCGGTACCGCGAATCTGTGGCGCAGCACCGACGCCGGCGTGACCTGGGCGCCGGCGAGCGCCGGTCCGCCTGGCAGCGTCGGCGATCTTGCGTTCGGTCCGTCGGGGACGCTTTACGTCGAGACCTCCGGCGCGACCGGTTCTCAGCTCCTGGTGAGCTCGAATCAGGGCGCCTCCTGGCAGCGGACGGTGCAGTTGCGCTGGCGGCTCACGGCGCTGGCTGCCGATGCCGGCCCCGCCGGCCGCCTCTATGCCAGGTCCCTGGATCAAGGCATCGTCCTGGCCAGCGCCGACGCGGGGAGCACCTGGCTGCCGCCGGCGCACGGTCCGACGGGAGAGTTCGTCAGGCAGGTGCTGGCCGGCCCCGCGGGCACGGGCCTCTACGTGTCGCAGATCACGCTCCTGGGCCACAGCGGCGCGGCGCTCATGCAGACCGTCGACGACGGGGCGAACTGGACGCTGCTGAGCTCGGGAGACGAGCTGCGCCTGACTCTCGACGCGCAGCCGGGGGTCCTCTACGCGATCGACGTCGACAACGATGCGACCGCCATCGTCAGCGACGACAACGGCGTCAACTGGCGGGGCATGACCGTGCCCGAGGACGGTGCCGGCAACAACGTCGCGCTGGCGGCCGATCCCGGAGCCGCCGGCAGGATCGACCTGCTCCGGTTGAATGCGGCCTGCGCCGGCGGTCCGCCCGGGTGCGGACACTTCTCTCTCTACCACTCGGACTCCGGCGGCGCCGACTGGCGGCTGGTCTCGACGCTCGACGACGGGTCGCCGCTCTTCAGCTCGCTGACGATCGATCCGCTGCGTGGGCAGACGGTCTACCTTGGCGCCGGCAGCCTGTTCGAGAGCACCGCCGCCCGTCCCGCCCTGACGCCGCTCTCCCTGCCCGGCCAGGTGATCGATCTGGCCATCGATCCCGCCTTGCCGCGGACTCTGTACGCGGCCGTCGCATTGCCGCGCGCGGTCTTCAAGAGCGTCGACGGTGGCGCCACCTGGGCCGCCGCCGTGGCTGGCCTGCCGCTGCACACCCAGGCTCTGGCGCTGGCGATCGATCCGGTCAGGCCCGCCACCCTCTACCTCGGCACCAGCAGCGGTGTCTTCGTCACCGACGACGGCGCCGCCAGCTGGCAGCCTCTGGACGCCGGCCTGCCGGGTCTCCCGGTCGCCTCGCTCGCGGTCTCCCCGACCCTGCCGCGCACCGTCTGGGCGGGCACGACCAGCGCCGGCGTCTTCAGCCTGACCAGACCGTAGCGGGCGCGCCGCGCGCGCGGCCGGTCCGCTGAGCCAGTGACCGGAACGTAGGGGCTTTTCCGTCTATCCAAGGTGGGGGAGGGCCGTCGTCGCCAGGGAGCGAGGGTCGTACGCAAGGGAGGAGGCCCCGATGGGTGGGAGGGTTGGGTGCTGGCGGGTGGTGGCGATCGCGGGGCTGGCAGGGCTTCTCCCCACCTTCTTGTCTCTCCTGCATCCCGGCGGCGGCGGGCCGGTGCCTCGTCTGGCCGCGCCGCCGCCGGCCTGCCTGGAGGCCTGGGTCCGGCTGCGCAGCTACCGCGGCTGCCCGCTGCTGGCGGCGGCGGCGGGCTATCGGCTGGAGATCCACTGCTTCTGGGGCGGGCACCTGGAACGCTCGGACGGCACGCTGGTCTTCGCCGGTCCTTTCTCCGGCCGGGCCTTCGTCTCCTCGCGGCCAGTGCCGCTGGGGAGGTGGGTCCACGTGGCGGGGCTCGCGCCATCCCTCGCGCCGCTGCCGGCCATTCAAGCGGCCATCGCCTTCGACGGCCGCGACGTCACCGCCGGCCGCCTGACGGCGGACGCCGAACCGCTGCCGTTGGGCTACGACCCCTGGGAGGAGCGGCCCCCGTGGGTTAAGGCGGTCGGGGCCGTCGCTCGCTGCCGCGGGCCGGCGGCCCCTGCCGCCGGCAACGATCCGGCGTGCCGCGGCGCTGTGGAGCGCCCCGACGGCGAGATCGGCGCCTGGCGGCTGAGCCGCGGCTGGCGCGGCCTGGCGCAGGTGGCGGCGGCCCGCGGCGCTCCCAGCAGACTGGCGCCCTTACCCGCGCCGCCACGGGGCTCGGCGTCCGGGGAGCCCGCGGCGGGTGGCGCCGGTAGGACCATCACCGCCCGCGGCTGGAAGGTCATCGCGGCGGTCTTGCTGCTGGCGCTGGCGATGGCCGGGGCGGGCATGGCGCTGCGCCTCCAACACGGCGCGGCGACCGCGGCTACCGCGGCTGCCGGTGGCGGCGTCCTGGCACGGGTGCAGGGGCGGCGGGTGCGATGATCGCCCTGCTCTTCTGGATGGTCCTGCGGCCGTTGCTCGAAAAGCCGCTGCGACTGCTCGCCCGCCTGCTGCCGTTGCTGGTCCTGGCGGCGATTCCCGACGTGCTCCTGCGACGGTATCTCGACCCGGATCTGCCCAGGGTGGCGACCGCGGCGCTGCTGATCGTCCTGGGCGCGGCGGCGCTCTTCCTGCGCGCGAGCTGGCGGCAGCGCCGGATGGCTGCCGGGGCCTGGCCAGAGGCGGCGACGCCTCGGCGGGCCGCCGGGCCGCCGCCGCTGGTGATCGTGATCGATAGGCCAGGCGATGCCGGCAAGATTGCCTCCTCGCCGGCGCTCGCAAACCGGGGGAAGATCCCGGCGCTGCCGCCCCCCTGTCCAGCCCACGAGGAGGAGTGAAGGGCTGGCGACGGCGACGAGGAGTGGAGGGCTGGCGACGGCAACGAGGAGTGGAGGGCTAGCGACGGCGAGGCAGAGTCGGCGCGCTCGAGCGCCGCAGATGGAGAACCCGCTGGCGGTGCTCGCTGCGATGATCGCGCCGGTCCTCCTTGGCGAAGCGTGCGGCCTTCTGCTTGCTGCCGAAGACGTCGTTGACCTTGCAGCAGTCGCGGACCATGGAGTAGCCGTTGGGCAGGATCTGGAACGGCTGGGTGACGCGGTTCAGGTAGTCGAATTGGACCGATCCAGGCAAGCGGAAACCCTCGAAATAGGATGGGAAGACAAAATCGCTCAGGTCGATGCCATCGATCGGGAACGTCTCCTCTTCGACCGGATCGGCGACCTCGTAGGCATAGAAATCGCCGGCCGGCGTCTCCGCCCACAGGTTGATGGCGGGATCGATCAGCATCTCCGCCAGTTCGTGGCTTGCCGTGACGCTGACCTTCTCGCCGGCGTCGAGGGTGGTCTTGACGAATACCTTGGAAAGCGGCAGGCCGTCGTCGGTCAGGTCGTGATACCCAAGATCGCCCGCCACGTCGGCATCGTCCAGAAACACCATCGCCCATGCGCCGGGAAGGGTGTCGGCCGCGATCTCCAAAGTCGCGGGACAACCCCAGATTGGAACCAGAGCCTGGTCCAGGTACTCCTGCAACACCGCGACGAGCTTGTCGAACTCGACTCCGAGGTTGACGGTGGCCTTGTTGACGCAGGCGATGACCGGCATCTGACCCTGGTCGAAGCGTACCTCTGCGAAGGGCATGGGAGGGCTCCTGTCGTGTGCCGGCGGCACGGACCTGTCGCCGGCATGGGGTTCACAGCAGGAGACGGACACCTCCGGCCACTTTCCGCTGCGCAGACGAGCCGGATCAACCAGCCCGCGAGGCCGATACGTCCGGTAGCGGCGCGCCGGTGCCCCGCGGCGCGGCGGGGCCAGGGAGGATCTCGCGCAGGTAGGAGGCGACCGGGCGGCTGGCGTCGTAGTTCTGCGGGTAGCCGAGGGAGACCTCCTCGCAGCGCACGCCGTCGCGGTCATAGGTGCCGCGAATGTGGAGATGGCCGTAGACCACCGCGTGGGCGTTGAAGCGGCGGTGCCAGTCTTCGGTGCGGCGGGTGCCGCACCAGATCGAGAAGCGCGGGATGCGCGGCAGCACCGCGAGGTCGTAGCGCAGCGGGTAATGGTTGATCAGCACCACCGGCCCCTGGGCGGCGGCGGCGGCCAGCCGGCGCTCGGCGTCCTGGCAGCGCGCGGCGCACCAGCCGGGCTTGTCGGGGTAGGGATCGGAGTGGAGCAGCACCTCGTCGGAGCACAGCAGGTTGTCCTCCGCCGCCCAGGCGATGGCCTCTTCCTGCGGCACCCCCAGGGGCCGGAAGGTGTAGTCGTAGAGCAGGAAGAGAGGCGCCAGCACGCACGGCGGGCCGGCGCCCGGCCAGGTGACGAACGGGTCCTCGGGCGTGAGCACGCCGTAATCGCGGCAGATGGCGACCAGGCGCCGATACTTCGCATCGCCGCGCGGCTCCTCGGGGTGGGGCGGGATGGTCCAGAGCTCGTGGTTGCCGGGCACCCAGAGCAGACGGGCGAAGCGCCGGCTGAGCAGGTCCAGCCCGAACCGCAGGTGCCCCTCGGTCTCGCCGACGTCGCCGGCGACGATCAGCCAGTCGTCCGGATAGGCGGGCAGCGCCGCCAGCAGGTCCCGCGTCGCCTGGTAACGCAGGTGCAGGTCGGCGATGGCCCAGAGCTTCATCGGCGCCGCGGCCGCATGGTTGCCGGTGGCACCGGGCTGGCGCCCCGACGTCAGTTGACCGGCTCTGGCTTCGAGCTCGCGGTGGGAAGGATCTCGATCACGCCGTCGGCGCCGATCGAGTAGCCGAGCTCGCGCCGCTCCCGCTCCAGGTCGTCGCTCGGAGCGGCGCCGGCGGGCTTGCCGGGGCCGCCGGCAGCCTCGGGCGGCGAAGCCGCCTTGGCACCCGCGGCTGGCGGGACTGCCGGGGCGGCCGCGGGCGGAGGAACTGCCGGGCCTGCCGCGGACGGGGGAACTGCCGGTCCAGCC
>DATGHG010000385.1:0-10918 GCA_035308185.1 Thermoanaerobaculia bacterium | reverse complement strand
AACGTCCTCAACAAGATGCCCTCGAGCATCCAGGCCAAGGCCAAGTCGATGCTCCACGACATCTGGATGGCGGCCACTCGCGCCGAGGCCGACCAGGCGTTTGACCTCTTCGTCGATTCCTTCAGTGCCAAGTACGCCGCGGCGGTGTCGTGCCTGCGGACGGACCGCACCGAGTTGCTGGCGTTCTACGACTTCCCGGCGGAGCATTGGATTCACCTGCGCACGACCAACCCGATCGAGTCCACCTTCGCCACCGTGCGCCTGCGCACCGCGAAGACGAAGGGTAGCGGCAGCCGCCTCGCGTGCCTGACGATGGTTTTCAAGCTGACGATGTCGGCGCAGAAGACGTGGCGCGCGCTCAACGGCGCGACGGCACTCCTAGCCGATGTCATCCAGGGAGTGAGATTCGAAGATGGGATCAAGAAGAACGCCGCCTGACTCCCGGCGCCAAACACAACTCTTGACAATACCTCCTGGCCGAGCAGGGTCTGTAGACGTTTCAGCGACCGGCGTCGCGTTGCACTCTTTTCGTAGACCGAGCCGGCTCCGCCTAATAAGTTCTGTTGCCGAAATGCATTCTCCGTCCTGAAACTGCATGATGTTGCCGCCATCCATGGCTATCGGTGGGCGATATAGCGTTAATCCGAGCAGGTGCGAAGCCAGTTAATGTGACTCCATGGCTCGCGGACGCTCTGATCTCTTCGATATGGTCCCGCATGGGCCAAGCCGAGGCCCGCAAACGGGCCTGCGCGTCGTGGTCTACGGGCAGTGGAGGAGGGACTCGTGGAGGAGAGGATGACCCGCAGGCTGGAAGCACCTCCGAGAGCTGTCGAGCCACCTGCTCAACCAGCCATCGGGGACAGCTTAACGTCGATCCAGGGGACGCGCTTTTTGCCGTCGCCTTCCAGGTCTGTCCGCTGGGGCTGCATCTCTCCCTCGGGGACGAAGTGCTTCTTGGTGGCAGGCTCCCGGTAGCCCTGGATGTTGCTGACCCGGCGACCCAACTCCATCATCAGCGCGGGGTCGGGGATCATGGGATAGCCGTTGGTGCGCTCGGTGGAAACGACAGCGTACCGCTCGGGGCGCGACTGGCCCGCGATCGGAAGCGGCAGCAGACTTTCAAGGATGGCGTTGATCGGATGCTCGGTGTCGCCGCTCTTCTTACTGGTCCACGGCGTGGCATTGTGGCTGCCGTGGTGGCCAACCTTGAGAAAGTCCACCGGCTTCGCCAGTTCCGTTTCCTTGAAGTGCCACATGGTGTTCCAGCTCCCGTTGGCTTTGCCGGGCTGAAACTGCCCCTCGGAGCTCGTCTTCACCTCGGCGTCGCCGGTGAAGAGGAGGCGCCGGCCCTGCCATGTAAGCAGCAGCACGACGCTGGTGTTGTTGACCAGCTCACCTTCCTTGAGGACGAAGGCAAGGGCACCGTCCGTTAGGCTATTACGCAGCAGTTCGAAGTCTTCCGGGCTGACGTTGGTGGGTCTCGCCGGGCCAGCTTCCGGAGGTGCTCCGGCTTGCGCCTCTGCTCCCTCAGAGGCCGTATCCGTGGCGTCCAGGAACAAACTAAACTGTGGAAGCCCCTCGGCCATCTCCTTGCCCAGATAGACACCGTCAATGTCGTTCACGGGTGCCAGCACCCGCAGCTGGATGCTGTTGTCCTCGAAGAGCTCCAGATCCTCGACGGGTGTGTCCATGTGGACGAAGACGCGTTTCCCGACCGGAAGCGTTCTGAGCAGAGCGTCCATGCCCTCCGCCTTGCTCAGGCCCAACATTGACGCTGACCAGTCGGCCAGGCCCGCCTTTGGCGATAGCGCCAAGCGCTGGAGCGCTTGTAAGGTGAGAGACTGGAGCTCCCGCGCCTTCTCAGCCTGCGGATGATCAGGGTTCATCGCGGTGCTCATCCACAGGCGGTCGATCTGGAGACCGTCGAAGAGTCCCGCGTCGAAGCCCTTTACGTGGTCCTCGTGGGCGTGAGTGGCGACCAGGAGGTCGAGGCGCCGCCGGTCCGTGCCTGGCACTTCCGGGAGGATTTGCTTCAGATCCTCGACCGCCGCTTCGAGAGCTTCCGGGGTGCCGAATTTGTTACCGCAATCGATGAGCAGGTGCTTGGCGCCCCCATTGTCCGGAACCCTCACGTAGATGCAGTCGCCGAGGCCAACGTTATAGACGCGGACTAGAAGCTGGTCGTCCATTCTTCGTCCCTTTCCCCACCGCCACACAGGTGGAGAGCGGATTCCAAGAGGAGGGCGTTGCCCTCCCGGTGCGCGACGACGGCTTCCGTCCGGCCGGTCAGCCCGCCGTCCACCGGTTCCTCGGCCAGGGTGAGGCGGCGGCTGGCGACGATCCCAGCAATGTGCTCGAGGAGCTCCTGGCGCCGCTTCTCGCCCTGCTCAGCGCGGCACTTAGCCCTGTCGCTCATTTTGTCCTGGTTGGCGGTGCCGCGCCCCCACTTGGCCGTCCACCAGAGAAGGTTGCTGCGGTCGTCGAAAACCAGGGTGCCGCCGCACAGCATGTGCACCGTCTCTCCGCGGAGGGAGCCGAACCGCGCCTCGTCCAGCTTCACGTCCTCGCGCCAGAGGTACTGGATCACCAAGTGCCGAGGCAGCCGCTTGGCGCTGTAGTCCAGCTTGTTACACTCGTAAACATCGGCAATGGAGAAATCCTGCTCATCCGGGATGCCGAAGAGATCGCGGTTGTCGTTGACCAGCCGGTAGGCGGCGGTCCGCGAGCGAGAGGCTTCCACCAGATCGTGAAAGACATGGAGCTTGGGAGCTTCCTCTACAGTGAGCGCGCAGCTCTTAGGAGCAGCCTCGCACTGCTCGATTTCTTGGGGGCACAGGCCTCGCAGGTGAAGGACCTGGCGGATGAGCTTCCGAAACGCGTGAGGGTCTTCCGGATCGTTCAGCTCGTCGACACGCAGCATGGCGCGGGCGTAGTCGAGGAAACGCACGTCGGCTGGCGGCAGCAGGTCGAGGGGCTGCAACGCCAGGCGCCACATGCGTTCGATGGCCCACCAGAGGGCGTTCGCAGGGCTGGCCGCCGCCTTGCGCTCCGCCTGCCGCTCCGAGCTCAGGTACTGCTTGGCGACGGCCTTCAGGATGTCGAACATGGCCCCCGTGAGCACCTGCGAGGCCGTATGAGCTTCACGGTCCTGCTGCGCCTCGGCGAACGTCATGGGGTTGAGGGCGGTGCGCAGGAACGGACGGTGGTTGACGTTGCGTCCGAACTCCGCGGCCAGGCCGGCAATGAAGTCCGCATGTTCCAGGTCAGTGCCAAACTTCCTCTCCACAAAGCCGCGGACGCTGTTTTCGCGCAGCGACAGCAGAATCGCCGTCATGTCGCCGACGAATTCGTGAAACGCGGGGGTTTCCCAGGAGCTGTTCTCGAGGAAGCACGGGCGGATGCCGTCGAGAAGAGCGTGTCCTGTCTCGTGAGCCAGGATATCGTGCGACAAGCTGGTGTAGCTGGGCTTCTGCAGATCACCGTAATAGTAGAGCTGGAGTGACTTGCTGCTCCGGTTATAGAAAGCGTTCTCGCGGTAGCCGGCCTGCGGCACGATCATCAGCCGGTTGCCGTCGAAAGACCAGGGAATCGGCCGGCCGAGCGCCCGGGGGTCTTCGTAGAATTCGAGAGCTTGCTGAACAGTCGCCCAAGCGTTGACTTGCAGGCATTCCGGAGAGCCCGCCGCCTCGCTCAGGTCTCTATTGTCATGGGTGAGGAACTGGAGCTTATGCTTGTCCCAGACAGCCGGTGGGCGCAGGGTCCCGGTATCGCCGTCGTAATCGACCACGGCTAGGCGCGCGCTGGTTGGACCGGTGCCGATCGAAGGTTCCCAGCGCAAGTGGATCTCCTCCTGATCCAGCTCCTTGTGCTCCGTTCCCGTCAAGGGATCTTCCACCTGGATCCGGATGGGAATGGTCAGCCCCAGTCGTTTGCGCGTGGCGAGATCGAGGAAGCGTGAGACCTGATAGAGCTTCTTTCGGTCCGTTCCCGAGAGAGGACTGCCCACGTCCTTCGTCATAGCTTCCGTTTCGGCCATGGCTCCTCCTGCTGTTTGTGCTCATTCTATGACACGGATGTCCAGTGCTCTATTCCGGGCACCCCTCACACTGGGTGTCACTGCTGTGTCACGCATGGCGTAGATTTCGGGGATGATATCCGTATATACATATGCAAAGTGAGAGATTTGTGGCGCTCGGGTCGACGCATAGTCGCAGGATGCTGCTGCGGACCTCATCCCGTTCCCAGGCAGAGACGGTCGAGGAATCAAGCCCGAACTGGCGGGCAAGCTCTCGTTCAGTAAGACCCTCATCCTCGCGGGCGCGCTTCAGGCGCCACCAAAGCTCGGACTTCGCGAGGCACTCACGCGCCGCGGTGCGAGGGTGCCGGCGCCGAAAGGCGAGCCGACGACCCGCGTGGACTCTAGCGTTGGGCGCAGACTGGCTCTATACGGCTCCGCACGGCGGCGCGACAATCCCGCGAGATCGACCACGGAGACCCGATGGACGCGACCCGGATCGGACGTGTGCTGTTCGCAGTGGACTTCGCAGCTCTCGGAGTGCTCAGCCTCATTGCCGGCGACTTCGCCCTGGTCTGGCAGCCGGTGCCGCAGGGCGTGCCGTGGCGGGAACCGTTGGCCTACGCCTCCGGGTGCCTGCTGCTCGCCTGCGGCATCGGCATGCTGCTGCCGCGCACCCGCCGGCTGGCGACGCTCGTCATGACGGTCAACCTGCTGCTCTGGCTGTTGCTGCTCAGGCTCCCCCCGCTGGCGGCGAAACCGGCCAATGCCAGCCTATGGCTTGGTCTCGGCGAGACGCTGATGCTGGTCACCGGAGCGTGGATCCTCTTCGCCACGCTCGCTTCCCGGGGTGGTGGGCCGGCCGGCGACGCTCGCGCCCAGGACGTGCGCTGGGCCCGCCGGCTCTATGCGCTCGCGCTGCCCATGGTGGGGCTCTCGCATTTCGTGTACCTCCGGGGCACGGCCGCGATGATCCCGGAGTGGATCCCCTTCCACGAGGGCTTCGCCGGCTTGACCGGGGCGGCCCACATCGCCGCCGGCTTGGCCATCCTCCTTGCGGTCCTGGCGCGCCTGGCGGCGACTCTCGAGGCGATCATGATCAGTCTGTTCACGGTCCTGGTCTGCGTGCCGATGATCGTCGCTGCCCCCGCCACCCGCCTGCCCTGGACGGCCTTTTTCATATCGGCCGCGCTCGCCGGCGCTGCCTGGGCCGTCGCCGGTTCGCTGCCGGGGGCGGAGCTGGCTGGTCAGGGCGGCGGCAGCAGCTTGCCGTCGCGGACCCAGGCCTTGCCGTCGACCGTCACCGTCGCGTCGGCGAAGAAGTTCCAGCGCACGTAGGGGCCCCGGACCTGGCCGCCGAGCTCGGAGTTGTCGCCAAGGGACAAGCGGACCACGCCCGCGCCGTAGCCGTAGTACGGAATGAACGGCGTCGCGGCGGGCACCGCCAGCTCCGGGTTGAAGCCGAGCGCGAACTCGCGGAAGGCGTGGGCGGCGGGTCCGCCCGACTTCAGCTCCGCCTCGGCCGCGGCGCGCGTGGCGGGTTCGCCCGGCCCCGGCTCGGCGGCGATCTCGGTCACCTTGCCGCTCGCGAAGCTCAGCTTCACCGCCGCGACCTGCCGGCCGTTCCAAACCGCGGGCGGGAACACCAGGGTGCCATGAACGCTCTCCTCGACCGGCGCCACGCGGAGGGCGCCGCACGGGATCTCGATCTCCCGGTCCACCAGCACGCGCGCCCGGCCGGCACGGGCGGCGGAGGCGTCGCCGTCCTGGAAGTTGACCGGGCGGTCGCCGGCGCGCCAGCGCAGATCGGTGCCTCGCGGCGTGGTGACGCGCACCTCGCCGGTGCGCAGCGCCGCCGCGAAGCGCCGCTGCACCTCGCCGATGGCCTTGCAGTCCGAGTGGAGGACGGCGCGCTGGTAGATCTCGTCGATGACCGCCACCGGCGGCAGCGAGCGGTCGGGCAGCGCCAAGGCGCTCGGGGCTCCCCCGCCCAGCCAGTGGAAATGGACGGTGCGGCCCCGACCCTCGTGCAGCACGTCCTCCATGGCGGCATATTCCGGATGCGCCGGGGTCGCCCCCGGCAGCATCACCGCGGCGTCGACGTCGCGCAGCCGCTCGCGGAGGGCGGCACGCGAGGCGGCAGCGGCCTTTGCCGCGACGCCGGTCTCGAGGCTCAGCGCCACCGGCGCCGGCGGCAGCACCGTCCAGCAGCCCAGGTCGACGCCGCCGGCACGGATGACCTCGTAGCGCAGCGGCGTCACCAGCTCGGAGAACATGCCGGGATAGGCCACCAGCAGCACCTTCTCGCCCGGCTGCAGCGCGAGCTGGGCGACAATGCGCCGGGCCAGCGCCGGATAATCGAGAGCGCCAACGCGGCCCGCGGCGGCGGCGCCGACGGCGCCGGCCCCGCCGGCGGCAAGGATCGAAAACGTCATGAGACCAGCCAGCAGCTCCCTTCCACGCAATGCCACCACCTCCCGTGCGGCGCCCCGCCCAAGTGGCGGATTCTATCCCGCTGCCGGCCGCGAGTGGCGCCACCGGAAGGAGGGGGCGGCGGCGGCAACCGGCGGCCGCTTCGCCCTCGCGGTTACTTCGAGACCCGGTGGCAGGTCTCCTCGTCCTGCTTGGTCCAGGCGCCGTTCATCTGCACCTCGCCGAGGTGGGTGACCTCGTCGTCGCCGTGCTTGACGAAGGTGTCCCGGCCGACCATCGTCGTGCCCATCATGTGAGTCTCGCCGACCCAGGTCAGCGTGTCGCCCTGCCAGCCGCCCGAGGCCCGGGTGCCATAGCCGCCCATGCTGTCGAGCTGGCCGGCGATCAGCATCTTCCGCTCCTCGCTGAAGCCCCAGTGCTCGACCGCGCTCACCGGCATCGGGTTGGCCGCCGACTTCGACTCCTCGTAGCGCAGGCCCATGAAGTAGCCCCCGAGATCCCACGCCATGTGCACCTTGGCAGTGGTCGGATGGCCCTTGCCCGCCATGTAGCCGGTGCCGGTGCACTGCCAGTCGCCGGCGAACCACTTGACCTGCTCGAGCACCGGACTCGGCGCCGGCGGCGACGTCGGAGCCATGGGCGCCATGGGCGCCATGGCGGCAGGCGCCGGCGGCGCCATGCCACCGGCGGCGGCCTGATGAGCCCAGGCGGCGGGCGCGGCGAGCGCTACCGCGAGAACGAGAGGTCCGGCGAAACGCACTCCAATGGTCACCATCTTCATCTTCATCTCCTCATCCCAAGAGTGGAAAGACCGGCGGCACGATGCACCGCCAGGCGCGACACCGACTACTACGTCGCCAGCCGGAATCCGGACTACTTGCCAAGCAGCTTCAGAATACCGAGAGACATGCTCGGCAGATAGGTGATCAACAGCACGCCGACGCCCAGGATGGCCAGGAACGGCAGCACGTGCCGGTAGAGCCGCGGCAGCGGTTGACCGAAGCGCGACGACGAGAGGAAGAGGTTCAGGCCGACCGGCGGGAACAGGAAGCCGAGCTCGAGGTTGGCGAGGAAGATCACTCCGAGGTGGATGGGATCGACCCCGAACGCGGCGCCGATGGGCGCGATCAGCGGCGCCAGGATGATGATCGCCGAGTAGATCTCGAGCACGCTGCCGAGCACCAGCAGCAACCCGTTGAGCGCCAGCAGGAAGACGATCTGGGAATGGATGTGGACCTGGACCCAGGCCAGCACCTGGTCGGGTATCTGCGCCTCCACCAGGTAGCCGGTCAGACCCATCGCGACGCTCAGCAGGATCAGCACCGCCCCCATCAGCGCCGCGGCCCGCAGCACCACGCCGGGCAACCGGCGGAGCGGGATGTCGCCGGCCACGAAGCACTCGAAGACGACGGCATAGGCGCAGGCCGCCGCCGCCGTCTCCACCAGCGAGGCGGCGCCGCTGGCGAACAACCCGATCACGAACCCCGGCAGCAGCAGCTCCCACTTCGCCGCCCAGCCGGAGCGCAGCACCTCGCGCCAGGTGAAGGGCTGGCGCTCGCGTGTGGCCGACCCTTTCTTGCCGATGTAGATACCGTAGAGCGCGACCAGCACCACCAGCAACAGGCCGGGGACCAGCCCGGCCAGGTAGAGCGACTCGGCAGGCACGCTGAGCTTCTGGCTGCTGCTCGCAACCACGCTGTAGAGCACCACCGGCAGGCTGGGCGGGAACAGCAGACCCAGACTGCCGGCGGCGGTCACCAGCCCGAGCGAGAAGCCCTCCGGGTAGCCGTCCTGGCGCAGCATCGGATAGACCAGACCGCCCAGGGCGATGATGGTGACCCCGGAGCCGCCGGTGAAGGTGGTGAACAGCGCGCACACCGCCGCGACCATCACCGCCATGCCGCCTGGCATGCCGCCGAACAGCGCCCGGAAGAAGCGCACCAGCCGGGCGGAGGCGCCGCTCTCTGCCAGCACGTAGCCGGCCGCCGTCAGCAACGGGATGGCCGGCAGCGTCGGCGACGCGATCAGCCGGTAGACCTCGGCCGACACCGCCGCCACCGGCGTGCCGTCGGCGAAGAACAGCAGCAGCGCCAGGCCGCCCATGGCGACGAACACCGGCGCGCCGAGCAACGCCGCGGCGACCACCGCCAGCGCCAGCGGCCAGATCAGCGCGCCCGCGTGGGACGGGATCAGGCCGAGGGCGAACGCCGCGCCGACCGCGGCGACGGCGACGGCGCGGCCGCGCCAGCTCGCGCCGGCGCCCCAGGCGAAGCGCAGCGCCATCAGGCCGAGCGCGACCGGCATCACGCACTCGCTCACCCACTCCGGCAGGCCGCCCGGCAGGACGTTGCCCTGCTGGCGGTTGGTCGCCACCAGCATGGCGCTGGCATAGGCGAGCACCGCCACCACCGCCGCCGCCGCCGAGAACGCCAGCAGCCGCGCCGCACGGCGCGCCAGGCTGCCCTCCGGGAAGAGCTGCGAGGTCGAAAGCGTGAGATGGGTGCCGTGGCGGGTGGCGGCGAGGCCGCCGAGAAAGGCGAGCCAGAGCGTCAGCTGCTGGACGTAGAGGGCCGATCCGGGGATGTGGAAGCCGCCCAGAGGGCGCCCGAGCGCGTCGATCAGCGGCACCACGATGGCGAGCGCCAGCGCCGCCACCAGCGCCGTCTCCTCGCCGCGCAGCAGCCAGGTGTCGGCGGCGCCGGCCAGCGCGGCGAGTCCCGAGCGGCCGCCGGAGCCGGTTGCACCGCCTTGGCCGTCCCCGGCGCCGGCGTCGGCGGGCGCCTCCTGCGCGGACGTCATCTCCCGTGCGGGGCCGCCGCCGGATGCTTGCGGAGCTCGTCGCGATCGCGCAGCGCCTCGTCGAAGGCGTCGGCCGGCACCACCGGACCGCGAATGCGCGGGTAGGCGCCCTCGGCCGCCTTGCGCCACAGGTCCATGGCCCGGGCGTCGACCGGCACCACCACCAGACCGCGCTTCTTCATCGCCTCGACGTCCCGGTCACCGCCCTGGCGGACGTCGGCACGCAGCCGGCTGCCGGCCTCGTGCGCCGCCTCGAGCAGCGCCGGCCGCAGATCGGCCGGGATCTTCTCCCAGGTCGCCTTGTCGATCACCGTCGCGCCGAGCAGCAGCAGCCACTTGAGGTCGGTCATGTACTTGGCGTGGGTGTAGTACTGGGTGATGACCGCCACCTGCGGCGGCACCTGCAGCGCGGTCACCAGGCCGGTCTGCAGCGCCGTCGACAACTCGGTCGTCGGCAGCGGCACCGGATTGAATCCCGCCGCCTTGTAGATCTCGACTGCCTGCGGGTCGCCCGAAGGCGTGAACAGCTTGAGCGGCTTAAGGTCGTCCGGCGTGGCCACCGGCTTTTGCGCGAAGATGTGACTCCAGCCGCCATCGAGCCAGGCGAGGGTCACGAACCCCTTGGCGGCGAGCTTCGCCTCGAGCCCGGGCCGCATGCGGTCGAGGACGTGGTCCACCTCCTCGTAGGACGAGTACATCATCGGCACGCTGAGCGCCAGGACCGAGCGGTCGATCTCCTCGAGACCGACGTCGGTCAGCACGCCGGCGTTGAGCGTGCCCAACCGGATCTTGCGCACCACGTCGGCATCGTCGCCGGCAACGCCGCCGGCGTAGAGGCGCACCACCACTCGCCCGCCGGAGACGGTCTTCCAGCGATCGGCCATCTCCTTGAGGATCAGGTGCCAGGACGATCCCTCGGGCACCAGG
Organism: Thermoanaerobaculia bacterium; assembly: GCA_035308185.1. Taxonomy (GTDB): domain Bacteria; phylum Acidobacteriota; class Thermoanaerobaculia; order Multivoradales; family UBA5704; genus JASLEW01. The sequence goes on along the minus strand of DATGHG010000385.1, from coordinate 744 downwards.
GTCGCCATCTTGATCACCACCTGCTGCGCCGTCGCCGGGGCCACCGCGAGCCAGGCGAGAGCGCCGGCGGCCAGGGCCAGTCGTTTCGTTCTCAGAGGTCCCTGCATGTGCTCCCCTCCCGTGCCCCGTTGCTTGCCATTTTCGCCACTTTCATTCCACGAACAGCTCGTCGACGCGGCCCAGCAGCCAGCGCGCACGCCGCTGCGCCAGCACGTTGGCCAGCCGGAACTCGGGCGCCGCGTCGACGTCGACGGCCAGCGCCTGGGCCAGCAGCTGCTTGAACTCCGCCTTGTCCTGGCGGCTCACCGACACCGCCTCGGCGAAGCCGACCAGCGGCGCCGCGCGATGGCCGTGCGACAGCTCGAGAGCGCGGCGGAGATGCCGGCGCGCTTCCTCGATCGAGCCGCCGACCGACGCCCGGCCGCCTTCGTAGGCGATCATGAAGTCGTGACCCGCCCCGGCCTCGAACCCTTCGTCGAGCGCCAGCCCGCGCAGGATCAACGCGGCTGCCCGCGACTGGTCGGCGCTCAGCTCGGGGTCGTCCTTGGAGATCGCGATGGCGGCGCCCCAGGCGGCGCCGGTCCAGTACAGCAGCGGCACCTGCTGCCGCGTGGTGGCGGCGAGGGCATGCGCCGCATCGGGATCGGTGCGCAGCCGCTCGCGCAGGCCCGGCAGGTCCACCTCCAGGCCGCGGAAGCCATAGCCCAGCGCGCGCCGGTAGAGCTTGCGCGCCCGGTTGCGCAG
>DATGHG010000384.1:0-40912 GCA_035308185.1 Thermoanaerobaculia bacterium | reverse complement strand
GCTCGCCATGCTCGACGACACCACCGCGCCGCCGACGGCCGGCGGCAAGCAGGAGCTGCTCAGCCGCGGCCTCGCCGAGAGCCTGACCCCGGCCACCCGGGTCGAGCTGGTCGAGGCGCCGGGACGCGAGGCGCGCGCCCGACGCGCGTCGTCACCGGGCGAGGCGCTGACGGCCGACGTGCGCCAGGATCTGGCGCTGGCGGCTTGGCGCGCCGCGGTGCAGGGCGACGACCAGGCGGGCTACCGCGTCGAGCTGACCGCGGCGGTGGGCGAGAGCCCCGGGCGCATTGCCTGCTTCGTCGTCCGCGAGGGCGGCGAATACCGCATCGCCGGCGTCGGCGACGCCCCCGCCACCCTGGGCTTCGAGGCGCTGCGGCGGCTCGCGGCGCACGACCTGCGCGGCGCCGCGCAGTGGCTCGATTGGGCGAGCGCGGAGCTGCAGGATCTCCTGCCGGCGGCGCCGGAAAGCGCGGACCCGGCCGGCGCCGCGGCCGAGCTGCCGAGCGTGCCGCTGCTGGCGCTGTGGAGCCAACCGGCGCATCGCGGAGACCAGGCGGTGCTTGCGAGGGGTGCGAGCGGGACGAGCGAGGCGGACGGGGCGAGCGGGACGGGCGAGGCGGGCGAGGAGATCCGCTGCGCCGCGGCCAGCCTGGCGGCGACCGGCTCCGGCCTCTCCGGCGCGGCCGCGGGCGCGGCGACGCTGACGGTCCTGCGCTCCTGCCGCGACGGCGCCGCCGGCGGCCGCCGGCTGGCCATCGAGGTCGCGCTGGCCGGCGCCTATGGCGGCCTGGGCCGCTTCCAGGAGATGCTCGCCAGCGCTCGCGAGCTGACCGCCGCCCGCCCCGACTCGCCGGTCGCCTTCGCCCTGCAGGCCCGGGCGCTGGCGGGCCTGGCGCGATGGGAGGAGCTGGCGGCGCTGGCGGAGGGGCGGCTGCGGACCCATCCAGAGGACGCCGCGGCGCTGCGCGTCGCCGCCCACGCCGCCTCCCGGCGCGGTGATCTCGACGGCGCGGCCGCGCGCCTGCGCCGGATCGTCGACGGCGGCCGCGAGAGCGCCGGCGACCTCAACGAGCTGGCCTGGCTGGCCGTGGTGCGCGGCCGGCCCGACGACCAGGCGGTCGAGGACGCGCAGCGCGCCGCGGCGCTCTCCGGGTACCGCGACGCGGCGGCCCTGCACACCCTGGCGTCGCTCTACGTCGAGCGCGGCAAGCCGGCCGAGGCCTACCGCATCATCTTGCAATCGATCGCGGCCAGGCCCGCCGGCGCCGCCGCGCAGCCTGCCGAGCCGGAAGCCGCCGACTGGTACGTCTTCGGGCACCTCGCCGAGAGCTACGGGCTGCCGGAGGTGGCGCGGCGGCTCTACGCCCGCGTCCGTCCCGGCAAGCTCGAGGAGCTCGATCCGCTGTCGACCTTCCGGCTGGCGCAGGCCCGCCTCGCCGCACTCGGCGGGGTCAGGGAGGCGGCGACGGTCAAGGGCGGCCGCGACGTCCAGTAGATCGGCGCGCCCGGCCTCCGCCCGCGCTCGCGGACCTCGCGTCTGCCGGCGGCGATGAACGTCGTCGGCGTCTCGGCTTTCTTTCATGAGGCGGCATGCTGCCTGTTGCAGGACGGCCGCCTGGTGGCGGCGGCCGAGGAAGAGCGCTTCTCGCGCCTCAAGCACGACCCCCGGCTGCCGGTCGCCGCTTTCCGTCACTGCCTCGCGGCGGGCGGCATCGGCCCGCATGAGATCGATTGCCTGGCCTATTACGAGCAGCCGCGCGAGAAGCTCGCCCGGCAGCTCTGGGCGGGGGTGCCGGCGGACGCCGCGCCGGACCTCCCCTGGCTCGATCCTCGCCGCCCGGAGCGGGCGCTGCGCGAGGGGCTCGGCTACGACGGGCCGCTGCGCACCTATCCGCATCACGCCTCGCACGCCGCCAGCGCCTTCCTGTACTCCGGTTTCCCGGAAGCGGCGGTGCTCACCGTCGACGGCGTCGGCGAGTGGGCGACCACCACCTACGGCCACGGCCGCGGCGACCGGCTGAACATCTTCGAGCAGGTCGAGTTCCCGCATTCGCTGGGGCTGCTCTACTCCACCATCACCGCCTATCTGGGTTTCCGCGTCAACGACGGCGAGTACAAGGTGATGGGGCTCGCGCCCTACGGCCGGCCCCGCCGCGTCGCCGAGCTCTCGCGGCTGATCCGGACGCTGCCGGCAGGGCAGTTCCGGCTGGACCTGCGCTACTTCGACTTCGTGCGCTGCCGGCGGATGGATTCGCCAGCCCTCGCCGAGCTGCTGGGCGGGCCGCGCCGCCGGCCTGGCGAGCCGCTCACCGAGCACCACTGCGACGTCGCCCGGAGCCTGCAGGCGGTGCTCGAGGAGGTGCTGCTCGAAAAAGTCCGCCACCTGCACGCGCACACCGGTGCCGCCGACCTCTGCATGGCGGGCGGGGTGGCGCTCAACTGCGTCGCCAACGGCCGCATCCGGCGCGAGGGGCCCTTCGCCCGGCTGTTCGTGCAGCCGGCGGCGGGCGACGCCGGCGCCTGCCTCGGGGCGGCGGCGCTGGCCCATGCCGATCTCCTCGGGGAGAAGGCGGGCGACGCCGCGCCGGCGGCCGGCGGCGCCTGGCGGCCGGAGCCCCTGCGGCACGTCTTCCTGGGGCCGCGCTGGAGCGCCGGCGAGATCGCCGCCCTGCTCGCCGCGGCCGAGCTGCCGGCGATCGATTTCCGCGGCCGCGAGGCCGAGCTGCTGGCGGCGGTGGCCGAGCGCCTCGCCCGGCGGCAGGTCGTCGGTTGGTTTCACGGCGCGCTCGAGCTGGGGCCGCGGGCGCTCGGCGGCCGCAGCCTGCTCGCCAACCCGCAGGACCCGGAGGCCCGCCCGCGGCTCAACCGCCTGATCAAGCAGCGCGAGGCCTTCCGGCCCTTCGCGCCCAGCGTGCTCGCCGAGCATGCCGCCGAGCATTTCGAGCTCGACCATCCATCGCCCTTCATGCTGGAGACCTGCCGCGTCCGCTCGCCGTTCGCGCTGCCCGCCGTCACCCACGTGGACGGCTCGGCGCGGCCGCAGACCGTGGACGCCGCCGACGCGCCACGCTTCGCGGCGCTGCTGCGCGAGGTCGGGCGCCGCACCGGCTGCCCGATTCTCGTCAACACCTCCTTCAACACTCGCGGCGAGCCGATCGTCGCCTCGCCGGTCGACGCGCTGATCGCCATGGCGCGTTCCGGCATCGACGCCCTGGTGCTCGAGGACTTCCTGATCGACCGCGCGGCGCTGCCGGCCCATTGGGCCGAGCTGCTGCCCGCCTGGGAGGAGCGCCGCGCCAGCGGTTTCGCGGCCGGCGGCGGCGAGGCGTGGGCGGGCGAAGACGGCGCGGGCGGCGCGGTCCCCGCGGACCTCTACACGCTGGTCTGAACTCCGACCGCAAGCCGCCATGGCCGAGCGTTCCAATCAGAGCGACTCACCGCCGCCTGCTGATCAGGGCGACTTGCCGCCGCCCGCCTCGCTGGGCGGATCGGCGCCGGATGCCGCCGAACAGGCCAAGCAGGCCTGCCGCGAGCTGGCACGGCGGCTGGCGACGCCCGAGGGGGCGCGGGCGGCCCGCGCGCTGCAGCGGGCCGGCGAGCTGCGACTACCAGCCCCGGCGCTGGCCCTGCCCGGAGAACCCGGCGCTGGGGACGACGCGGCCCTTGCAAGCGTTCTCCCGGACTCCGCTGCCCCCCGCCGGGCGCGCCCGATCAGCATCTGGCAGCCGCGCGGCGCCGGGTCGGAGCTCGTCTTCATGCGGCCGGAGCCGCTGCCGCTGGGCGATCACTTCGCGGAGCGGCGCGAGATCCGGCCGAAGCGCACGCCGCTGCCGTTGCGGGTGTGCCTGTTCGGGGAGTCGGCGGCGGCCGGCTATCTCTACGCTCCCCAGCTGACGCCGGCCGGGGTCCTCGAAGCCCAGCTGCGGGCGGTGGCCGGCGAGGGCGCCGCCGAGGTGATCGACTTCGCGCGCACCAACGAGACGCTGGGTTCGTTGGCAGCGACGATCGAGGCCGCGGTGCAGATCCAGCCCGACGTGCTGGTCATCTTCGCCGGCAACAACTGGAACCTGCTGGAGACGCCGGAGGTTTCGCCCTACGCCCCGTCGGTCGCGGCGCGGCAGCGCTATGCCGAGGCCTGGTGGGAACCCGGAGGCCCGGTGGCGCTCGCGGCCGGACGCCTGCGCGACGTCGTGGCCGCGACGTTTGAGCGCATCGCCCTGATCGCGCGCGCCATCGGCGTGCCGGTGGTGGTGGTGGTGCCGGAGGTGAGCCTGGCAGGCTGGGAGAGCCGGCAGCCCGTCCTCTGGCTTCCCGGCGGCGAGACCGCGGGCCGCGCGGGCCGCCCGCAGGGTTCGGCAGTGGTCCGCTGGTATCGCCACCTGGCCGGCGGCAGGCGTCATCTCGAGCGCCGCGCCTGGGCGGCGGCGGCGCGCAGCGCCCGGCAGATGCTCGACCTGGACGGCGGCGCCAATCCCAGCTCCTGGCGCCTGCTGGCACGCGCCCGCCTGGGCGCCGGCGACGAGGCCGCCGCGGCCGCCGCCGCGCGCTCGGAGATCGACGCCGCCGCCTACCCCACCCTCGCCTTTCTGGGTGCGCCGCAGGCCACCAGCCTGGCCAAGGAGCTGCTGCGCGAGGCGGCCCACCGCCACGACTTTGCGCTGGTGGACCTGCCCGCGGCGTTCGCCGCTCACACCGGCTCGCCGCTGCCCGGCAGGCGCCTGTTCCTCGACTACTGCCACCTGACGGCGGAGGGCATCGAGGTGGCGATGGCGGCCGTGGCCTGCGAGGTGCTGCGCCTCTCCGGCATCGCCGAGACCGCCGCGGACCCGACGGCGCTGGGCGGGCGCGGCGCCCAGGCCAAGGCCGCCGGCGAGCTGGGCTGGCGCGAGCTGCTGCGGCGCCTGCCGCGGCTGCGTGTGCCCGCCGCGGTGGAGGCCGTGGCGCGCCTCGGCGCCGCCGTCCACGGCGCCCACCGCCTGCTCGCCGTCGGCCCCAAGGCCGAGCTCCTGGAAGCCTGGTGCGACGCGGCGCTGGACGCATCGCCCGGCGTCGAGTCGGCGATGCTCGACGTCATCGCCGCCCGTGCCTCGCCGCTGCCGGCGGTGCTCACGCCGGCGCAGGCGCGCAATCTCGGCTCGGCCTACCGTCTCGGCCTGCCGCACGGCTGGCGCTGGGAGCACGCCGACGTCGAGGTCGTGGCGGCGATCGTCGCGAGCCTCGAACGCCATGGCCGCCCGCAGGCCCGCGCCGAAGCCGACACGCTCTTTCTGGCCGGACGCGGCATCGCCAGCTCGGGCACCGAGCTGCTCGCTCCGCCCTACTACCTCTGGGAGCCATTGGAAAGGTTTTTCCCCGACGTGATGAGCCTTACCGACCAGCCCCGACCGGCCACCCTGCGCAGCCCCTGGCCCGAGACCTCGCTCTGCCTGATCTGTGACGGCGAGCGCGACGTCGCGCTCGACGTCACCGCCCGCCTGCCCCTGCCGCCGTCACCCACTCCGGGCCAGCCGTGGCCAACGCCGGGCGGCGCCCGGCGGCGGGGTACGCTGCGCCTCTCGATCGCCGGCCAAGCCGCGGCCACCCTGCCGTTGCGCGAGGCCTGGAGCCGTCACCAGGTCCGTCTCCCGCGCCATCTCCTGCAGCGCGGGCGCAACCGCCTCGTCCTCCACTGGCCCATGCCCGCCGCCGCCGGAGAGGCCGCGCTGCAAGCGGCGCTGGCCCGGCTCGACGAGGGCATCGCCGCGGACCTCCACCCGGTCTTCGGCGAGCTCTACTCCGCAGTCGCCCGGCCGGCTTGAACCGGTTTCACCGGAATCTGCCCACCGATTTACTAAGCAAATAGCTGCGTCCGAATGTCTCTATCGACATTCAAATGGCGTTATTGACAATCGAGATGGCTCATACGTACACTGCCTTGTGATCTAGACCGACCAGCCGAAGGGCGTTGGACACACGGCCGCCGCGGCGGCTCTGGCCTCCACTCACAAGGGGTGCGCAATGGCACGAGACCGGAACCAGGCGCAGGACCGGACGCGGCAAGCGGCTGGCACCGGGACGAAGTTGGGGCGCCGGACCTGGCTCGGTCTCGCCTTGGTGGTCGGGTTGGCCGCCAGGCTGCCCGCCCAGACCGTTACCCTTCAGGACGTCGCGGACACCGGCATCAAGCAGGACAGCCCGAACAAGAACTTCGGCGCCCAGGCGTCGCTGACCTTGAACCAGGGCGCCGGGCGCGTCCTGGTCCGCTTCGACACGGCGGCGATCAGCGCCGCGGTGGGCTCCGGCAGCCTGGCGTCGGCGCAGCTGCAACTCTATATCGGCAGCAACGCCGCCAATTGGGGAGCCACCGGCCGCACCGTTGACGTGTACCGCGTCGTGACCGCCTGGACGGAGAGCGGCGCCACCTGGAACTGCGCCCAGGACACCAACCCGGCCAACCGCGCCGCCGATTGCGCGACGCAGTGGAACGGCGGCACGACCGCCGACGACGCCAGCGACACGGTGGTCGTCACCAACGCCAGCAGCGCCTGGATCCAGTTCGACGTCACGGCCGACGTGCAGGCTTTCCTTGCCGGGACGACGAATGACGGCTGGCTGCTGCGGAAGACCGACGAGGGGCAAGCCGGCCGGGTGGACCTGGTCTCGAAGGAGGGGGCCGCCGGGCAGGCGCCGCGCCTCGTCCTGACCAGCGAGAGCGCCGCGGTCGACATGGTGCCGCCATCGCTCGCCATCGTCGCGCCGTCGCCGCCGGTCGTCGTCAACGTCCCCTCGCCGCAGATCGCCGTCACCTATCGCGACGGCGGCTCCGGCGTCGACACCGGCAGCTTGCGCATCCTGCTCGACGGGCAGGACCTGACGGCCCGTTGCACGATCGGCGGGCAGGGCGCCGCCTGCACGCCGCCGCCGCTCGCCGCCGGCACTCACGGCATCGTCGCCAGTCTCAGCGATCACGCCGGCAACTCCACCACCACGACCGCCAGCTTCCGGCTGTTGCTCGGCCCGGGCATCGGCATGGTGACGCTTCCGGTCGCCGCCGACACCTACCTGACCGGCGCCGAGCCGGACCGCGAGCACGGACGCACCGCGACCCTGCGCCTGGCCGCCAGGAGCGGCCCCCGGCGTGCCCTGGTGCAGTTCGACCAGGGGCCCCTCGCCGCGGCGCTGGCGGGGAGCCAGCTGGTCTCCGCCCAGCTCGAGCTGTCGATCGCCGCCAACGGCAACAACTGGGGAGCGAGCGGCCGCACGGTGGGCGCCTATCCGGCGACGGCGGCGTGGTCCGAGTCCGCCGCGACCTGGGACTGCCCGGCCGACACCAACCTCGACAACGACCAGCCCGACTGCGCCGCACCCTGGAACGGCGGCGCCTTCGCGGCAACTCCCACGGCGACCGCGCTCCTTACCCGCGGTCTCGCCGGCACCGTCGGCTTCGACGTCACCGCCGACGTCGCGGCGTTTCTCGCCGGCACGGCCAACGACGGCTGGCTGCTCAAGGACACCGACGAGACCAAGAGCGGGCGGGTCGACTTCGTGTCGCGGGAAAGCGCCAGCGGCCAGGCGGCGCAGCTCGTCGTCGTGTTCCAGATCCCCTCGGCCGACACCACCCCGCCCACCATCGTCTTCGTCTCGCCCGCCGCCAGCGGCGCCGTGCTCGCCACCGCGACGCCCACGCTGAGCGCCACCTTGAGCGACGACCTTTCGGGCGTGGACCCGGGATCGGTCACCGTGAAGCTCGACGGCAGCGACGTCACCGCCGGCGCCCAGCGGAGCGCCACCGGCGTCGCCTATACGCCGCCGGCACCGCTCGCCGACGGCCTGCACGTCGTGCTCGTCGGGGCCAGCGACCGCGCGGGGAACCATGCCACGGCGTCGGCGCCGTTCACCATCGACACCTCGCCGCCGACGATCGCCTTCAACAGCCCGACGGGCGACCTGATCTCGCCCAACGGCGCGGTCCCGGTCTCGCTGAGCTTCGCCGACGCCGGCGCCGGCGTCGACGAGGCGTCGCTGGCCCTTTCCCTGGATGGGGCCGACGTCACCAGCACCTGCACCGTCGGCCTGACGTCGGCGCTCTGTCAGGCGCAGGTCGCGGCCTCGGGCAGCCACACTCTCCTCGCCAGCGTCCTCGATCTCGCCGGCAATCGCGGCAGCGCGACGCTGGCGATCAGGGTCACCCTCGACGTCCTGCCGCCGGCGATCGCGATCACCAGCCCGGCCGACGGGACCGTCACCAGGAACAGCACGATGACGATCGCCGGCACCGCCACGGACGACGGGCAGGTGGCGGGGGTGACCGTCAATGGCCAGAACGTGACGCTGGCGGGCGGCGCCTTCGCGACCAGCGTGGCGCTGGTCGAAGGCCCCAACCGGATCGTCGCCAACGCCATCGACACCACCGGCAAGACCGGCGCGGCCGCCATCACCGTCACCCTGGACACCACGGCGCCGGTCATCGCGATCGCGACGCCGAGCCCCGGCCAGGTCACCAATCAGTCCCAGCTGCAGGTCACCGGCACGGTGGCCGACGCCTCGGCCGTGGCCCTGGTGACGGTCGACGGCACGCCGGCGACCCTCAGCGGCAACCAGTTCTCGGGCACCGTCGCGCTCGTCGAAGGCGCCAATACGATCGCCGTGCACGCCGAGGACGCCGCCGGCAACCCCGCGGACGCCGGGGCCGCCGTGACCCTCTACAGCCTGCCGGCGGTGACGATCACCGCACCCGTTGACCTGAGCTTCCTCGCCGCCACCACCGTGGACGTCGCGGGGACGGTGAGCGATCCTGCCAGCCAGGTGCAGGTCAACGGCGTCGCGGCGACCGTCTCGGGGACCGGCTTCGTGGCGTCGGGGGTGCCGCTGGTGGAAGGCGGCAACCTGCTCACCGCCGTCGCCACGGACCGGCTTGGCCACCCGGGCTCGGCGACGATCAACGTCGTTCGCGATCTGACGCCACCGCACCTCTCTCTCGACCTGCCGGCCAACGGCACGGTGCTGGCGACGGCCACCACCCACGTCAGCGGCCTGGTCAACGACATCGTCCCCGGCACCGTCAACGCGCCGCAGGTCGGCGTCACGGTGAACGGCATCGCCGCCACCGTGATGAACCGCTCCTTCGACGTCCAGGTGCCGCTGCAGCCCGGCGCCAACACCCTGCTGGCGGTGGCGACCGACGCCGCCGGCAACGTCGCGCAGGCGCAGGTCACCGTCACCAGGGCGGCGCCGGCCGGAGCGCATCTCGAGCTCGTCTCGGGCGACGGCCAGAGCGCCGTGATCGGGTCGCCGCTGGGAGCGCCGCTGGTGGTCAAGGTGGTCGACGGCTCCGGCGCGCCGGTCCAGGGCGTGCCGGTGACCTTCCGGCTGCTGGGCGGCGACGGCAGCGTCACCGGCGGCCGGCGCGACACCGTCGTCGCCTCGCAAGCGGGCGGCACGGCGCAGGTCGCCTGCACGCTGGGCAACCACGCCGGCGTGGGCAATCAGCGGGTCGAGGCATCGGCCCCCCTCTACGGCGCGCCGATCACCTTCGCCGAGACGGCGCTGCCGGGGGCGCCGGCGTTCGTGGCAGCCGACTCCGGCGGCAACCAGTACGGCGTCGCGGGTCAGCAGCTGCCGCGGCCGCTGGTCGCGGTGGTGACCGACTCCGGGTTCAATCGCCTGGCGGGCGTTCCGGTCTCCTGGAGCGTCGTGCAGGGGGCCGGGACGCTGCCCAACGGCACGCAGCAGCAGGTGATCCCGACCGACAGCGATGGGCGGGCGATCACGCTCGCGGTTCTCGACCCGGCGGAAGGCGAGGCCAACACGGTGGTGGTGGCCAGCGTCCAGGGCCTGAGCACGTCGCCGGTCGCCGCCTTCTCGGAATCGGGGCGCGTCGCCGGGGACCCGGCCGGCACCGCCGTCAGCGGCGTGGTCCTCGACAACTCGAACCTGCCGATCGCCGGCGTCACCGTGCGGGTGAAGGATGCGGTGCTGGCGGCGGTCACCGATGCCAACGGCTACTTCAGGATCGCCGGCGCGCCCGTGGGATCGTTCTATCTGATCGTCGACGGCTCGACGGCGGCGCGGCCCGGCTCCTGGCCGGACCTGGAGTTCGTGGTGACCACCATCCCCGGACGCGAGACCACGCTGGGGATGCCCATCTTCCTGCTGCCGCTCGACCAGTTGCACGGCCTCTTCGTGGACGAGCTGCACGGGGGTACGCTGACGCTCGCGGCATTGCCGGGGTTCGCCCTGCAGATCGCTCCCGGCTCGGTGACGTTCCCGGGCGGCGCCAAGAGCGGCACCGTCAGCGTCACCACGGTGCACAGCGACAAGGTGCCGATGGTGCCCAACTTCGGCCAGCAACCGCGCCTGATCGTGACCATTCAGCCGGCGGGCGCGCGCTTCGATCCGCCGGCGCGGCTGACGCTGCCCAACGTCGAGGGCCTGGCGCCGGGACGGGTCACGGACTTCTATTCCTTCGATCACGACCTCGGCTATTTCGTGAGCATCGGCCCGGCGACGGTATCCGACGACGGCATGACCATCGTCTCCAACCCCGGCGTCGGCATCGTCAAGGCCGGCTGGCACTGTGGCGGCGACCCGGACGCCTCGGGCACGGTGCACAACTGCCCGGTTTGCCAGCAGTGCGCCGGCCCCAACTGCGTCGCGGACAATACGCAGGTGCCGCCGCAGACCTCGACCAACCAGTGCGTCAAGGAAGTCTGCGCCGGCGGCAGTCCGGTGGATCGGCCGCTGCCGGACCTCACGCCGCTGCCCGACACCGACCCTCACGACTGCAAGAAGGACGTGTGCCTGGGCGGGCAACCGGGCAAGATCGCCACCCAGGACGAAGAACCGGTGCAGATTCCCGGCAACTGCTTCCACGAGACCTGCCCGCCGCACCTCTTCCCGAACTGGCCCGGGACGCCGGATCTGAGCGATGCGCCGCCGGGCTTCGCCTGCTGCCAGGCGCCCGGCCCGCAACTTTTTCCTGACGGGCCGCAGACCTATTCGGTGGCCAGCCAGTGTTGCTCGCTGTCCGGTCAGGTCATCGCCAAGGGACCGCCGATCGCCGACCTCTCGCAGTGTCCGAACCGGCACGCCGCGGTGCCGACGGTGCCGCACTTCTTCGACGGCTGCTCGCTGCCGACCGCGGCAGTCTTCTCGCTCAGCGTCGTCTTTCCGCCGGGCTTCGACGGCGACCCGGACAACCCCGGCTTCAGCGGCGACCCCGACAACCCCGCCGGTGCTCCGGACACCCTGTTCTCCCAGTTCAACCAGCCGGCGAACACTCCCGGCGGTCCGCCGACGGGCCCCTGCGATCTCCACGACGCCTGCTACCAGACCTGCGACGACGGCACGGACAACGAGCAGCGGTGCAATACCATCATGATGAACGCGATGGTCGCGGTGTGCCAGGCGAGCAAGGCGAGCGACGTCATCAAGAGCAACTGCATGATGTTCGCGCAGCTCTATTACACCGTGTTGGTGGGCGCCGGCTTCCCCGCCTACGACGAGGACCAGAGCAAGTGGTGTCAATGTTGCTGAACGCGCAGGTGGCGACGCGGTCGCCGGATCTGGTGGAACGGATCGAGCTGCAGCTGGGATGGTCGATCGGCCTGTTCGCCCTCGCGCTGCTCGGGATCGTGCTCATCGCCCGGCGGTTGCGCCGGCGGTTCAGCACGCTGGCGGCGATCGCCCTGATTGCGAACCTCATCTCGGCGCTGGCCTGGGGATTCCACGGCTGGGGGGTCTATGAGGTCCCTCAGACCAGGGCGCAGACCTTCAGCGCCTGCGACGTCTTTCCGCTCGTGACGCTGACCTGTGCCGCCGTCATCCTGCTGATCTTCACGCTCACCGAGAGCCACGACAAGGGGTGGCGCTAGTGTCCCGGGGTCGCGGCCGGACAGGGAGATCGCAGCTGCCGAGATCGCGGCAGTGGCGCCCGTGGCTCGCCGGCATCGGTCTCGGCGCCGCCGCGCTGGCGGCTGCCGCGGCGCCGCCGGGCCTGCAGGTGGCGGAGCGCTGGGAGCTGGCCGCGCCCGGCGTCCTGGCCACGCCGTGCGGGCCGGGCATCGTCGCCAACGGCATGCTCGCCGTGGTCACCGCCTGGTCGCTGTCGCCAACCGGCGCCAAGGCGCTAGAGCCGCATCTGTGGCTGGTGCGCCAGGGCGATCCCGGCGCGCTGCACGTCGAGCCGCGCCTCGACGGCGATGCGCGCCTGCGGCACGCACTCCTGCTCGCGGCCTGGCCGGTGCGCGCGGACCGCATCCTGGCGCTCTTCGCGCTCCGGGACAGCTTCGGCATCGTGGAGGTCTCCGGCGGCGGCGCCGTGCGGGTGATCGCGACCGTGAAGCGGCCGGCGGGCGACATCGAAGTGCGGCGCCTGGCGCGCACCCGCGACGGCAGCTACGTCGCGGCCGGACGAGCGCAGGCCGCGCCGTTCGCCATGCGCCTCCGGGACGACGGCGAGGTCCTCTGGTCGCAAGTGCGGCGGGACGTGGCCAGCGGCGTCTGGACGGACGTCGAGGAACGGCAGGACGGCGGCCTGGTGCTGGTCGGTCAGGTGAGCGACGCCAAGGGCGGCGCGGGCGGCATGACGGCGAGCGTGCTGGCCCGGCTGGACGCCCAGGGAAACGTGGTGCAAGAGACGCGGCAGGCGGCCGAGCAAGCGATCGCCGTCGGACCGCCGGAGCGGCCGATGCTCCTCGCCCGCGATCCGCAGGCGAGGACCTGGGGGCTGCGGCCGTTCACCGCCGGCGCCGACCGGAGCGCCGCGGTGCAGCTCTCCGGAGAGCTGCAGGCAGGCGGTTGGTTGGCACGGTCGGCGCGCCTCGACGACGATTCGGCGGCGATCTCGGAGCTCCTGCCGGGTCTGCGGGCGGACGTCGCCGTGATCCGCGCCGATGGCGTCATCCGCCGGTCGGAGCCCATCGGCGGGGTCATCGCGGCGCCGTCCGCGCTGCTGGCAGCGGGTGCCGAAGGGAGCGTCCTGGCCCTCTTTCCAGGGGTGCCGCGGCAGCGGGCGGGCGGCGGCGTCGAAGGCGGCCCGGTCCTGGTCCGGCTGACCCAGGGGCAATGAGGCAGTAAGGCAGTGACTGAGCGAGGCCGGCTTCGGCAATCCTGTCCGCCGGCGCACAGGAAGCGAGGGCCCATGAGCGTCGAGCCCGCAGTTCTTGCCCCGGTCCGCGCCCTGCCCACGGTCCGCCGGGAGCCCCGCGTGTCACGGATCGGCCTCCTGCTGCCGGCGGTCCTGCTCTGCGCACTGCCGGCCGCGGCCCAGCTCGACAGCTCCTGCACGGTGAGCGCCCTGAACCGCACCGCGGCGGTGAACGCCGCCGGCGTCTGGGTGCTGCCGAACGTCCCCGCCAACCTCGGTCTCTTCCGGGTCCGCGCCACCTGCGTCGCGGCCGACGGCACCCTGCGCTCCGGCGCTTCGAGCTTCGTCACCCTGCCCACCAACGGCATCATCGGCGTGCCGGACATCTCCTTTCAGGCGGTCGCGCCAATCCCCTCGTCGCTCGGCCTGACGGCCTCGGCCACGACGCTCAACGGGCAGGGGCAGACCGCCCAGATCACCGCCACCGCGACCTATCCCGACGGCTCGACGGCCGACGTGACCGTCGGCGACGGCACCGATTACCGCACCAGCAACGCCGCGGTGGCGACGGTGGACGCCAACGGGCTGGTGACCGCGGTGGCCAGCGGCGGCGTCATCATCAGCGCCGCCGACCAAGGGACGCTCGCCATCCTGCAATTGCAGGTGGTGTTGAGCGGCAGCACGGTCGGCGACGGCATCCCGGATGCCTGGAAAGTGGCGCACGGCCTCGACCCGAACGACCCCAACGTCGCCCTCGAGGACCCCGACCACGACGGCCTCACCAATCTCGAGGAGTACCAGAACGGCACCGACCCCCAGAACCCGGACACCGACGGCGACGGCTTGAGCGACGGCGACGAGGTGCACGTCTACCACACCAACCCGCTGCTCTGGGACACCGACGGCGACGGCATCTCCGACGGCGTCGAGGTGCAGACCGGCAGCGATCCGCTCGACATCCACAGCTTCAACCTGGCGGCGGCGCTCGCCTCGATCACCGTGTCCCCCGCGGCGGTGCGGCTGGTCTTCAACACCGTCGAAGGAGAGGCGTCGCGGCAGCTGCAGGCGGTGGGGACGGTGATCGACGGCCGCACCATCGACCTGTTCAATCCGCTCTACCAGACGCAGGTCAGCTCCAGCGATCTCACCGTGGCGGGCTTCGGCGCCGATCCGGGGCGGATCTACGCCGGCCAGAGCGGCAGCGCCACGGTGACCGTCGCCAACGCCGGCCACGCCGGCACGACCGCCGTGACGGTGCAGACATTTTCGCCGGTCGCGCTGGCGTTCCTGCCGCTGACCGGCTTCGCCAATGCGGTCGAGGTGGCCGGCACGTACGCCTTCGTGGCGTCGGGCGCGGCGGGGCTCTACGTGGTGGACGTGACCAACCTGTCGGAGCCGCAGATCGTCACCGACCTGCCCTTGCCGGGCAACGCCAACGACGTCCGGATCGCGGGAACGGTCGCCTACGTCGCCGGCGGCAGCGCGGTGCTGACCGTGGACGTCACCGATCCGTCCCACCCGGCGCGGCTGGGCAACCTGCCGGTGCAGGGGGACGCGGTGCGCCTCGCGGTGAGCGGCAACCTCGTCTACGTCGCGGACATGGCCTTCGGCTTG
Organism: Thermoanaerobaculia bacterium; assembly: GCA_035308185.1. Taxonomy (GTDB): domain Bacteria; phylum Acidobacteriota; class Thermoanaerobaculia; order Multivoradales; family UBA5704; genus JASLEW01. Next base: position 26,232 of record DATGHG010000384.1, on the reverse strand, counting down.
CGGGTGATCGACGTCAGCAACCCGGCCCAGCCGAACGAGGTCGGCGACCTCCCCCTGCCCGGCGAGCCGCGTGCGGTGAGCCTGAGCGGACCCGGCGCCCTTGCCGTGGTGGCCTGCGGCGACGCCGGGCTGAGCGTCGTCGACGTCAGCAACCCGAGCGCGCCGGTCCTGGTCGGCTCGACACCCGCGGGCTCGCTGGTCGCCGGCAGCGTCAACGTCCGCGACCACTATGCCTACGTCGCGACCGGCGAGGCCGGTATCTACGGCGAGCTGCACGTCATCGAGCTGGCGGATCCCACCAATCCGATCGAGATCGGCGCCAACCCGGAGACGCTGGGGGTGACGAGGCTGGCGCTCGACGACCACTTCGCCCTGGGATCGCAGTTCTTCCTCTCCGACCAGGTGCCCATCTTCGACATCGGCGCGGTGCCGCCGATCTTCTCGTCGATCATCAACCTGGCAGCGGTGAACGGCGGCGTGGCGCGCGGCACGGACATCGTGGTGCGCCAGGGGGCGGTCTTCGGGACGGTCAACAGCCAGGTGGAGGACTTTGGATCCTCCGGCGTCTTCCCCTATGGCAGCGGCTTCTTCGGCCAACCTTACGCCGGCCTGTACACCGCCCTCTACCGGCTGCCGGTCGATTTCGGCACCGATCCGCCGACCGTGACGCTCACCGCGCCGGTCGCCGGGACCACGGTGCCGGAGCGGGTGCCGGTGACCCTGACCGCCGTCGCCAAGGACGAGGTCTCCGTCAGCTCGGTCGCCTTCCTGGTCAACGGCAAGGTCGTCGACACGGTCTACAAGCCGCCCTACCGGACCACCGTGGCGGTGCCCTCGGGCCAACCGACGGTGACCTTCACCGCCGTGGCGACCGCGGTCAGCGGCCTGCAGGCGACGGCCCCCGCGGTGGTGCTCGACGTCCAGCCCTACCCGCTGCCGGTGGTGACGCTGCTGTCACCGCTCGACGGTACGAGCGTGGTGACGGGACAGTCTCTGTTCATGGCGGCGGCGGCGAGCGACGCCGTCGCCTTGACCAAGGTCGAGTTCTACGTCGACGGGCAGCTGCTCGTCGCGGAAACCAAGTCGCCCTTCATCGCCGGCTATCAGCCGCGGGCCGGAGAGACCTCGATCGCGGTGACCGCGATTGCCTATGACTCCGGAGGCCCCGGCATCCCGGCCGCGGTGGTGGTGCCGGTGGTGCCGGATCAGCCGCCGACCGCCGAGATCTTCTCGCCGCTCGACGGGGCGCAGGTCGTCGAGGGAGTCTCGGTGCCCATCGTGGCCGACGCCGCCGATTTGAGCGGCATCGCCAACGTCGAGTTCTTCGCCAACGGCACCACGATCGGCAGCACCCCCTTCCGGCCGTACGGCGGCGCTTTCATCGCGCCTCCCGCCGGCCAGACGGTGCAGCTCCACATGACGGCCATCGACTCCCTGGGAATGCAGACCACGACTCCCGACCTGACGGTGACCAGCATCCCCGATCCCGGCACCACGGTGATCGGGCGGGTGGTGGACCCCGGCGGCGCACCGGTTGCCGGCGCAACGGTGAGCGTCACCACCGCGGGGAGCGCCACGGGCACCGCGACCTCCGCCGGCGACGGCTCGTTCTCGGTGGCCGGCCTGCCGACCAACCAAGGCGACTTCTCCATCGTCGTCAATGCAACCCTCGGCGGCTGCCCGGCGCAGGCCAGCACCACGGCCCCGGCGCCGCCGGCGGGAGACAACGTGGATGCCGGCAACCTCATGGTGGCCTCCTCCACGGTGGGGCAGACGACCACGGTCGGCGGGATCGTATCGGGCCCTGACGGCCAGGGCCTCGCCGGCGTGACCATCACCGTTTCCAGCTCCGACCTGGCCGACACCAGGACCGTGACCAGCGCCGCCGGCGGCATCTTCGTGGTGCCCGGGTTCCCGGCGCGGCGGTGGCAGGTGCGGGCGGAAGCGACGATCACCGTCGGTGGCGTCATGCTTGCCGGCGCGAGCGGCAGTGCGACACCGCTGGCGGGCAACATCACGGACCTCGGCTCCTTCGCGTTGCAGCCGTATCCCTTGACCGGCCCCGACCCGTTGACCACGCTTTCGGGCCAGGTGTTGAACGCCGACGGCTCGGCGGCCGCGGGCGCCCAGGTGGTCGTCGATCTCGGCTACGCCCAGCTGGTCACCACCGCCGCGGGTGACGGCAGCTGGAGCGTCGGCGGCGTGCCGACGCTCGCCGGCTTCGTCTACGTGGCCGCCTCGGTCACCGAGCAGTGCGCGCTCTATGCCGCGGGGCCGATCTTCGTCGGCAACCTCGATCCCGGCGGCGTCACCGACGTGGGACCGATCACCGTCCTGCCGGATCACGGTCCGGTCTTCGACTGAGGGGGCGGGCGATGAAGGAGCGGCCACCCCGGGAGGGCGCCGGCGCCCGGCTGGTGCGCGAGCTGATCTGGCGCCGCATCGACGTGCCCGGCCTCGAGCACTTCCAGCTCTGGGACACCGCGGCCGGCCCTCGCCTGGCCGGCACGGTCATCCTGGCCCAGGACGGCGTACCGGTCCGGCTGAAGTATGCCGTAGCCTGCGCGCCCGACTGGACCAGCCGCGGCGTCCACGTCGCCCTGGCGCAGGGGGCGGGCACCCGCCACGTCAAGCTCACCGCCGACGCCGGCCAGCGCTGGTGGCGCACCGTCGAGGAGGTGCCCAGGTCCGGCGACCGGACGCCGCGCCAACCGCCGCCGCCGGTCGAGGTGCCGGAGGTCGCCGGCTGCTTCGACCTCGATCTCGCCTTCACCCCGGCCACCAACATCCTGCCGCTGCGCCGGCTCGCGCTCGCGCCCGGCGCGAGCCGCGATCTCACCGCCGTCTGGCTGCGGTTCCCGGGCCTCGCCGTCGAGCCGCTGCCCCAGCGCTACACCCTCCTGGCCGAGCGCCGGCTGCGCTACGAGAGCCGCGGCGGCAGCTTCACCGCCGACCTGGAAGTCGACGAGCTGGGCCTGGTGGTGCGCTACCCGCCGCTCTGGGAGCGGGTGGCGCTGGCTCCGCCGCAGTGACGAAGGTCACAGAGCGGGCGCCGGCCGCCGGTCTAGACTGGCCTGAATCGACCGCGCACGGCCCGCTCCGGGCGACCCCAGGCCGGCCCGAGCCAGGAGGCTCCGCAGTGCCCGCTCACCACCCCACCGTCCTCGCCGCCATGCGCCGCTCCCGGTGCGCCGCGCCCGCCATCGCCCCGGCAGCGTTCCTGCTCGCCGCCCTGCTGGCGCTGGCCGGCGCCACCGCCACCGCCGGCGTCGCCGCCGCCCAGACCGTGGGCGGGGCCCTGCCCCAGCCGCTGCCGCTGTTCCCCCGCGACAACTGGTGGAACGTCGATGTCACCAGCGCACCGGTGGATGCGAACAGCACCAACTTCATCAACTGGATCGGCACCTCGCGCGGCATGCACCCGGACTTCGGCGGCGACGTCGATCCCACCGATCCCACCAATCCCAACATCTATGGCTTTCCCTACGTCACCGTCCCCGGCACCCAGGCGCTGGTGCCGGTGACCTTCGTCCTCTCGCCCGACCAGAGCGACGACGGCGCGGCCGGCCACCCTGCCGGCTATCCCATCCCCTCCCAGGCGGAGACCCAGGCGAAATGGATCGAGGGCGGCACTCCCGGCGGCGGCACCAGCCAGGACTACCACATGCTGATCGTCGACACCGACAACCGCATCCTCTACGAGCTCTATCAGGCGCACTGGAACGTCGATCACTGGGAGGCGGGCTCGGGCGCCATCTTCCAGCTCGACAGCGACGCTCGCCGGCCCGAGGGCTGGACCAGCGCCGACGCCGCCGGTCTCGCCATCCTCCCCGGCCTGGTTCGCTACGACGAGGCGTTCGGCAGCGGCCCGATCCTGCACGCCTTCCGCTTCACCCTCCGCGACAGCAACGGCTACGTCTATCCGGGCTCCCACGTCGCCGGCTCGAACACCTCGGCGCCGCCGCTGGGCGCCCGCCTGCGGCTCAGGGCGTCGGTGGACCTCTCGCCCTACACCCCGGAGGTGCAGCGCATCTTCCAGGCGATGAAGACCTACGGCCTGATCCTCGCCGACAACGGCAGCGACATGTACGTCCAGGGCACCTACGACACCCGCTGGAACAACGACGTGCTGAACCCGGCCTTCGCCAGCCTCACCGCCAGCGATTTCGACGTCGTCGAGCTCGGCTGGCAGCCGCCGACGGCGCCCTCGGGCGGCCCGTACCGCTTCTTCACCCTGCCGCCCTGCCGGCTGCTCGACACCCGCCTTGCCGACGGCCCCCACGGCGGCCCGGCGGTGCCGCCCAACAGCCAGCGGGTGGTCGTCGTCGCCGGGCAGTGCGGCATCCCGGCCACGGCCCGGGCCGTGGCCGCCAACGTCACCGTGGTGGCGGCGCCGGCCGCCGGCTTCCTCGCCTTCTTCCCCGGCGACGCGCAGGTGCCGCCCACCAGCACGATCAACTTCCGGTCCGGCCGCGTGCTCGCCAACAACGCGGTCCTCGGCCTCGCCTCCTCGGGCTCCGGCACGCTGGCGCTGAGCGCCTCGACCCCCAATCCGGTGCACCTGCTGATCGACGTCAGCGGCTACTTCGAGTAGCCTGCCGCTGCAAATCGGTAGTGATATCTTCAACGCCCCGTGGCCGCTCCGAACCGCCCCTCGATCGCTCTCGACTTCGCACCCTCCGGGTTCTTCGTCTTCCGCACGCCGCTGCTGCCGTTCGAGGAGATCGAAGCCTGGAGCGCCGACCTCACCGCTCCCGCCGCCGCCACTGCCGCTGACACCGCCGCTGACACCGCCGCTGACACCGCCGCCGCCACCGCCGACCCCGAGCGGCTGGAGGCGGCGCTGGCGGCGGACCGGGCCCTGCTGCGCGCCCGCCTGGATGCGCTGGCAACCCGCCCCGAGGTCCTCGAAGCCGTGTTCGTGGCTTCGCCGTCGCTGGCCGACGCTCTCGAGATCTGGCGCCGCGAGCCTGACGGCAAGAAGGGGCAGCGCGCCGAACGCGCCCTGGTGCGCTACTTCCTGCGCATGGCCTCGCGGGCCACCCCGTTCGGCATGTTCTCCGGCACCTCGACCGTCCTGCTCGCGCCCGCCGTCGGCCAGGAAGGCGTCGCACCGCCGACCCTCCTCACCCTGGAGCCGCGCGCCGCCTACCGCCGCCACACCCGGCTGGACATGGACTACCTCTTCGCTCTCTGCGAGGAGCTGGAGCGCGACCCGGCGATGCGCCGCGAGCTGCGCTACCGGCCGAACTCGAGCCTCTACCGCGCCGCCGGCCGCCTGCGCTACGCCGAGGCCCGGCTCGAAGACAAGGTGCGCTCCCATCATCTGGTCGCCGTCGAGTCCGCGGACTATCTGGAGGCCACGCTCGAGCGCGCCCGCGGCGGCGCCCGCGCCGCCGACCTCGCGGCGGCGCTGGTGACCACCGCGGCTGCCACCGATCCCGCCGATACCGCGGCTGCCGATGGCGACTTCGAGATCTCGCGGGAGGACGCCGACGCTTTCCTGGGCGAGCTGATCGACAGCCAGGTGCTGGTCTCGGACCTGTCGCCGCCGGTCACCGGCCCGGAGGCCATCCACGACCTGGTCGATCACCTGTCGGGTCTCGCCGCCGGCCAGGAGGCGGCGCGGCGCCTGGCGGCGGCCCGTGACGCCCTGGCCGAGCTCGACGCCGGCGGCCCCGGCGCGCCGCCGGAGCGCTACCGCGCCATCGCCGCCGATCTCGAGTCGCTGCCGACGCCGGTGGAGATGGCGCGCCTCTTCCAGGTGGACATGGTGAAGCCGCCGGCCGCGGCGAGCCTGGGGCCGGCGGTGATGGCCGAGATCGTGCGCGGCGTCGACGTCCTGCGCCGCCTCTCGGGCCGCATGCGCCAGGAGAGCCTGGATCGCTTCCGCAAGGAGTTCCAGGAGCGCTACGGCGACCAGCGCGAGGCGCCCCTGGTCGAGGTGCTCGACGAGGAGATCGGCATCGGCTTCGAGCGCTCCTCCGAGGTCGGCGCCGAGGCCTCGCCGCTGCTGCGCGGCCTGGCCCTGGGGGCGCCTGCCACCGAGCCTTCCTACGCCTGGGGCGCGCACCAGGCGGTGCTGCTCGCCAAGCTGCACGAGGCGCAGAGCGCCGGCGCGCAGCAGATCGAGCTGACCGCCGCGGAGCTTGACCGCATGGCTCCCCAGAGCACCGCCGAACCGCAGCCCTTCCCGGATGCCTTTCAGGCGCTGGCGACCGTCGCCGCCACCTCGCCGGAGGCGCTCGAACGCGGCGAGTTCAAGCTCCTGCTGGGCGGCGCTTCCGGTCCGTCCGGCGCTCGCCTGCTGGGCCGCTTCTGCCATGGCGACGAGCTACTCTGCAGCCAGACGATGGAGCATCTGCGGGCCGAGGAGGCGCTGCACCCCGGGGCGGTATTTGCCGAGATCGTCCACCTGCCGCAGGGGCGGATCGGCAACATCCTGTCGCGGCCGGTCCTGCGCGAGCACGAGATCCCCTTCCTGGGCCGCTCCGGCGCTCCCGAAGAGCGGCAGATCCCGATCACCGACCTGCTGGTCTCGGTGCGCGGCAATCAGATCGTGCTGCGCTCGCGGCGGCTCGGCAAGGAGGTCATCCCGCGGCTCACCAGCGCCCACAACTTCGCCATGCGCAGCCTGGGCATCTACCGCTTCCTCTGCACCGTGCAGAGCCAGCAGGTGCTCGGCGGCGTCGGCTTCAGCTGGGGCCCTCTCGACTCGGCTCCGTTCCTGCCGCGCCTCACCCATGGCCGGCTGGTGCTGGCGCGCGCCTCCTGGTGGATGACCGAGGAAGAGATCAAGCGGCTGGCCAAGACCGCCGGGGCGAGCCGCTACGCCGCGGTGCAGGAGTGGCGGCAGCGGCGGCGCCTGCCCCGTCTGGTGACGCTGGCCGACGGCGACAACGAGCTGCTGGTGGACCTCGACAACCCGCTCGCCATCGACGCCTTCCTCGACGTCGTGGAGGAGCGCGACAAGGCGCGGCTGCACGAGCTCTTCCCGGGGCCCGAGGAGCTGGTCGCCCGCGGCCCCGAAGGGCGCTTCGTGCACGAGCTGGTGGTGCCGTTCCATCGCCTGCCGCGGCCGGCCCCGACCGAGAGCGCCGCCGCCGCCGGCGCCCCCACCGGCCCCGCCGCCGGCGCCCCCACCAGCCCCGCCCTTGCCCCCGGCACCGCCGCTACCGTGGCCCCGCAGCCGGCCGCGCCGGCCACCGGGGCGGGCAACGGCTTCGCGATCCGCCGCTCCTTCGCCCCCGGCTCGGAGTGGCTGTACGCCAAGCTCTACACCGGCACCGCCACCGCCGACCGCGCACTGCGCGAGGTGCTGGCGCCGCTGGTCCGCGAGGCGCTCGCGGCGGGCTGGGCCGACGGCTGGTTCTTCATCCGCTATGGCGATCCCGAGTGGCACGTGCGGGTGCGCTTCCATGGCGACCCGGCCGCGCTCGCCGGCCGGCTGCTGCCCGCCCTGCACGCCGGCGCGGCGCCGCTGCTCGACGACGGCCGGCTGTGGAAGCTACAGCTCGACACCTATGAGCGCGAGGTCGAGCGCTATGGCGGGCCGCTCGGCATCGGCCTGGTCGAGCGCCTCTTCCAGGTGGACAGCGACGCGGTGCTCGAGGTCCTCGACATGCTCGAGGGCGACGAGGGGGCCGACGTGCGCTGGCGGCTCGCCTTCTATGGCGTCGATACGCTGCTCAACGACCTCGGCCTCGACGCCGAGGCCAAGCTTGCCACCCTGGGCCGCATGCGCCAGGGCTTCGCCCAGGAGTTCGCGGGCCCGGCCGATCGCGACACCGACGGCAAGAGCGCCAAGGCGCTACAGGTGCAGCTGGACCAGAAGTTCCGCACCGAGCGGCCGAAGCTCGAGCCGCTGCTCGACGCCGGCGCCGACCCCGAGAACGCCTTCGCCCCGGCGCTCGCGGTCTTCGCTCGCCGCTCGCTGGCGACGGCCCCGATCATCGACGAGCTGCGCCGGCTGGAACGGGAGGGCAGGCTGCGGGATACCCTTGCCGAGATGGCACCGAGCCTCGCTCACATGCACGTCAACCGCTTCATTCGCTCGGCCGCCCGCGCCCACGAGATGGTGCTCTACGATTTCCTCTTCCAGACCCATCGCTCCCGCGCCGCCCGCGCCCGGAAGCGCGCCGCACCTGCCGGCTGACGCGCCGCGCCGGCTTATCTCGCCGGGCGCGGCGGCACCGCGGACAGCAGGACGCGGTCCCAGGCCGGCTCGACCGGGCTGACCGCGCCGAGCAGGGCGAGGCCGATGCCGGCCGCGCCGGTCAGGAAGCCCGGGTCGGCCACCCAACCCAGCTCGGGCTCGGGTCCGGTGATGTCGCCGATCGGACGCCAGGACCGCCAACCGGCGATCCCCTCGCCGGGTCGGCGCTGGGCCATCAGGCTGTCGATCCAGGCCCGGGCTTCGGTCAGGAACAGCGGCTCGCCGGTAGCCTGGTAGAGCCGGTTGTAGAGATGGGCGACGCCGGCGGCGCCGTGGCAGATGCTGCCGTCCACCACGCCGCTGTCGGCATGGGGCCGCGCGGCGGCGGCGCGCGCGGTGGCGATGGCCTCGCGCTCCCACTCCGGCTCGCCGGCGGCGCGCGCCGCGCCGAGCAGCGCCAGCGAGATCCCGGGATCGCCGTAGCACCAGGCCAGGCGCGACGGCAGCGACGCAATGCCAGGCGCCACCGAGTACGGGTACCGCGACGGCGATCCCGGCGGCAGGGCCTGCCCCACGACCCAGGCGACTCCCCCGGCCAGCAGCTCCTCCGCCTGCCCTCGCGCGAGGCCGGCGGCCACCATCTCGGCGAGCAGACCGACCACCCCCGGCACGCCGTGAGCGACGCCGAGGTTGAAGTTGCCCGCGGGGAACTTCTCCACCTCGCTCGGCAGCATGCGCTCCGGCGGCGTGCGCCAGGTGATGCCGCCGTCGCGGCGCTCGGCCAGCTCGCCCAGCCGCCGCGCGATGGTGGCTGCCGCCTCCTCGCCCAGCGGGCGAGGCGCGCGCTCGACCGCCCAGACGCCGTAACCCACCAGGCCGGAGATGAGGTCGTAGTCGTCCAGCCAGGGAGTGTGCTGGAGATAGCCCGCCAGCGCTTCGGCCACCTCCTGGCCGGGGTCTTCCTCGCCGGGCGCCGGCGGCTCGAGCAGCCTGCCGGTGAGGTGCTCGAGCACCCAGGCGACGCCCGAGAAGCCGGCGTACAACCCGGGCACGCTCATCTCCGCCGCGGTCGCCGCGATGGCCGCCTCGAGGTGCGCCAGGGCGACCTCGTCGTGACCCTGCCCGGGCCTTGCCTGGTCGAGATAGTGGAAGAACAGCGCCCGCCCGGCGGAGCCGTCGGAAAAGGCCACGGAACGCACGACGCCGGCATCCGGACCGGCTTCCCCGCCGCCGGTCGCGGCGGTCTCGGTGGTCTCGGGCAGCGGCGCCAGGGCGGCGGCGATCTCGTCGAGCGCCTGACCGATGCCGTCCACGCCGGGAGCGTCGGGTAGGATCGGGAGCCACGGGCCCCGGGGAGTTGAGTCGACCATGGTGCGGCGCTCCTGGTGGGCGTGCGGAAAGCGCCCAAGCGAACCGGCGCCGGCCTTCGGCGGCCGCGCCAGCTGCCGAAGTCTAGTGGCACACCCGCTTATTCGCCATACCACTCCCCCGTCCCGCCGCCTGATATCCTGCCTGCCACTTCCAGCGGAGGACCAAGCGCCCCATGAGCGATAGCCCGGCAAGACAGCGTGCGCACCTTCAGGCCATCGCCCGCCAGGCGATGATCGATCGCGGGCTGGAGCCCGACTTCCCGCCCGCCGCGCTGGCCGAGCTGGCGCACATCGCGGGACCGGCGCCAGTGGCCGGCGCGGCGATCCGCGACCTGCGCGGCCTCGCCTGGTGCTCGATCGACAACGACGACTCGCGCGACCTCGATCAGCTGTCGGTCGCCAGGGAGCCCGGCGCCGGCGCCGCGGCAGCGGCCGGAGGCAAGAGCGGCGGCGCGCCGGCCGCCATCGCCGGCGCCATCCCGGTGCTGGTGGCGATCGCCGACGTCGACGCCCTGGTCGTCCGGGGCTCGGCGCTCGACGGCCACGCCCGGCACAACACCACCAGCGTCTATACCGCGGCCGAGATCTTCCCCATGCTGCCGACGCGGCTGTCCACCGACCTGACCTCGCTCGGCGAGGGCGAGGACCGCCTGTCCATCGTGGTCGAGATGGTCGTCGAGGAGGACGGCTCGGTGTCGCGCTTCGAGCACTACCGCGCCGTGGTGCGCAACCAGGCCAAGCTGGCCTACAACGGCGTCGGCGCCTGGATCGAGGGCAAGGGCCCGGCGCCCCAGCGCCTGGCGGCGGTCGCCGGCATGGACCGCCAGCTGCGCCTGCAGGACGCCGCCGCCCAGCGCCTGCGCGCCCTGCGCCACCAGCACGGCGCGCTCGAGCTGCAAACGCTGGAGAGCCGGCCGGTCTTTACCGGCGACCAGATCACCGGCCTCGAAGAGGAGGTCCCGAACCGGGCCAAGCAGCTGATCGAGGACTTCATGATCGCCGCCAACGGCGCCACCGCGCAGTACCTCGCCGCCAAGGGGCTGCCCTCGGTGCGCCGCGTCGTGCGCACCCCGAAGCGCTGGCCACGCATCGTCGAGCTGGCCGCCGGCCACGGCGAGACGCTGCCCGCCGACCCCGACGCCGTGGCGCTCTCGGGCTTCCTGGACCGCCAGCGCCGCAAGGACCCGTTGCGCTTCCCGGATCTTTCGCTCGCCGTGGTCAAGCTGCTCGGCGCCGGCGAGTACGTGGCCGAGCCGCCCGGGCACGAGGCGCCCGGCCACTTCGGCCTGGCGGTGCGCGACTACGCCCACTCGACCGCCCCCAACCGGCGCTTCCCCGACGTCATCACCCAGCGCCTGCTCAAGGCGGCGCTCGCCGGCCAGCCGTCGCCCTACGCGCTCGACGAGCTGGCGGCGCTCGCCACCCACTGCACCGAGCAGGAGGACGCCGCCGAGAAGGTCGAGCGGCGGGTCCACAAGTCGGCGGCGGCGATGCTGCTCGCCTCGCACATCGGCCAGTCCTACGACGGCATCGTCACCGGCGCCTCCGACAAGGGCACCTGGGTGCGCATCTTCCAGCCGCCGGTCGAGGGGCGCGTGGTGCACGGCGCCGAGGGCTTGGACGTCGGCGACAAGGCCCGCGTCCGGCTGGTGGGCGCCGACGTCGATCGCGGCTTCATCGATTTCGCGCGCTGACCCGCCATGCGCCGCCTGCGCCTGACGACGGGAGGAGAGAGCCACGGCCCGGGGCACACCGCCACCCTGCTGGGGCTGCCGGCGGGCCTCGCCGTCGACGCCGCGCTGCTCGCCCGCGACCTCGCCAGGCGCCAGCACGGCTTCGGCCGCGGCCGGCGGATGCAGATCGAGACCGACGCCGCCGAGATCCGCGGCGGCGTGCGCGGCGGCGTCACCCTGGGGTCGCCGCTGGTGCTGTGGATCGCCAACCGCGACTATGCCAATTGGGAGAAGGTGATGGGGCCGGGCGGCGGGGACCTGGACCCGCGCCTCGTCGAGCTGCGCCGCCTGAAGGCGCCGCGGCCGGGCCATGCCGATCTCGCCGGCGGCCTCAAGTACCTGCGCCGCGACCTGCGCGACGTGCTCGAACGCGCCTCGGCCCGCGAGACCGCGGCGCGGGTCGCGGCGGGCGCCTTCGCCAAGATGCTGCTCGCCGAGCTTGGCGGCATCGAGCTGCGCAGCGGCGTGCGCTCGCTCGGCCCGATCGGCGCCGACGCGCCGCCGCCCACCTGGGACGACCTGCTGCGCATGGACGACGGTTCGCCGCTGCGCGCCGTCGACCCGGCGCTCGAGCCGGAGATGGTGCGGCTGGTCGAGCGCGCCGGCGACGACGGCGACACGCTCGGCGGCGCGGTGACGGTGATCGCCCACCGCGTGCCCGCCGGCCTCGGCTCGCACACCCATTGGGACGAGAAGCTCGACGGCCTCCTGGCGCAGGCGGTGATGTCGGTGCCGGCGGTCAAGGCGGTCGAGATCGGCGCCGCGCTCGCCGCCAGCCGCGGCTTCGGCAGCGCCGCCCACGACCCGATCCTGCCGGCGACGGCGGAGGACGCCGCCAGCCGCTTCACCCGCGCCAGCAACCGCGCCGGCGGCGTGGAAGGCGGCATCACCAACGGCGAGGACGTGGTGGTGACCGCCTACAAGAAGCCGATCGCCACCTTGCGCAAGGGCCTCCCCAGCGTCGATCTCGACACGCTCACCCCTCATGCCTCGCAGTACGAGCGCAGCGACGTCACCGCGCTGCCGGCGGCAGGAGTCATCGCCGAAGCCATGGTGGCGCTGGTCCTGGCCGACGCCCTGCTCGAAAAGCTGGGAGGAGATTCGCTGCCCGAGCTCAAGGCCCACTTCGCCGCCACCCTGGCCCAGCAAAGGGCCTGGCCGGCCGAGGCGCACCAGGGATGACCGCGGTCCTGTGACGTTTTGCTTCGGCTTACGTATACCAGAGCGAGCAGATCCTCGCGAGCTCTGTCTCCGTCCCCAGGCTCTGCTTCTCCCGACGGCTCCGGTATTGGGCCGTCGGGGGGCTATCTCCCGCTATAATGCCGCCATTGTCCCGCTCGCGCCGGCCAAGTACCGCCTGCCGGAAAGACGCTGACCTCCGGCCGCCGATCCAGCCGCGCCCGGCCCCGGCCGGCGGCCGCGCCGGCGGCGCCGGCACGGTTGGCCTGTTGCTGTGGCTGGCGGCCGCCGCCGCGGCACCGGCTGCGGGCCGCGAGGTCGAGAGCGGCCCTCCCGCCGCCCTCCCGGCTCCGGTCGAGCGGCTGATCGACCGCCAGGACCTGGACGCGGCCGCCGCCGGCAGGAAGATCGGCGCCGTCCATATCGTCACCGAGAACATCTTCGACCCCTCTCGCCCTGACGAGCGCCGGCGCGTCTTCCGGCTGGTCAACCGGCTGCATCGCACCACCCGCGCCGAGGTGATCCGGCACCAGCTGCTGTTCCAACCGGGAGACACCTACTCGCCCGAGACCATCCACGAGACCGAGCGGCTGCTGCGCGCCAACCGCTATCTGTACGACGTCTCGATCCACCCGGCCCCTGCGGCCGCCGCGGCCACCGCGGCCGCCGGGGACGACCCCACGCCGGTCGATCTCGAGGTGGTGACCCGCGACGTCTGGACCCTGCAGGCCGGGATCGACTTCCGCCGCGCCGGCGGCAGCAACAGCACCGCCTTCGACGTCGAGGACGAGAACTTCCTCGGCAGCGGCAAGGACCTGCAGGTGGCCCGGCTCGAGGACGTCGACCGCACCTCGAAGCTGGTGCGCTACCGCGACCCCAGCCTCGACGGCACCCACGCCCTGGCCGACCTCATCTTCGCGGACAACAGCGACGGCGACACCCGGGCCGTCGACCTGGAGCGCCCCTTCTATGCCCTCGACACCCGCTGGGCCCTGGGGGTGTCGGCGCTGCACGACGTCCGCACCGATCCGCTCTACGACGGCGGCGACGAGGTGGATCGCTTCCGCCAGCGCCACGATTTCCTCGAAGTCTACGGCGGCCTGTCGCCCGGCCTGCTCGACGGCATCACCCAGCGTTTCCGCTTCGGCTTCACCTACGATCGCGACACTTTCGCCCCGGTCCCCGGTTTCGCGCCGCCCGACGCGGTGGCCGCCAACCGCACCCTCGCCTATCCCTGGATCGGCTACGAGCTGGTCGAGGACGGCTTCGTCACGGTGCGCGACTTCGAGCAGATCCAGCGCACCGAGGACCTCAACCTCGGGCGGGTGCTCGCGACCCGCCTGGGCTGGTCGTCGCCGCTCTTCGGCGGCGACCGCGGCCGGCTCGTCCTGACCAGCACCGCCACCGACGGCTGGGCCTTCGGAGCGCGCCAGATCCTGCTCCTGGGCGCCAACCTCTCTGGCCGGCTGAGCGAGGGCAGGATCGAGAACGGCGTCGCCGGCGCCAATCTGCGCTACTACGTGCGGACCTTCGGCAACGGCCTGCTGGTCGCCAAGCTCGGCGGCGATCTGGCCGAGAACCTCGACCTCGAGAACCAGCTGCTGCTCGGCGGCGACAACGGCCTGCGCGGCTATCCGCTGCGCTATCAGGCGGGGGACCGCCGCTTCCTGGCCAGCCTCGAGCAGCGCTTCTACGGCAGCCGCGAGTACTTCCACCTGTTCAACCTGGGCGCCGCCGCGTTCTTCGACACCGGCCGCGCCTGGTTCGTCGAGGCGACGCCGGCGTACCTGGCCCTTGCGGCCGTGCAGCGGCAGACGCTGAAGGACGTCGGCGCCGGCCTCCGCCTGGGATCGAGCCGCTCCTCGCGCGGCGCGGTGGTCCACCTCGACGTCGCCTACCCCATCGACCGCGACCGCTCCATCAAGGCCCTGCAGTACCTGGTCACCACCAGCCAGACGTTCTGAGCTCACCCCGACACGAGGTCCGCGCGCCATGAGCCACCAGGAGAAGCTCCGCTACGCCGCCGCCGCCTGCCAGGTCGATTTCGGCAACCCCGCCGACCGCACCGGCATCAGGGCCCACACCGACCGCATGCTGGCGATGATCGAGCATGCGGTGGAGGGCTATTCGCCGTTCCTGCCGGTCAAGCTGGTGGTCTTTCCCGAGTTCGCGCACGCCGCGCCGGTCTACCCCACCGCCCGTGAGCTGCTGGCGAAGCTGGCCATCCCGATTCCCAACGAGCACACCGAGCGGTATGCCGCCAAGGCCCGCGAATACGGTATCTGGATCCAAACCGGCAGCTTCCTCGAAAGCGACGACCGCTATCCGGGGGTGGTGTTCAACGCCACCTGCCTGATCGGCCCCGACGGCCTGCTCAGCAGGTACCGGAAGGTCAACCCGTGGATCCCGTGGGAGGTCCATGCCAGCCCCCACGACCTGCCCGGGTACACGGACGACCTCTTTCCGGTGACTGCCACGCCGATCGGCAACCTAGGGGTGGCGATCTGCTACGACTGGCTGTTCCCGGAGACGCTGCGCCAGCTCACCGCCAACGGCGCCGAGGTGCTGATCCGCGTCTCGGCGTACATGGATCCCTGGGGCGCCACCGCGCCGATGGATTGGTGGACGGTGGTCAACCGCTGCCGCGCGCTCGAGAACGTCGCCTACGTGGTGGCCGCGAACCAGGGCGCCAGCCTGACGCACTACCCGCCCTTCTCCTGGCCGGGCGGCAGCATGGTGGTCGACTTCGAGGGGCGGGTGCTGGCACAGGCCGATCCCGGGCCGGGCGAGAAGATCGTGGTCGCCACGATCGACGTCGACGCGCTGCGCCACGAGCGCGCCACCCGCCGCGGCCACCAGACCTTCGGCCATCTCCGCAGCGAGTGCTACCCGCTGTACCGGCAGAGCTGGTATCCACCGGGCCGTGGCGCCGACCGCGAGCAGCTGGCGATCGAACCGATCGACGCCGCGATCGCCGAGACCAAGCGCCGCCTCGGCTATTCGTGAGCCGGTGGCGAGCCCGCGGCGGGACCGCCGCGCGGGCGGGCGGCACCGTTGCGTGCCGCCCCCCGGGGTTCAGGCTAGGGGCAGTGGATCCTGGTGCAGAGGGCCGTGGGGCAGCCGACCCAGGTCGGCTCGCAGCCCGGCGTCTTGGTCAGCGGGCAGCAGGGGCTCGAAGCGGTGTCGGTCGCCGCGCCGATGGCGGTGTGGAGCGCGCCGCTATCGAGGTTGACCAGGGTCTCGCGGCCGAGCGTCAGCTTCCGGTGCTGTCTCTTCATTCTATTCCTCCCTTCGTCAGGCGAGGAAGCTTACATCAAGACACTGCGCTCCAATCGGCCGGCGGCGAGCACGGCCTCGGCGGGACCGCTGACGTGGCGCCGCCAGAGACCGGCGAGCTCGCCGCCCGCGGGCTGCGCCGGCTGGCCTCGCCAAGCTGCCAGGCAGGGGTCGTCCGGCGCGCAGTCGTGGCAGACCAGGAGCGCCGAGCCGACGCCGTGAGCGAACCCGGGCGCCGCGGCGAGATCGGCGGCGTTGCGCCGCAGGATCTCCGCCATCACCTGCGGATGGCGCAGGTTGACCATGGTCGCGGCCCACGCCAGGCCGGCGAGCGCGTGATCGCGCGCCTCGCCTTGCGGCACCTCTCGCGTCAGCGCCGCGATCGCCCGCCAGGGCGTCGACGTCCAGGACGCCGTCCGCCCGGGCACGAAGTACAGGCCGCGACCGATGCCGTGCCAGAAACAGGCGTGGGCATCCCGGTCGAGCCGCGCCAGCTCGCCGGCCAACTCGCCGGCCCGACGCGGGTGCTGCAGGCGCGCGATGAAGCCCAGGGCCTCGATCAGGGCCGCGGCATACGTGGGAGCGATCTCGCGACACGCCGTCAGGTAGGCGGCCAGCTCGCGCCGCAGCGCGGCGTCCGCGACGCCGGCCGTCGCGGCGAGCCGGCGGCGGGCCAGCGACAGGCCGACGCCGCAGTGCAGGGCGATCAGGCTGGACGCCGGCAGGCCGGCGGCGGCGGCGAGCCACTCTCCCGGACCGGCGCGGTGGTCGGCGCGCAGCTCGGCGCCGCGGTCGGCGCGCAGCTCGGCGTGGCCGTAGCCGAGGCCCTCGATGGTCCACAGCGTCTGGCAGGTCCCCGGCAGCCTCGCGTGCTCGACCAGCGCCGCAAGAGGCTGCTCGCCGCCGGCCGCGGGCGCCCGCCGCACCGCCAGGGCCGCGCGCCGGAAGATCTCGAAGGCCTCCAGCCGGTTGCCCAGCTCGCGCCAGCGCAGCCGGCCTCCCGGCCGCGGGACGACGGCGGCGAGCGCGCCGACCGAACGCCGCAGGGCGCTCACCGCGACGATCGACGCTCGCGAACCGGCGCGATCTCTCATGGCTCCCCCGCGGGAGCGAGCACGGTGCCGAGCGGCCGATGGCGCGCGAAGCTCGCCAGCTCCCCGCGGGCGCGCAGCAGGGGATAGGCGCGGTCCATCGCGGCGGTGGCGGGCATCCTGACCGCGCCGTCCCAGAGAGCGGCCAGGCGCGCGCCCAGCTCCCCGGGCCAGGGTGCGGCGACAGGGCGCAGGAAATCACGGACCTCCGTCGCCTCCGGCCGGGTGTGATAGCGGGTCATGAGGGCGCCGGCGACACCGCTCGCCACCGCCTCGATCTCCTCCGGCTCGACGTGCAGCAGGAGCCGGGCCACCAGCTCCGGCTGCCGCAGGTTGATCATCGTCGAGGCAAAGGCGAAGCCGGCGATGGCGTCGAGCCGCAGGCCCGGCAGCGGCGGCTCGCGGCGGCAGATCGCCAGGCCGCGGCGGGCGGTGCCGGGGAAGGGATGGCAGAGGCTCGCCAGGAAGTAGATCCCCCGGCCGGCGCCGTGCCAGTAACCGGCCGCCGCACCCGGCTCACGGACCCGCAGCCGCTCCTCGACGGCGACGTGGAGATGCGGCATGAAGCGGCGCACCATCAAGCCGAGCGATTCGAAGCAGACCGGCGCGTATTCCGGCCGGGCGTTGGCGGCGACCAGCGCGGCGAAGCGGTCCAGGGCGCCGTCGACCGCCGCGGCCTGGCCGCGCGGGCGCAGCGGGCGGATCAGCACCTCGGTGAGCGCCATGCCCAGGCCCACGTGCAGCAGGATCAGGCTGCGCTCGGGGAGCGCCGCCGCGGCCTCGCCGTCGAGCAGGTGGACCAGCTGCCGGCGGGCGCGCAACGCCCGCCGGACGTACTCGTAGCACAGGCCTTCCAGCAGGAACGCCGCGTGCTCCGGATCGCGGCGGCAGGTCGCGGCGACCAGCGCCGTCAGCTCGCCGCGGCCACTGGCCGCGCGCCAATGCGGACGGAGGCGCACCAGGTAATAGGCGACGAACTTGGCGGCGAGCTCCCGGCAGCCGGCGGCCAGCTCGGCGCCAAAGGGCGGTGATTGCCTGGACGTGGTCATCGTAAGGTTGAACGAGAAAACTCCGCTCCCCGAGATCGTGGCGCGCGAGCGTCGCCAGCCGTTACCGAGTGTAAACCCCAAAATTCTTGGGCGGCGATCACCAGAGACCCTCGGCGCGGGCGCGGAAGCGCCGGCTCCAGGTAAGCACCGCGCCGTCATGGAGCACGATGCGGGCGTCGCCGTGGAACCAGGGCTGCAATTCGCGGATGGCCTCGAGGCGAACGATCTCGGAGCGGTTGATGCGCAGGAAGCGGGCGGGGTCGAGGCGGCTCGCGAAATCGCGCAGCGTGCCGCGGCGGCGGTACTCGACCCCCGCGGCGAAGCAGCGCAGGTAGTTGCCGTCGGCGCGCACCAGGTCGATCTGGTCGACCGCGAGCAGCGCCTGCCGGCCCTCGCCGCGCTCGACCAGCACCTGCCGCGGCAGCTCGGCGGCGGGGCGCATGGCGGCGAGCAGGCGCTCGATGCCCTGGACGTCGCGGGGCGGCGCCGGCGGGGCGAGCTGACGGCGCAGGCGGTCGAGCAGGCGCCGCAGCCGGGAAGGGGCGAACGGCTTGAGCAGGTAGTCGAGAGCGTGGACCTCGAAGGCTCGCAGCGCGTGCTCGTCGAAGGCGGTGACGAAGACCACCAGCGGCATGGCCTCGACGCCCACCTCGGCGATGACGCCGAAGCCGTCGAGCCGCGGCATCTGGACGTCGAGGAAGACGACGTCGGGGCCGGCGGCGCGGATGGCCGCCACCGCCTCGACGCCGTCCACCGCCTCGCCGACCACCTCGAAATCGGCCTCGCGCGACAGCAGCTGGCGCAGCTTGTGGCGCGCCGGCCGTTCGTCGTCGGCGATCAACGCCCGGATGGTCACGGCGCTCCAGCGTCGGCAGGCCGCGGCGGCAGGGTGACGCGGACCAGATACCCCCCCGCCGGGCCGTTGCCGGCATGGAAGCTCTGGGCCTCCCCGTACAGCAGCTGCAGGCGCTCGGCGGTGGCCGCGAGGCCCAGGCCCGACGCCGCGGCGCCGCCGGCGGGCCGGGCGGCGGCGCCGGCCGGCATGCTTGCGCCCGGCCCGTCGTCCTCGACCTCGAGCACCAGGCGGCCGTCCTCCCGCCGGGCGCGCACCGCGATCGCGCCGCGGCCGGCGCGCTCGGCGCTGCCGTGGCGGATGGCATTCTCGACCAGGGGTTGCAGCAGCAGCGACGGGACCAGCAGGGTCTCGGCGCCGGGGTCGATCTCGGTGGCGACGGCCAGCCGGTCGCCGAAGCGGGCGCGCTGGATGGCCAGGTAGCGGTCGAGCAGCGCCAGCTCCTCGGCGAGCGGCACCTCGTCGGATTGGGCGGTGCGCAGCGAGGCGCGCAGCAGCTCGGCCAGCTGGTCCAGCATCTCGTCGGCGGCGGCCGGGTCGTCGTACATCGCGGCCGAGATGGTGTGCAGGGCGTTGAACAGGAAATGCGGTTGCAGTTGCAGGCGGAGGTTGCGCAGCTGGCTGCGGGCGAGGCTGCTCTCGAGGCGGGCGGCGCGCAGCTCGCGCGCCCGCGCCGCGTCGAGCGCGGCGAAGGCATGGATGGCGGCGACCAGGATGCCGATCCAGATCACCTGCATCGGCAGCTCCATCAGGTAGCGCAACGGCATCACGCCGTAGTCGTAGGCGCCGAGGCCGGCCAGCGGGTACAGCAGGCTGCGCAGCCCCCACATCAGCGTCGTGGCGGCAGCGCCGAAGACCGGCAGCGCCAGGACGTAGACCGGCACGCGGCGCGGCCAGCGCGGGGACGAGAGCGGCAGCCGGCGCACCAGCCAGCGGATGGGGAAGAACAGCACGCCGCCGGCGAAGGCGCCGGTGACCTCGCGGATGAACGGCGCCAGAGCGGCCTCCGGCTGCCGCGCGGCCAGCGCCTCGAGGTAGTGGTAGAGGAAGAGCAGCAGCCCCAGCAGCCCCACCGCCCCCAGCCACAGGCCGAAACCGCGCAGCAGCCGCCGCATCTCAGTGGTAGTTCTTGATCTGCGGCCAGACCGCGGCGAGCGGCCGGCGCATGCCGCGGCAGACGAAGACGTCGAAGTGCTCGTACGGCATCGAATAGGGATGGCTGACGTGGCCCGCCAGCTCGACGTTGCGGAACAGGCGCTCGAGGGCCTCCCGTTTGTCGTCGAGGACGATCATCACCTCGCCAGTGTAGCCGCGCGGACCCCACAGGTAATAGCTGAGGTGCCCGCTGATCGCCGGCGGCAGGCCGAGCGGCGGCCCGAAGAGATCGATCGCCCCGGCCTGTCCATAGTTCTGGCCGAAGATCGCCGCCCGGGCGCGGTCCGCCGGCGGCAGCGAGCGATAGATCCGAGCCACCTCCGCCGCCATCTCCCGCCAGCCGAAGCGGTCGGCCATCAGCTGCGGCAGGGGCCCCAGCCGGTGCGTTTCGATCCTGGGCTGCCCGAGGCCGATCGCCTGCGAGTAGCGGATCATCGTCGCCGGCGACAGCAGCGGGACGGACAGCGGCGCCAGCGCCGCGCCGGCGAGGGCCAGCACCGCGGCGTAGGCGGGCCTGACGGCGCGCCAGCGCCGGGCGGCGAGCCAGGCCTCGAGCGCCACGCCGCCGGCGGCGAACAGCATCGGGAAGGCGGGAGCCGGGTAGTAAGGGCGGCCGTCGAGCAGCAGCATCTCGGCGATCACCACCAGCCAGGCGATGCCGAGCACCCGGTAACGCCGGCCCTCGCGGCCGGCGAGCAGCCAGACCAGGCCCCCCAACCACAGCGGCAGCGCCAACGGGTTGAACAGCAACACCTGCTGGGCCAGGAACTGCAACGGACCGAGATGGACGTCGCGGCCGTCGCGCTTGATGTTGGCAAGCACCTCGAAGTGCGGGAAATGGTGCTGCACGACCCAGATCAGGTTGGGCAGGAAGACGGCGAAGGCGATCAGTCCGCCGAGCCAGAACCAGCGCGAGCGGAAGGCCCGGCGCTCGGGAGTGAGCAGCAGGGCCGCCAGGATCGCGGTGACGAAGAAGGCCATGCTGTGCTTGTCGAGCAGGCCGAGGCCGGCGACGGCGCCGAACAACGGCCAGAGCCGCGGCCGGTCGTCGCGCACGATGCGCAGCACGATCCAGGCGCCGCCGGTCCAGAACAGCTGTTCGAGCGCGTTCATGGTGTCGATGCTGTGGAGCGTCAGCCAGATCGGCGCCGCCAGCACGCCGAGCGCGGCGATCCCCTGGGCGAAGCGGCGGCCGCCGAGGTCGCGCGCGATCAGGCCGGTCATCAGCACCAGCGCGGCGCCGGCGAGCGCCGGCAGCAGGCGCACGGCAAGCAGCGAGTCGCCGAGCAGCGCGCGCACGCCGGCGACGATCGCCGGAAAGAGCGGCGGCAGGTCGACGAAGCCCCAGGCGAGGTGGCGGGCGCAATCGAGAAAGTAGAGCTCGTCGATGAAATAGCTGTAGCCGAAGCGGCCGACGGTCGCGAGCTGGATTACCAGCTTGACAGCGGCCACCAAGGCCACGACGCCGAGGCCGCCGGCCAGGGCGGCGGTTCTGGCAGTGGTGGCGGGAGCGGCGCCAGGGACAGCGGCCGCGGCGACGGCTGGGACGGGAGCGGCGGCGATGGCAGGGGCACCTGCGGGACGGGCGCCAACGGCCGGCAGCTCAGCGGCTGGGACGGCGGCAGGGGCGCCAACGGCCGCGGCGCCAGCGGCTGGTGTGGCAACGGATCGGGCGGTCGGATTGTCCATGTCGGTTCTCTCCTCGGGTCGTCCGGCGCCACCAGCCTCTCCCGGCCGCCGGCCGCCGCCAACGGCTTCGTGACCAGCGGGACGGACGAGGGACGAGCGGGACCTGGCGCGGGACGAGGCGGGATCCGAAGGACGTGCGCCGGCCTCCGGGCGGCCTCGTGGGGCGCCCGACAGCGGCGCGCCGCATGGCCCGGCCCGCACCTTATTTGGCGTAGGGCTCTATTTGGCGTAGGGCTCTGTGCAAGCGTAATCGACGTTCTTCACGGTTTCGACTCTTTGAAAGGAGCGCGTACATGGCAATGAGGAAACTGTCCGTCGTGACCATCGCTGCGACTCTGGCCCTCCTCCTGGCCTTGCCGGCCGTCGCGGCCCCCGCCCCTCGCTACATCATCGAGGGCAGCGGCAACGCCCTGCCCGCCAACCTGGGCGCGATGGTCGGTGCCGCCGGCGGCACCCTGCAGCGGACCCATCCGGAGATCGGCGTCGCCCAGGCAACCTCGACCGACCCGGGCTTCGCGGCCAAGCTGTCCGCCGCCAGCGGCATCCAGAGCGTTGCTCTGGACACCATCGTGCAATGGACGCCGCCGCCCAGCGTCATCCAGGGGACCGTCGTGCTCTCCCATCCCCCGGCGCCGGCACCCAACCCGCAGGGCGCTTTCTTCTTCGGCTGCCAGTGGAACCTGTCGCAGATCAACGCGCCCGGCGCCTGGGCGCAGGGGGCCTTCGGCTCGACCAAGGCGCGGGTGGCGGTGCTCGACACCGGCGTCGACCCCAACCACATCGACCTCACGGGCAAGATCGACACCGCCGACAGCGTCAGCGTGATCACCCCGGGCACCTCGCCCTGCGGCAGCGCCGACGAGACCACCTTCTTCGACTTCTTCTTCCATGGCACCTTCGTGTCCAGCCAGATCGTCTCCAACCTGATCGGCATGGCCAGCGTCGCGCCGAGCTCGAGCGTGATCATGGTCAAGGTGCTCAACTGCCAGGGTTCCGGCAGCTTCGGCGACGTCATCGCCGGGATCGAGTACGCGGCCCAGCTCAAGCACGTCGACATCATCAACATGAGCCTGGGCGCCTTCATCCCGAAGGCCGGCAACGACGCGCTGATCGACGCCACCAACCGCGCGGTCCAGTTCGCCCACAACCAGGGCAAGCTGGTGGTGGTGGCCTCCGGCAACAGCGCCGAGGACCTCACCTTCAACAGCCCGAACATCGAGCTGCCGGCGCAGTCGCCGGGCGCCATCGCGATCAATGCCACGAACATCCAGGACACCCTGGCCAGCTACTCGAACTTCGGCACCGCCACCTGGGTCGACGCGCCGGGCGGCGACCTGCCGAACCCGCTCGCACCGCTTCCCAACTGTCCGGAGATCCCGGCGGCCGAGCAGTCGCTGGTGCTCGGCGCCTGCACCAGCGCCGTCTGCGGCGACGAGAGCTCCTACCTCATCGGCGCCGGGACCAGCTTCGCCTCGCCGATCGTCGCCGGCGTGTCGGCGCTGATCGACGGCGTCGACGGCAAGCCGCTGACCTTCTTCCCCGATTACGCCAAGCTCATCCTTGCCCTGACCGCGGACGACATCGGGCCGTTCTCGACCTACGCCTTCGGCCGCGTCAACGCCAGCCGCGCGGTGGCCAGCCAGCACTTCTAGGATCCACTGCTTTCAGAGGAGCGAACAGCGCCCCCTTCTCCCGCCGCGGCGGCGGGGGAAGGGGGCGTCCGGGTTGCGCGTGGCCGGAGCGGCCCGGGCTCGCGCTGCGGGTCAGTGCGCCTTGCAGCCGGCGCCGTCGACGACCGCGGTGAGGACGCCGAGCTGCGAGGCGAGGCTGCGGCTGTAGCACGCCAGGCCGGTCTGCTGCGCGAAGTAGCTCTGCGAGCTGTGGCTGCCCTGGAAACCGGTGATCGCTCCGGCAGCATTGAACAGCAGGGTGTCGCCGCTGGCGACGCTGTCGGCGATGCGGGCGGAGAACGGCGGGCCGCCGCCGGCGTCGCGCTCGACGTGGTCGAACGCCTGGGCGATGGTCGTCGTCTGGCTGCCCGAACCGTCGGCGTTGAGGTTCACCGTGATGTCCACGGCCAGCGGGTAGGTGAGCTGGTTCGCCGCGAAGCGCACCTCGCCGCCGGTCCTGGTCTGCGTCCCGGTGGAGATCGAGGTCATCTGGGAGATGTCCTGGACGAACTGCGACGCCGAGACCTGGAACTGCTGCACGTTCGAGAAGTCCACCGTCTGGCTCACCCGGGTCGCCACCCGGCCATGCGAGGTGTTGACGAAGCCCGCGACGGTGAACTGCCGTGATGAGGTGGTGGTCACCGAACCACTGAGGGTGCCGTCCGCCCCGGTGGTGAGATCCTCCTTGATCGACGGCGCCGGACCGGTGCCGATGGTGTTCTCGGTCACCGCTCCGGTCACCTGGCGCGAGCCGGCGTCGAGGTAGAGCGCGAGCGTTGCGGTCACCTGGAAGTAGTTGTTGGAGTTGAAGACGCTGACCGACACCTGGTGCTCCCTGCCGACGCTGAGCAGGCCGGCAAACGGCGTGAGATCGACGCGATAGGGGGCGAAGGAGAGCGTCTGGACGCCGGGGATCGGCCGCCAGAGCAGCGGATCGATGCCGCCGGTGAAGATCCAAGGATAGACCGGAGCGACACCCGCCGGTTGGCCGTCGATGGTGACCTCGCCTTCGCGGAAGGCGGTCCCGCCGCAGCTCTCGAGCTCGCTCGTGACGTCGTTGGGGACGCAGGTGTACCAGAACTCGTCGTTGGACTGGCTCTGGGTGACCACGTCAAGATAGGCGCGCTCGACGTTGGTCGGCAAGGAAAAGTCCGCCGTCAGGGTGCTGGCGGTGTTGGTCAGCAGGACGGCGCCCCCCGGAGCATCGGACAGCGGCAGCACCAGGTCGGCGGTGCGCGGCGCGGGCGCGACGCGGGCGACCGGATAGAGCTGCAACTGGGCGCTGCCGGTGATGACGCCGGTGAAGGTGGCGTTGACCAGGTTGCCGATGTCGACGTCGCCGGTCTGCGCGGCGGTGAACAGCGAGCTGTAATCGGTGAGGTCGCGCTCCACGTGCCAGAGGGGGGAGAAAGTGCTCGAGGGCTCCGGCGTGGTGCCGAAGTAGACGTTGACGTGGCCGATGGCGATCAGGGCGGTGCGGTCGAACTGGCGGCCGGCGCTGACCGAGAAGTCACCCTCGAGCACCACTTTCGCCCATGGCCCCGGGCAGGCGGCGGGCGGCGTGTAGGTGAAGGTCTTGGGATTGAAGTCGGCAAATTGCAGGTCCGAGAACAGGGTCACGGTACAGGGCTTGGTCGGCGGCCGCGGCACCGGCGGGTCGGCGGTGGCGGGGTTGGACGAGCCGACGGTGGGAACCGTCGCGGTGGCCGGCGCCGGCGCGGCCAGGAGGACGGCGGCGAGGCCGAGGCTCGCGAGCAGCGCGAGGAAGGGTTGCCGCGGCGGACGTTGGGAGTGTCGAGTCATGGGCCAGACCTCCTATGAGAGACGTGCAGTGGTTCAGGTGATGCAAATGCTATCGCGAATCGGCGCCAGCGCAGGAGTGTCGACCCGGCGGGCCGGCCGGGCCGGACCGGGCCGGCAGCGGCGCCGGGACCGGCGTCCCGTGGATCAGTCGTGGCGCAGGGCGACAGCGGGTTGCCGGCGGTGGCACGCCGCGCCGGCAGCACGCTCGCCAGCGCGGCGACGGCCACCAGCAACAGGGCTACGGTGACGAAGGTGGCGGGCTCGGTAGCGGAAACCAGGCGGGCGAATCCCCGAGGCGCCGCGTCAACGGCTGCACGTCGCTGAGCGGCTTGTCCTTGTCGATGGCGTGGGATCTCGCGGCTGGCTCTCGCGGATAGCCCTGCTTGAGCCGCCAGCGGGCTGCCGTACGGCCACAGCCAGCGCGCATCGCCTGGTTGACCCCCGGCCGGGTGGACGGATCAAGAGCCGCCCGTGGAGCCGACAGTGTGACCCACGAGCTGCTGCCCTGCCGTCAGGTCCGAGGCTCTTTCAGCGGCCGGACCACAGCAGGGCCGCCCTCACTGAGCGCGACGCCATCGCCCTGCTTACCGCAGGTGAGCCTGCTTGTACGCCCGCAGCACAGCGTTGATGCGGCCCTGATATCCCGCTCCTCGCTCGCGAAACCATTCCAAGACATCCGCGTCGATGCGCAGTGTAATTTGCGCCTTGCGCACTACGGGCTGCAACCCCTTACGAACAAGGGCACGTGCAAATTTCTCCGGGGGAATCTCAGGAAGGCCGGAGAGATCGATCTCTCCGTTCTTCATTCGATCGACCCGCTGCCAGTCACTCCGAGATCGTTGAGAAGTAGCTTTGCTCTTCACGCTTCGTTGCCTTTCTTATCGAGATGATCCGGATCGTATCGCTCTGCTCGGTGTGGACGACCGCAACAACCCTTCCTTCCATGACGCCAAACGTGACGAAGCGCTGCTCGCCATAGTCCAAGCGGTCGTCCTCGATTGTCGCCGTGAATCCCTCGAACAGCGTCTCAACGCCAACGAAATCGATTCCGTGCTTGCGAAGGTTCTCCTCGCGTTTGGCCTCATCCCACTCCACCTGCACAAAGACAGTGTAGTTATCCCATGTAACTACGTCAACCTCTTTGCGTGCGCTTGGCGCGCCCCCGTCGAGATCGCCCGCGATTCTTCGGCAGTCCGCGAGCATGCCGTA
>DATGHG010000383.1:0-5110 GCA_035308185.1 Thermoanaerobaculia bacterium | reverse complement strand
TTCGGCGGCCGGCCTGGTGTCGCTGGTCCAGATGGGCGTGCTCGAGGTGCACGTCTGGGGTGCGCACCGCGACCAGGTCGAGCGTCCCGACTACGCGGTGCTCGATCTCGACCCCGACGTCGGGCTGCCCTGGGAGCGCGTCGTCGAGGCGGCGATCGAGGTGCGCGACCTGCTGGCGGCGACCGGCCTGCGCAGCTTCCTCAAGACCACCGGCGGCAAGGGGTTGCACGTGGTGTTGCCGCTGGCCCGCCGTCACACCTGGGACGAGCTCAAGGCCTTCACCCGGGCGGTGGTCGACGGCCTGGTGGCCAGCCGGCCCGACCGCTACACCGCCAATCCGCTCAAAGTGCGGCGGCAGGGGCGGATCTACGTCGACTACCTGCGCAACAGCCGCGGCGCCACCTCGATCGCCGCCTACTCCTGCCGTTCCCGCCCCGGCGCCCCGGTCTCGACGCCGCTGGCCTGGGAGGAGCTCGCCGGCGACGTGCGCGCCGACACCTTCACCGTCACCAACCTCCCCGAGCGCCTCGCCAGCCTCGCCGCCGACCCCTGGCGTGAGCTGAGCGCGGTCAAGCAGTCGATCACCGCCGCGATGAAGCGCAGCTGGGGTGTCGCGGGCTAGCGTCTAGAGCTCGCCCAGGGCCGCGGCGATGGCGTGGAGGATCTCCTGCGACGTGGGAGGGCTCCAGGCCGGGATGAAAGAGCTGGCGAGGCCGATCAGCCTTGCCTCGTCGAGCCAGCGGACGACCTCGCGGCGTTGGTGTCCCGCCCGGATCATCGCCTGCCCCAGCAGCCTGTACTCGTTGGTGACGGTGGTCTGGAAGATGCCTGGGTCGTCGCTGTTGATCGAGAACGGGATGAACCTCTCCAGCGCCTCGCCCGATCGCAGGTGCGCGCGGTTCAGGTTCAGGTAGGGCAGCCGCTCGTAGGACTTGAGGCCCGAGGTCAAGAGATTGGAGGTGGGGCACACCTCGACCACCACCTGCGCGCGCTCGACCCGCTTGAGCACCCGGTCGCGAATCTGCCCCACGGCCGCTGTGTAGTGCGGCTCGACCGGCAGATAGAACGGCGTGGTCCAGGTCTCCGCGTTCAGTTCCTCGAGCAGCGTCAGCTCGCTGTCGTGGCTTTCGAGCTCATGGAAGTGTTCGATCAAGCTCATCGCGCGGCCCATCATCTTGCTGCCGATCAGCCGCTCGAGCGACACGCTCAAATAGTGCTCGAGCCTGGTGTCGGCCTCGAGGTCGAGGTGCTCGTCGGCGAGCCGCGCCAGGTACATGCCCCAGAGCAGGTCCAGCAGGTGGTCGCACTTGAGCGGATAGACGGCACTGCGCGCCCGGTACCATTCGCCGGGATCGAGCGCCAGCGCCAAACCATGACCGATCCGCTCGCCCGGCTTGAGCTCGAGCAGCGCCACGGTCTCGTCGACGTAGCGCAGACCGGTCAGGAGATCGCGGAAGTCTTCGCCGGCATGGAAGGTCCGGCGCAGGTGAATGGGCGGCATGCCCGGCGAGATCAACTGCTCCCGCACCCGGTCGCGGATCCAGCGGAAGGCGCCGGCCAGCTCGCGCGGCGCGGTCAGCACCTCCTGGCCCGCGGCATCGACGCCGACGACGAAGGGCCGCAGGTTGGGGATGAAGCGGAGCGTCTCGAAGAGACCCTGCAGCATCCAGCGGGCGGCGTCCCGGGCGAGCTTGACGTCGCCACCCTTGTGGACATGGAAGACCAGCCCCAGGCGGACCGGAGGCGCGTCGCGGTCATGGCGTATGAAGTCGGCGAGACCCCGCAGGTAGGCTGCGATCACCCGCGGTTGCAGCGGTCCGAGCACCGGCGAGACTCTCAACTCCACCCGCCGCGCCGGACGCCAGGGCGTCTGCGGCGCGCCGCTGTTCTCGAGGCCGGCGCCGCGGTCGCGCGCCCAGGGTGCATCGGTGGGGTCGGAGAACTGGTAGCGCAAGGCATGGCGGGTCCTGAACTGCTCGAGGCGCAAGATGGCGCGCGCCGCCCGGCGCCGGCGGCGTGCCCGGGCGCGGTTGCCGCGCACGCGATCGGGAAACAGCAGGTGGTGGCGCCCGAAGGTGGCCTGAAAGTGTTGCAGGCCGCGGAGCTCGGGCCCGTGGATCAGCTTGTTGACGACGCTGTTGCGGCAGCGCAGATAGGACAGGAACCGCGCCTCTCGCTCGGGCGAAGGCCGGCCGCGAAGGACCGCTGAAAGCTCCGACCAGAGGAGATGGCGCTCGCCCAGTACCGGGTTGTGGCCGCTCCGCTCGGCCGCGTCGGGCAGCAACCAGGCCAGGATGGGATCGCAGAAGGCTTCGGATGGCAGATCCGGCTCGAAGACCCGGAGATTCCGCCCGGGCGAGTCTGCGGCCCCCGCCGCCGCCGATCTCTTCTCAGCGAGCTGCTTGCGGGTTTCGATCGCCGCGCGCACCCGGCCGGGCCACAGCTCGGCATCCTGAGACCACTCGCCCAGCCGGTACAGCTGCGCGAAGCCGGTCATCATCGCCACCCAATAGAAGCTCGCCGGCAGGGCTCCGCCCAGGTGCACGTGGCCGTCGACCAGCTCCCGCCCCAGGACCTCTTCGAGCAGGAAGACCTCCGAGCTGAGCACGCTCGGCCAGGAGAGGGCGGGAGCGGCCTCGGCGCGCTCCGGCGGGGCGCACTCCCAGGCCAGACGGGCGGCGATCACCACGTCGGTGTCCAGATCGCGCCCCACCAGGTGCCAGAGCGCGGCATCGACCGATCGCGGCACGCCGCAGTCGAACTCGACCAGGTCCCTGGCCAGCGAGAACAGCCCGGCAAGCGGCGAGCCGTCGAGACCCAGGAGGCTGGCGGTCATCTCCTCGGCGGTTCGCGGCTCGTCGATGACCTCTCTGCTGAGCAGCATGGCGACCAGCCAGCTGGCCTCGGTCTGGCCGCGTTCTTGCGCCGGCTCGGACAGTTGCGGATCCAGCAGCCGGTAGGCACGCAGGGCGCTGGCCGCCGGCGAGCCGCCCCTGGTCACGCTTCGATCCGGGACGCGAGGCCCTGAACCGCCGGCAGCGCCAGCAGCGCCTTGAGCGAGCTCACCAGCTCCTCGCGGACGAGCGCATGGCCGGTCGGCGGCTCCTCCGGGCCTCGCGGCCGCCGCTGCATCAGCTGCTCCCCGAGCGTGGTTACCAGGGCCTGGAACTCCTCTTCGATGCGCTCCTCCTTCAGTGCGGAGAGCTGATGCACACGCTCCGGGTGGGTCAGCGTGAGCAGTCTTGGGATGTCCTCGAAGTCGAGCCCTTCGGCGTAAGCGCGCAGTGTCATGGCGGCGACGCAGCGGGTGAAGGTCAAGGGGCTCCACAGCCTCAACAGCAGCTCCAGCTCGCCCCAGGCGCCGGCGCGCACCCGCTCGACCAGCGTGAGCAGAACGCGCAGGCGCCTGGGCAGGAAGGACGATTCCGGGCTGTCCGTCACCGGCGGCAGCGAGGTGGCGGTCAGCGGCAGCAGCAGCGCGCGCAGCAGCTCGCGCGGCGCGGCGGCGCGCAGGCCGTACACCGCGCTCCACAGCGCGGCCGGACCGATCTCGACCGACCAGAGGCCCCTGGCGTCCCGTTCTTCCGTCCAACTCTGCCAGGCGAGAGCGGCACCGAGGTGATGGTCGGCGCGCGAGAAGTAGTTGATCACCTCGTTCTCCGGCAGCCGCAGGAGGCAGCGCGATCGTTGCAGCCGAGGATCGGCGAACGGCATGCGGGCAATGAGCTGATAGGGCGTCAGGGTCCCGGCTTGGAGCGCCAGGTCGAGGATGGCCTCGGTCAGGGCCTCGGGCTCGACCGACACGGCCAGGTCCGAGAACCCTTCCGGCAATGGCAGGCTCCAAAGGGGCCCTTCCGTGCGTGCATTGGTCATCAAAGCGCTCCACGCCGAGTCGCTCAGATTGGCGGCGGCCTCCCACTTCATGCCGGCCGCGACGCGGTCGGGACCGCTGCGGTCGAGCTTTTGCAGCAGCAGGTCCGCTCCCTCCTCGACCGCGAGCTGGCGCAGGAACGCGGCGGCGCGAGCGGCAAGCCCGTCGCTCGCGCCGTCCTGCCGCTCGAGCCACTGGTAGAGGCCCATCAGTGAGCGCGGCGAGGCCGGGAGGAGCGGCAGCATGGAATGGAGCCCGCGTTTGGCCAGCAGGGTGCCGAGGTTCTCGGGCTCGGGGTCGCCCGCGCTCGCGGCTCTGCCATTGCTCAGGGGGCGGAACCCGGGGCGCAACCCGAAGCTCCAGGCGGGCAATTCGATCTGCCAGCGGGACGGCACCAGCTTGCTCAGCAGGGAGCGGCCGGAAACCAGATCTCGAACCGCGACGCTCGCTGCGTGCGCACCGCTCTCTCCCGCCAGCTCGCGGGAAAGGGCGCGCACCAGGGGACCGCGGTCGAAGGAGAGCACCCAGGCGACCCGTTGGTCGCCGCGATGGGCCAGCATGGTGCGCACCCACTTGCGCACCGAGCCGGCCTCCGCCAGATCGAGATCGTCGATGAGCACCACGAATGCGAGGGGGTCTGCCGCGGCTTGATTCCTCCCCCGGTCGCCGGCCGTGACCTGCGACAGGGCCTCCACGAATTCGCCGAAGTCCTCGCCGAATGCCTGCTGGCGTCGCGACGCGTCGCGCACGATCTGGGTGTAGTGGAGCGGCGACATCGCCAGCTCCTGCGCCATCTGGCGGTAGGAGTCTTCCTGCATCAACGCCGATTCGACGCAGTGCTCGAATTTCTTGCGCAGCTCATTGGCGCGTCCGTCGCCGTTGTCGCGGTGCTCCGGCGGCACGGCGTCGTACAGCGCTTGCACGGCCGCCGCCATCAGGCCGAGATCGTCGCGCACGGTTGCCGCGTCGAGCAGCTCGGTCACCACCAGACGCTCCTGCCGCAGGAGGTCCTGGAGCCTGGCCAGGACCGTGGATTTACCCACCCCCCGCGGACCGATCACGGCAGCGACGCGGCCCGCGGACTCGGCGGCGTCGCGGTGACGGCCGGCGAAGGTTGCCAGGGCCGCAACCGCCGTCTGCTGCTCCCCGGTCAGGCCATCGAGAGGCATCACAGGCTCCCTCGCAGGATCAGACGGGCCCAGCGCTCGTGGCACTTGCCGCGAATCCCCCAGCTCCCTT
>DATGHG010000382.1:0-8159 GCA_035308185.1 Thermoanaerobaculia bacterium | reverse complement strand
CGCCGGCATCTGCATCGCCGCCATCCCGGTGTAATGCATGGTGGCGACGCCCAGGCCGGTCAACGAACCGCCGCCCAGCAGGCGGGCGATCGACGGCTCGCCGCGGCCGACGATCCACAGGCCGGCCCCGGTGACCAGCATGGCGAGCAGCAGCGACGCCAGGGTGATGCCGAGGTCGTAGCTCACCCGCATCGGCATGCGGAAGGCGAGCATGGCGATGAAATGCATCGACCAGATGGCGCCGCCGCCCATCGCCGCCGCCGCGCCCAGCACCCACCCCCAGACGGCGGTGCCCTTCGCCGTCGGAATGGCGATGGCGAGTTGCAGCGCCGTGAAGGCGCCGAAGACCGAGATGGCGTAGGAGAGGGCGACCAGCAGGGGGTCGAAATGGTGCGTCATGTCCATGGCGTTGGCATCTCCGGGCGCCGGCGCCGGCGCGCATCAAGGAGCCGCAAAGACCAGCTCGCAGAAAGGGTCGCCGGCGGCGCGGCAGCGCGCCTCGCGCACCGCCGTGTCCGCCGTCGTCGGCGCGGCGTGCAGCAGGCCGCGCGCGAAGCCGACCAGGAATTCGCAGCCGCGGTCGCCGGCGGGCGGCGCGGCACAGAAAGGACAGCTCGGGAGCCGCAGCGCCGAGCCTTCGAGATCCGCCTTGGCAAGCTGGCGAACGGCGGGCAGCACCATCCGGCGCAGCGCCGGCTCGAGCTTCAAGGGGCTGCCGAGCGCATAGCCGCGCTGGTACTCGCGCCGTCCCAGACGCTCGCCGAGCGCCGACAGGGTCGCGGCCCGCGTCGCCGCCGGCAGCGCGCGGGCGAGCGCCAGCACTCGCTCCGCCACCTCGGGGAAGGCGGCGACGATGTCCTGCACCGCCGCCTCGACCGCCGCCGGCGGCGGCGCCGCCGGCCGCGGGCCGAGCCCCTGCGCCTCGACGCTGCCGAACCCCCGGAGCAGCCGCGGCAGGTCCTGGATCGCCGCCTCCGGCCCTTCGACGGTCATGGTGAAACGCTGCAACGCCGGGTCGCCGGTCTGCGACACCGCCTGCCGCAGCAACTTGCAATCTTCCCGCATCAGCACCGACACCACCTGGGCAAGCAGGCCGGGGCGCCGGCTCACGACGACGGAAAGGGTCACCTGCATCGTTCCACCTCGAAAACCACGGACGGCCAAGGGCGACGTGCGGCTACCGTAACACAGGACCGCAAGGACGGAAAGGAATTAGCGCTCGACGAATATGATTTAACATTCACCAGCGATAACACCGTTCCAGCAGGGTTTGCGCCGCAACTTGCGCCCGCAGTTTGCGGCCAAAATCGCCGGCGCTCGTAAAGCTGATCGATCGCCGCACGCCCGGTGCGCGCCGGCGTCAATCCGCCACCCGCGGGTCGCCGCGCTCGCTCACCGGCACCCGCCAGCTGACCTTGAACGCGGCGGCGCCGCGGTCGAAGCGGAGATCCCGCCAGTCGCAGAGATGGGCGAGGCGTTCGAGGATGCGGCGGCCGCCGTAACTCTCGGCTTCACGGCCGGCGGCCGGCGACGGCTCGCCCCGGGGCAGGTCGTTGACCACCTCGAAGAGCAGCTCGCGCCGCACCGGGTCGAGGGTGATGGCGATGGCCGGCACGCTGCCCGGCCGGCCGTGGCGGACGGCGTTGATCAGCACCTCGCCCAGGAAGAAGCCGAAGCCGCCGCGCAGCGGCGCCGCGAACCAATAGTCGTCCGGCCAGTCGATCCGCGCCCGCAGCACCTCGCTGCCGTCCGGCGGCCGCGCCGCCAGCACGCCGTTGTCCCAATGCAGCCGCGAGCGCAGCCGGGCGTCGGCACGCACGCGCTCGAAGATCGACCGGAAGCTCTCGACCGTGGCCCGCGCCTGGGCCGCTTCGATCGCGCAGTCGGGAGGCAGCGGCGGCTCGGCGTCCCAATGCTCGAGCAGCCAGGCGGTGGCGAGCACCCGCCGCTCGAGGTAGGCGGACAACCAGCGCGCGAATCCCGACGTGGTGTCTGGCACCGCGGCGTCCGCGGCGCCTTTGACCGCGGCGTCCACGCCGCCCGTTTCCTCCAGGCAGTGCGCCAGCACCCGCGCCAGCGAGTCGACGCCGTGGGCCAGCAGGCCGGCCAGCTTGCGCCGCTCGTCGGTCTGCGCTCCCGCCAGCAGGTCGGCGCGCCACAGCGCCAGGTCGGCCTCCGGCTCGAGCAGGAAGAGCACCCCCAGCCGGTGGCGCTGGTCGGCGTGCAGGGCCTCGATCGGCGCGGTCACCGCCACCGAGCGCACGATGGCGTAGCGGGTCTCCGGCTCGCCCGCCTCGCCGCGCAGCCGCAGCGGCACGCCGTAGGCCCGCCGCGTGCCCTGATCGGCGACCTGCATGCGGGCGTAGTGCTCCTGCGCCCGGGGATCGTCGGCGACCAGGTCGCGGGCGCGGGCGCCGGCGACGATGCCCAGGCTGGCCGCCGCCTGGTTGCCGTAGACCACCTCGTCGGTGTTGGGATCGACCACCATCAGCGGCACCTGCATGGTGTTGAGCAGGTTCTGCTTCTCCTGCAGCTCGCGCTCCGCCTTCCACTGCGCGCGCTCGGTCCGCCGCCGGCTGGCCTCGAAACCCGCCAGCAGCAGCGCCACCAGCAGCGCCAGCGGCACCGCCGGCAGCAGCGCCAGGCTCGAGCGGGCCGCCGGGAAGAGGGTCACCAGCCAGGTCGTCGCCGCGACCTGCAGCGCGGCGACCGCGCCCCGGCCCTCGACCGTGCCGTGGTAGAGGTAGAAGGGGCTGGTCGCGCGCCCGCTCCGCGCCTCGGCGCCGGCCAGCGCCGCCACCGCCGCGCGCAGCTCCTTCGACCCACCCGGCCGGCCATGCGCCGCCATCGCCGCCCAGGGGCGCCAAGGCTCGCGCGCCGGCCCGCCGAGCTCGACCACCTCGGCGACCATCGGCGGCTCGATGTGCGCCGCGAAGTCCTGCCAGTCGACGGCAAAGGCGAGATCGGCACAGACCACCGCCTGATAGCCGGTCGCGGGGTCGCGCACCGGCGCCAGCAGCGTCGCCACCACGCCCTGGCCGCCGAGATCGAGGTAGAGCCCCGAGTAGTAGGCGCGCGGCTGCGGCGCGGTGAAGTCGAAGCGGAAGACGAACTCGTTGGGAACGAAGTTGGGCAGCTCCGGCAGCTTGCGGAACTCCCGCCCCTCGCCGAGCGCCGCCTCGCGCCGCGACTCGACGCTCTCCGGGCTCGCCGCCAGCGGCGCCGACACCAGCGTCCCGTCCTCCGCCACCGCGTAGAGCCGCACCACCCGCGGCGGCCGGTCGCCGGGCACCGGCGGCAGCGGCTGGCGGGCGAGGCCGGCGCGCAGCGCGCCGGCGGCCGCCAGCAGGTGGTGGGTGGCGTAGAACAGGAAGCGGTTCGCGGGGGCGGCGAGGTCGCCCAGGTCCGGCGGGTCGGCGGCGCGCCGCCGGGTCACCGCAAACCAGCGGCCGCCCAGCTCGACGTAGCGCTGCACGCGCCACTGCATCGGCAGCTCGGCGTTTCCGGCACTGCCGGCACCGCCGCCGCCGCCGCCGCCGCCGGCGCCGGATCCCGGCCCCCCCAGCTCCTCCGCCGGCAGTGGCCGCGGCGCGGCGGCGCGGTCCAGGGCCGGCCGCGGCGGCGGCGCGGTCAGCGCCGCGCGCAACTCCGCGAGGCTGGGCGGCAGGCTGCTGTCGTCATGCCAGTCGGCGAGCTCGCCATAGAGGCGGGCCTTGATCGGATCCGCGATGTGCCGGCGGTACTGCTTGAGCTCCAGGTGCAGCCAGGCGGAGACCCCGGGGGTCTCGGTGGGCCGGCTGGGAACGGTGTCCTGGACCAGCTCGTAGATCGTGCGCCCGCGGCTTTCGCCGACCCGCCGCTGCCACTCCTCGCGCACCGACAGCAGCGTGACCACGGCCAGCACCGCCGCCAGCAGCACCCCGAGGTAGAGCAGGAGCGGGCCGCGGCGCCCGCGGAGCCGGTAAGATCGTGCCATGACCTGGGTCGCGGCGGAGGGCTTCAACAGGCGCCCTCTGGTCGTCGTGGAGGATCACTTGTACCACATGACCGAGCTGCTAGATCGGCTCGGCGGCCAGGACCCCCTGTACCACCAGCTCACCGTCGTCTGCCTCGACCGGCCCGGCCCCGACACCTCCCGCAGCGCCGCCGGCTGGCTGGCCACCTGCCCCGGCCTGCAGGTGATCGCGGCGCAAGGCGATCCCACCCCTCCCGCCGGTCTGGACCCGGCGCGCTTCCGGGCTCTTCCCGCGGCTGCCTTCGCCTCCGCCTCCCGACTCTGCCAGACGCTCGCCGCGGCCCTGCGGCCTGGCGGCCTGCTGTTGCAGGACATCCAGCTGCAAACCCTCGCCTTCATCCCGGCCGACCGCTGGTGGGAGTCGATCTACCTCGCCAGCACCGTGCGCGGCACCTTCGCCGACCGCCCGCCGTCCTGCCGCTTCGTCTCCAACAAGCGCGGCTACGAGGCGACCTTCGGCCGCGAGCTGCTGGATGCCGGCTTCGACCCGCGCGAGGTGATCGACAAGGGGGACCTCGGCCGGGCGGTGGTGCCCACGCTGCGCAATTTTCTGGACCGCACCTTCCCGCTCTGCCTGCGGCTGGCCGCGCCGGAGCGCCGCCCCTGGGAGCTGCGTGTCGCCCGCGCCGAGGGCGAGCGAGAGGAGGTGGAGCGCGAGGTCGATCTCCTGCTCTGGAGCGGCGGCGACGGCACCCTCGAGCTTGGCGGCCGCGCCCTCGCCGGCGGCACGGCCCAACGCCGGGTAGCCTTCAAGCCCGGCAACCAGGAGGCGGCCACCTGGGAGGCGTTGCTCGACGACCACCTCGGCGCCCGCGCCGGCCTGCCGGTCCTCGAGGTCGGCCGCCGTCTCGCCCCGCCCGCGGCGGGCAGGGCCGAGCTGACCAATCTCGCCGCCCGCCACCTGCACACCCTGCGCGGCCGCCTCGCGGACGGCGCCGCCATCCTCACCGCCCACCACGCCTACCGGCTGAGCGAGCGCCTGACCGTGGCCGTGGCCAGGGAGAAAAGCAACTCCATCCACCTTCGCTGAGCGACGTTGCCGGCGTCAGCCAGGCGTCAGGTCAAGGAAGGCGAACGACCGGAAGTCCCCGGGATTGAAGGTGGCGAGGCGGCGCACCCCGGCCAGCTCGAGCGTCGCGGCAAGCGCGGTGTCGAGGATGCGCTTGCGCCCCAGCCGCAAGCGCTCCAGCAGCTCGAAGGTGCGGTCCAGCACTCCGGGCGCAGGCAGGATCGGCACCACCTCCGCGGCTCCCCAGAGGCGACGGCACCAGCGCAGCCCCTCCGGCATCGAGAGCGGATGCTCGAACCGGCGCGGATCGGTAACGACGTGCAGGAACTCGTGCATGACCTGGGGTGCGATCGCCAGGCTGTTGCCGTCCCTGCGGACTTCCTGGTCGAAGAGTCGCTTCGCTGCCGCGTGCCGGGGAGAGCCCGCCATCGCCCACGAAACCAGGACGTCGGTGTCGACGGCCAGGATCAGCGGGCCAGCCACTCGTCGAGCAACTCGGTGCGCGTCCACGGCGCATGCAGCGAGCCGCTCGGATGCGGCTCGAGATCGAAGAGCGAGCCGCCGCCGCCGGCGCGAAGTGCCGTGTACTCCGCCATGGCTTCCCGGATCAGCTCCGCCACCGGGCGGCCGGTGCGTTCGGCCAGCGCCTTCAGCTCGCGGTAGCTCGCTTCGTCGACATGGACGGAGATGGGCTTCATGCCCTGACCCTATATCGGAATCAGATATCTGTCAAGGTCATTGCGCTCGCCCCCTCGCCCCCCGCTCGCCCCTGCTCCCCCGTCCGGTCATCGCCCTGCCCCGGCCGGCGCGGCCGGCACCGGCGCCGCCGCCGGCGGCCTGCCGGCGCCGAGGTTGCCGGCGTTGAGCAGCGCGTTGAAGACGAGCGCGAAGTCGCCCTGGGTGTTCACGCGCCACATCGGGTTGGCGGCGAAGAGCAGGATGTGCCCCTTGCCGCGCGGACTGTCGATCACCACCGGCGCCCCCGCGATCTCCTCGGCCCCCTCCAGCATGCCCGAGAGCAGGATCTGGTCGGTCTCCTTCGGGAAGGCGAGGATGACCCGCGGCCGGTCCTCCGGCAGCGGGATGTCGGCCTGCGCGAAGAGCGCCAGGTCCTCCGGCGGCTGGAAGCCCTCGTCCTCGGGCCGCGGCTTCGGCCGCTCCGGCGTGGCGACGTAGGGGCGTCCCTGCGGCACGTCGGGATCGGTCGCCGAGCCGCGGCCGCTCGGCCGGTGGTCGCGATCGCGTTCCGCCGCGCCGGCGCCGCCCTCGCCGCCGCCGGCGCCCACCTTGAAGATCGGCGAGCCGGCGTATTGGACGGGCACCGTCTCGTCGTAGCCATAACCGACCGGGCTCTTCGTATCGGCGAGCCTGGTCTGCAGGATCGAGCCGCGCGCCTTGAGCTTCGACGGCGGCACCAGGTGGACGTAGCGCGCCAGCCCGAACTGCACCGCCCAGGCCGCCGCGTCCCGCACCGCGATCAGCAGCCCGCCCGCCTCGACGAAACGCTGCACGTTCTGCACGCCGGAGAGTCCCATCCCGGGACGCATGTCGTCGGTCTCGTCGACGCCCAGGTTCGGCGTCAGGTCGGTCTTCCGCCAGGGCAGCGGCGGCCCCGCCGGCATGCCGTTGACGATCTCCACCGGGCTGCCGCCGGCGGGCGGGAAGACGATGACGTCGAAGCGGTCGCGCAGATCGGCCATCACCGCCACCTGCTGCGTCGACAGATACGTGTAGGGCACCTTCAGGCTGTCGAAGGCGAGCCGGAACCAGCCCTCGTCCTGGGTGTCGAGCCAGGTGTGGAGCATGGCGACCCGCGGCAGCGGCAGGTCGTGCACCTTGCCGGCGGGCCAGGCGTCGAGGACCACGGACTGGAGGCTCCCGAGGGCCGCGATCGCCTGGCGCACGCGGTCGGAAGGCTCGACCAGCAAGGTGCCGGCCGGGAGCGTGCCCGCCTTGCGCTGCAGCGGCTCCTCCAGCACCGCGAAGCGCACGTCCCGGAGCTGGTAGCGGAGGCGCACCAGATCGACGTCGGCGTGGTTCAGGATGGCGATCGCCCGGCCCCCGGCCGCCACGGTGGCCGGCGCCAGAGTGCCGTCCCAGGCGTGCATCGGCACCGCGAGCACCTTCTGGTTGACGATCCGCCGGCAGTCCACGTTCTTGGTGTAGCCCAGCGTCCAGCCGGTGTCGTCGTAGACCTGCTCGTGGCCGAGGACGAACTGGGTATCGAGCAGCGCGTCGGCCAGCCGGCTGTAGGGCTGGTCGAGGCGGATCACGAAGCTGCCGGCGGGAAAGGACACCTCGGCGTCCGCCGCCTTGGCCGCCGGCGGCGTTGCCTTGGCGCTCTTGCCGTCGTCCGCCGGCTTCGGCGGCCAGCCCGGCCGCAGGGAGAAGGCGCGGTCGCTGCGCTGGACCTCGATGCCCATCGATTGCAGCAGCTCGAGCAGGTCGCGCAGCTGTCCCAGGCGCTTCTGGTCGGCGGGAAAGACATAGGCCGCCGGGCCCTCCGTGGTGGCCTTGGCGATCGCGCGCCGGCCCAGCGTCCAGAAGGTCCGCAGCATGTGCTCGCGGTTGTCGGCCATGTATTTGAGCGCCACCAGGACGCCGCTCTGCTCGTAATTGGTGTTGTTGCGCAGCGCCCACCTGAGCTTGGGATAGGGCGGGTTGGGCCGGAACCACTCGCGCTGGCTCGCGCCGCGCACCACGCGGTCCTCGGTCGAGGGCACCAGGTTGCCGAAGGTCTCGTAGAAGCGGCCGAGGGAGTTGTGGCCGTGGGCGATCCAGAACATGTAATTGGGCGCCCAGCCGTCATAGAAGCCGTGCGTCCACACGCCGACCAGCCCCTTCTCGGTGAGGGTCTGGGTCTCGTTGTAGGCCATGCGGTGCCATTCGTCGATGGCGAGCGGATCGAGCGCCGGGTTGTAAGGGCCGGTGCCGGTCGAGATGTAGAGCAGCGGGATCGACTCGTGGAGATCGTGCAGCACCTGTGGATGCCAGTCGAAATAGGCGCGCTGCACGTTGCGGGTCAGGTTCAGGCCCATGCCCATGGCGTCGCGGTTGTTGTCGTGGACGGCATAGTGGCCCCAGTACATCAGCGGCGGCAGCGGCGCCTCGGGATGCTTCTCGTGCCAGCGCACG
>DATGHG010000381.1:0-8863 GCA_035308185.1 Thermoanaerobaculia bacterium | reverse complement strand
CCGGTCCGGCCACCTCGCCGCCGGCCTCGACGCCGCCCTCGACGCTAACCGCGCGCCCCTTCGGCGGCCGCCGCCACCGAGAAGCGGCCGAAGCTCTTGCAGGCGACGCCGTTGGGGCCGCGCAGCGAGATCACCAGCTGGTACTCGCCCGGAGCCAGACCGGACGGCGGCCGGAAGGTGGCGGTAAGGCGCTCGGCGCCGCCGGCATCCGACGCCTCGCGGCCGTCGACCCTGAACTCGCCTTCGCCGAGGTCCTTGCCGTCGGCCGCCAGCACCCTGGCGTGCGCCTCGAGGCCGGCGGCGGCCGGCAGGTTGAAGCCGATCAGCGCCAGTGCGATCTCCTGCGTGGGAGCGAGGACGGGCCGCAGCGCCGGCACGTAGACCTTCCCCTGCGCCACGAAAGGATAGGGCGGCGGCTCGGTGTCGGTGTCGGCGGCGCGCGGCGCCTCGCGCACCATCAGCCATCGCCCCGGGGCCTCGGGGAAGAACGGCGGCAGCAGCTCCGCCGGCGCCGTCGGCCCCGGCGGCGGCACCACCAGCGCCTGGGAGCGCAGGCCGTAGTCGCCGTTGGCGGCATTGCGCACCAGCACCCGCACGTCGTAGTCGCCCGGCGGCAGGTCCAGATGACCGAAGAATTTGAGCCCGGTGCGGTCGAGCAGCGTCATCACCTTGGCGACCTCGAAGCGCATCCGCTGGCTGAAGAAATCCTGGATCGCCCCCGACGCATCGATGGCGTAGGCGAACACCTCCACCGACATGTTGTCGCCGGGAGAGCCGTTGAGCAGGCCGGCGCCGTCGGTTTCGATCACCACCGGCACGAAGGCCTTCGCAGGCCCCGCCGCCGCAGGCCCCGCCGCCGCCCGCGGCGCGGGCGCGGGCGCGAACGGCACCGCCAGCACCGCGGTGCGCAGCACCCCGCCGTCGCCGCCCCCCTCCACCACCTCGGCCGCCGCCAGCCGCCGCTCCCTTGGCGTCTGCTTGCCGTAGGGCTTGGGAGCGTAATAGCCGGCGCGGGCAAATATCTGCGCGCGCCCGCCGCCGGCGCCCTTCCTGAGCGTCACCCGCAGCGGGTGGTAGGCGCCGTCGGCTTTGGCATCGGCTGGCTGGAAGCTGAGCACATAGGTCAGGCCGGTCTTCTTGAGCAGCTGGCCCATCGCCGCGCCGAGGTCGTTGAAGTTGTGGTACAGCTCGCCTCCGGTGTCGTGGGCCATGGCGAACAGCGGCCCTTCGCCTCCGGGCCGCACCGGCGCATCGCCCCCCTGGGCGCCTTCGCTCGACGGCAAGCCCGAGCGCAGGCCGACGTTGACCTGCGCCTGGGTTTGCAGCGCGCTCGAGGGCTGGCGGGTCTCCGTCCGCGCCCCGCCGATGTCGATCGACTGGATGGTGCAATCGGAGCGCCGGAACTCCTCCATCATCTTTTCCAGCAGGTTGTTGCCGCGCGTCTGGCCGTAGCGCTGATCGGAATCGGTGACGTACCCCTGGCCGGAGATCGACAGCTCGGCCATCTGGCTCTGGTCGGTGACGTTGCCGCTGCCCTGCAGCAGCGACGAGTCGAAGCCCTCGGACAGGTAGATCACCTGCTTGCGCCCGGGGACCCCGGCCATCAGGCGCGCAAGATCGACGAACGAGCGGGTGAAGGCGCCGATCGCGGCCTGCTGCTGTTGCCGGTCGCCGATCTCCGACATGCGGGCCATGTCCTGGTCGGCCTCGTTCTTCAACATGCCGATGCTCAACCCGCGGCTGGGGGTGCCGCTCGACACCTCGAGCTGCGCGGCCATCAGCTGCAGCGGATCGGGATTGCGATCGATCAGCTGCGTCTGTCCCAGGTTGTCGATCGCCGCCGCCACCTGGCGGCGATCGGAGGTGAAGCCGACCAGCAGCTTGATGCCGTTGGCCGAGCTGAAGCTGGCCACCGCCGCCAGGTCGGAGGGATGGAGGGACGGCAGCATCGCGAGCACCATCCGGCGCGCGTTGAGGATCGACTTCGGCTCCGAGAACGAGAGGTCGAACAGGAACAGGAAGTGGCGCCGCAGCGCCGTCGGCATGCCGGCCACCCCGGCCACCCCGGCAGCCACCGGGGCCCCCTGCGGCGACGCCGCCAGATCCAGGACCTCGAAACCGGTCAGCTTCTGCAGCTTGCGCCCGTCGTAGACCTCGAAGTCCGCGGCGGTGAGGCCGCGCACCGGCTCGCCGTCGCGCACCACCTGCACCGGCACCTGGACCTCCGTCACCTCGGTGGTCTCGGAGAAGGCGCCGGCGCCCTGCCGCGCCGCCTGGTCCGCGGCCCGCGAGGGAGCCTCCGCCGCCAGCCAGGCGCAGAGCGCCGCCAGGCCCAGGCCCGCGGCCGAACGAATGAACTGTTTTCTGGTCTCCATGTCGGCTCCTACCCGCTCGCGCCGGCCGGCGACGCCACCACGAAGCGGGTGGCGCTGTTGTGGGTCCCGCCCTGCTCGTCGGTGAGCACGATCACCAGCTGGTACTCGCCGGGCATCAGCCCCTGCGGCGGCCGGAAGGTGGCGGTGAGGCGGTCCTCGCCCGCGGCGTCCGGGTTCTCGCGGCGGGCAATCTGGAGATCTCCCACGCCGAGGTCCTTGCCGTCCGCCGCCAGCACCCTGGCCTCGGCCTTGATGTTGCCGGCCGGTAGGTGGTAGCCGACCAGCGCCACCGCCGCCGGCTGCCCCGCGGCCAGCAGTGGCCGCGAGGCCGGCACGTAAGGCCGCTCCTGCACCACGAAGGGGTAGGGGACGTCCTGCTGTGGCTGCTGGCCGCGCGGCGCCTCCCGCACCATCAGCCAGCGGCCAGGGGCCTCGGGGAAGAAGGGCGGCAGCAGCACCGCCGCCGGCAGCGTGAACTCCGGTACCTCCAGCGCCTGGGCGCGCAGCCCGTAGGCGCCGGTGGCGCCGTTGCGCACCAGCACCCGCACGTTGTACTCCCCAGGCGGCAGGTCCAGGTGGCCGAAGAACTTGATTCCAGACTGGTGCAGCGCCGGCCCCACCTTGGCGAGGTCGAAGCGCAGGTTCTGGGTGAAGAAGTCCGCGATCGCCCCCGACGAGTCGATGGCGTAGGCGTAGATCTCGGTCGGCAGGGCGCCGCCCTGGGTGCCGCTCATCAGGCGCTCGCCGTCCGCCTCGATCACCACCGGCACGTAGGCCTTGCTGCCGGCGGCGGCCCGGAACGGCGCCACCAGCAGCGCCGTACCCACCGAGCCGCTGTCGCCGCCGCCGATCACCGTCTCGGCCGCCGACAGCATCCGCTCGCCGGCGGCCTGCTGCGCGAAGGGCTTGGGCGCGTAATAGCCGGGACGGAAGAAGATCTGAGCGCCCTTGGTGGCCGGGCCGCCCTTGAGCTCCACCTTGATCTGGTGGTAGGTGCCGTCCGACTTCACGTCCTCGGGCTGGAAGGTGAGCACGTAGGTCAGGCTGGTCTTCTTGAGCACCTGAGCCATCGCCGAGCCGAGATCGTTGAAGTTGCGGTACAGCTCGCCGCCAGTATCGTGGGCCATCGCGAACAGGGCGCCTTCGCCCGAGGGCCGGGTCGGTCCCTGGTCCCCCTGGGCGCGCAGGCCGCCGATGTCGACCGCCTGAATGATGCAGTCGGAGCGCCGGAACTGATCCATCATCTTCTCGAGCACGTTGGCACCGCGCGTGTCGCCGAAGCGCTGGTCGGAGTCGATCAGGAAGCCCTGGCCGTGGATCGACTGGTCGTTCATCTTCTGCTGCTCCGCCTGGTCCTCGGTGCCCAGCAGCAGCGCGCTGTTGAAGCCCTCGGAGAGGTAGATGACCTCCTTGCGCCCGTGGACGTTCTCGAGCAGCCGCGCGAGATCGCTCAACCCGCGCGACAGCGCGCCGACCACCGCCGCCTGCTGCTGACGGTTGCCGCGCTCGGCCACCCGCGCGTTGTCCTGGGCGTTCTCGAGCGCCGCCTGCAGGGCGGTGGAAGCGCCTTTCGCCGCCTCCTGCTGTAGCTCGGCGGCCACCAGGTTGAGCGGATCGGGGTTGCGGTCCACCATCTCCGGCAGCCCGAGCGATTCCACCGCCTTCAGCACCTGGCGCCGGTCGGAGGTGAAGCCGAGCGCGATCCGCGGGCCCCGGGCGGAGCTGTAGGTAGCCACCGCCACCAGATCGGACGGGTGGAGCGCCGGCAGCATGCCGCGGACCATCTCGCGGGCCTTGAGCAGCGACTTCGGTTCCGAGAAGGCGAGATCGAAGAGGAAGAGGAAGTGACGCCGCAGCGCCGGCGGGATGCTGGCGACCGCCGGGCCCTGCCTGGCCGTCAGGTCCAGCACCTCGAAACCGGTCACCTTCTGCGCCTTGCGCCCGTCGAAGATCGCGAAGTCGGCCGCGGTGAGCCCTCGCACCGGCTCGCCCTCACGCACCACCTGCACCGGCACCTGCACCACCGTCACCTCGGAGGTCTCCGAGAAGGTGCCCGCCACCGGCGGGCGCTGCGGCGCGGCGCGCAGTCCGGCACCGCCGGCCGTCCAGAGAGCGCACAGCATGAGGACCACCCCGGCAAACGGCAAAGTCCGGGAGACATGGCCAGCGCGAAATGGCATGGCTTCCTCCTTCGATCTACAGTGGCGACGGCGCAGAGTGCGCCGCTGATGCATTCTACACTAGTTCACTACCTGAAATGGCAACGAGTTGATCTGCTTCTGCCCCGTTGCGCGATCCGTCAGCGCCACTCGCAGGACGTAGTCACCCGTCCCGAGGCCGGTCGGCTCGAAGGTGGCGACCAGCTCGTCCTGGCCGGCGATGCCGGTCGGGGTGCGCTCCACCAGCGACAGATGGCCCCCCGGCAGGCGGCTGCCGTCGGCGCCGGTGACGTGCGCCTCGAGCGCCAGGTCGCCCTTGCCCAGGTTGTAGCCCACCAGGCAGAACCGCGCCTTGTCGGCGCCGCTCAGGGCCGGGCG
This sequence comes from Thermoanaerobaculia bacterium, assembly GCA_035308185.1. GTDB lineage: Bacteria > Acidobacteriota > Thermoanaerobaculia > Multivoradales > UBA5704 > JASLEW01. The sequence goes on along the minus strand of DATGHG010000381.1, from coordinate 3,951 downwards.
GGCGGCGGGAATGTAGGGCTCGCCCTTGACGGTGAACGGATAGACCACCGAATCGGCGGCGACCCCCGGCTTGGGGTGCTCCCGCACCAGGATCCAGTTGTGCCGCGCCTCGATGAACAGCGGCGGCAGCAGCACCGGCTCCCGCTTCTGGTAGGCGGGCACCGCCAGCGCCGACGAGCGCACGCCGGTGCGCCCGGAATCCGAATTGCGCACCAGCACCCGCACCTGGTAGTCCCCGGGGGGCAGGTCCAGGTGGCCGTAGTATTTGACGCCGCTCGCCTGCAGCGCCTCACGTCCCTTCTTGAGGTCGAGGCCGATGCGGCGGGTGAAGAAATCGGCCATCCTGCCCTGCCGGTCGCTGACGTAGGCGTAGAACTCCAGGTTCAGCCGGTCCGCCTTCTCGCCGGCCAGCAGGCTCGGCCCCGAGATCTCGATGATCACCGGCACGTAGGCCTGCTTGTCGCTGGCGCGGAACGGCGTCACCAGCAGGCTGAGGTCCAGGTCGGAGCGCGGCACGGCGCTGGCGATGCCCTCGGCGGCCAGCAGGTTCTTCTCCAGCGGGTCGAGCTGCTGGTAGGGCCGCGGCGCATAGTAGCCCTCGCGATAGGAGAGGCGGACGCCGGACGCCCGGGTCTTCACCCGCAGGCGGTGGTAGGCGCCGTTGGGCTTGAGGTCGGAGCGCTGGAAGGCCAGCAGGTAGGTGACGTCGGTGCGCTCGAGCACGTGCTCGAGCTGCTCGCGGAAGTTGTTGGCGTCTTTGAACAGCTCGCCGCCGGTCTCGTTGGCGATGTAGAACAGGGCCTCCTGGCCGGCGCCGGCGGGCGCGCCCGGGTTGGTCTCGCCCTGGGCGCGCAGGCCGCCGATGTCGATGGCCTGGATGACGCAATCGGCGCGCCGGAACTCCTCGAGCATGCGATGCACCGCGGACTGCAACTCGGTGTTGCCGAAGCGCTTGTCGGTGTCCACCAGCTGCAGGTTTCCCAGCTCGACGTTGAGCTGCTCGGCCCGCGCGTCGTCGCTGTCGGTGTCTTCGCGGCCCAGCAGCAGGCGGCCGTCGAAGCCCTCCGAGAAGTACACCACCGTCTTGCGTCCCTTGAGGTCGTTGAGCGCCCTGGCCATGGCGCCGAGCGAGCGGGTGTAGGCGAGGATGCGGCTGCGGTCGAAGGACCGCTGGTCGCGCTCGGCGGCGGCGCGGACCGCCACCATGTTTTCCACGAAGATGGCGTTGGCGTCCGCCGCCGGCTTGCGCCCGCCGCTGCTGGAGCCAGCAGAGGCCGCGATCGCCGCCAGCGTGGTCTCGGAATCGATCTCGGAGGGCGGCGTGATGACGAAGCGCAGCGGATCGCCACCTCCCTGCGCCGTCTGCTCGCTCTTGTCCAGGCCGAGGGTGTCGATGGCGTGCGCCAGCTGCCCGCGGTCGGGGGTGAAGGTGAGCACCAGGCGCGGGCCGGTCTCGAGCGAATAGGTCGCCACCGCCACCAGGTCGCTGGGACGCAGCGAGTGCAGGACGAAGTCGTGCGCCGCCAGCCGGGCCTTCATCACCGCCGTCGGGTTGGAGAACGACAGATCGAAGAGCAGCATGAAATGGCGGCGGACGGCGGCGTCGATCATGTCGACGTCGCCGACGGTGCCGAGGGCGCCCCGGCGCAGCGCCTCGGGGGACTGCTCCGGCCGCAGCGCGTCGAGATCCACGATCTCGAAATGGGTGATGGTCTGCCGCGACCCCTCGTCGTAGACCTCGAAGTCGTCGGCGGTGAGACCGCGCACCGGCTTGCCGCTGCGGTCCACGGCGTTGACCGGCACCTCCACCGCCACCACCTGCGTGCTCTCCTCGAAACGCGAGGTGGCGGGCGCGGGCGTGGGGGCCGCGGCGGGCGACGCGGCGGGCATCCCGGCGGCGGCGGCGGCGCCGGCGAGCCCCGGCAGCGCGAGCAGGGCCGCCAACGCGACCAGCGCGTTGAGCGGAGCAGGGGCGACGAGCGAGGCGAGAGGTGCGAGGCGGGCGCGGTGCGCGAGCAGCGTGGCGAGACGTTGACAGCCGAGGGCAAGGCGGCGGCCGCGAGAATGGGCGGCAATCATGAAGCCCTCCTTTCCAGGAGCACGACAACCATGCCCGACATCCTACGCCGTTATTTGCCCAACAGGTAGGCGTAGCGCCGGGCCTCGCGGTCGTTGGCGTCAAGTTTGAGGGCGCGTTCGAGGAAATGCTTGGCTTTTTCGACGTCGCCGAGGGCCAGGTAGACCTTCATCAGCCCGACGTGGACCTCCGGCACCTCGCTGTCGAGGCGCAGCGCGCGCACCATGTAGTCGAGCGCCTTCTGGGTGTCGCCGCGCGCCAGCGCCATGTCGCCTTCGTAGACGAAGAAAAACGGATTGGTGGTGTTCGACGCCTCGACCTTGGCGAGCAGCGCGTTGGCCTCGTCGGCGCGCCCCAGCTGCTGGTAGGCGCGGCTCATGTTGGTCATGATCATGGTGTCCGCGGGGTCGGTTTCCAGACCCTTCCGGTAGAGCGCCAGCGCCCCCTCGTAGTCGCCGGACCGCGCCTTGCAGACGCCGAGGTTGTTGAGGCTCTTCTCGAACCGCGGCGCGATCTGGTTGGCGATGCCGAGCAGGTGGATGGCCTGCGGCAGGTCGCCGGCGAGCAGCGCCTCGGCCCCCAGGTTGTTGTAGAAGTGGGCCACCGCGGTGAGATCGTCGATCGGCTTGAACTGCTTGTAAGCCTTCGGGCGGTAAGGCAGGAAGTCGTAGGTGCGGAGATCGCCCGTCAGGTACATGCCGCCGACGATGTGCCCCTGGCTGACCACCATGCCCTCGCGGTGGTTCCAGGTCTGGTAGTCGGTGACCTCGACATAAAAAGGATTCAGGCCGACGTCGCGTGCCAAGCCGACGAAAAGGTTGACGAAGGAGAGGCAGTTGCCGTGCCGGGTGCGGAAGGTCGCGACGGCGTCGCGGGTCGGGGTGAGCGAGTACTTCAGTCCCAGGTCGTCGAAGATGAAGCCGACGACCTGCGTCACCTTGTGCTCCTCGTTGCCGCTCTCGCGCCTTCCCAGCTTCCTGAACTCGGCGCGCACCTCGTCGTTGATCTGGAAGGGCACGACGACGCCCGGCAGGTCCTCCGGCCGCACCCGACGGGTGTATTGCTCGTGCACGAAGGCGGCGGTGTCGAAGGGTTTATACGGCGAGCAGCCGGCGGCCGCCAGCGCCAGGACCAGACCCAGCGCGCTCGCCGCGCGCCACGCGCCCGGTGACCTGATCGCCCTGATCGCCGCGCCCAGCGCCGAGTGCCGCTGCCGCCACCACTCTCGAGAACGCCGCCACATCGCGCGACGACTATAACAGCCGGCACCCACCGCGGCGCGGTCGGGCTGGCGAGGCTGCGGCTCGGCGCCTGTCGCCAGACACCTGCTGTTCAAAATCCTGGATCAGGCTCGTTCAAGCCGCTGGATCTGGCCTTAACGCGAGCCCCGGGCCGGGACCTGACTCTTGCTCCTAAGTTGTTTGTTTTCAGTCAGTACAACCCACCAGCGGCAAATGGCATTCGACTTGCTTGACTACAGGCCAGTATGACGGCTACAGTTCTCGGCTCGGAGTCACTCAAGACCAGTTCGTCAGTGCGCTGCGAAAGGAGGTGTTCCACGGCACCTGTGCTCGCATTCATCTGACATCGGTTTCCTTCCGAAGTCCTCGCCGGCGCGAATCGTGGCTGTGCAGTTCGTCGCGAGGGCTTATCGTCAACCTTTATTAGGAGGTTCACAGGCATGAAGAGCAACTATCGCTGGGGACGGTTCGTGGCTGTCGCCGCAGCGCTGTTGCTGGTAAGCGCGGGCGCCGCGATGGCGCAGCTGCAGACCGGCAACCTCTACGGCAAGGTCAGCGATCAGACCGGCGCCGCCCTGCCCGGCGTCACCGTCACCCTGGACACCGGCGAGGCGCCGCAGATCCAGGTCACCA
>DATGHG010000380.1:0-48064 GCA_035308185.1 Thermoanaerobaculia bacterium | reverse complement strand
CTCGACTGGGAACTCGAGCGCCTGAACCTTCTCGGCTGGACGAAGGGCGAGGCTGCATATCCCGAGTTCGCACGCATCATGATTGCATTTATCGCCTATGAAGCGGGAGTCCATGAGCTCTTGGCTCTCGCCACCGAGATTGAACCGCGCGGCCGGAGCTCGCGGGAGTTCTTGAAGGTGTTAGGCCGCTTTAGATTGGCCTGGTACAGACCAGACCAGGCCGACCTTTTATGGCTGCGCCAACAGGTTACCCCTCCGCTCACTTCTCGCGATCGAGCGTGCCTCGATCTTCTCGAGGCGTACCGGCTTCATCGAGAGAAGAACTACGGTGATGCCGCCGAGTACTTCCTGTCCACCTTTGGTTACTTCCGAGAATCGACTCCGGGAAGGCTGCGCGCGGGAAACGCTTTTCTGGACTGCATCAAGAATCTCCAATCCAAACCGGTCCTGGCGCAGACAGCGCTTCAGCTCGTCGACCGGTTTGAGCTGGTTGATGCGTCGCGATGGAGCGCCGTTTACTACTGGGCCATCCACCATGCGCAACGCTACGCCGATGCTGAACGGTATTGCAGGCGAATGCTAGCCGAGGACGAGTCGAACGCGGAGGCATGGGGGTATCTCGGGCACACTCTGGGCCATCTCGAACAATTTTTAGAAGCGGAGAGCGCGTTCCGCCGAGCCGTCGCGGTTGACCAGGAGGATCCGTCACCACATTATTGGCTGGGCAATTTTCTCCTTGACAGGGAGCGGCAGCGTGAAGCCAGATCGGAGTACTTCCGCGCCTTGAAGCTCGGCGGCAGAGGGACCGGCGGAGATCTATTGGTAAAACTGGCGCAGATTTATTTGCAGAATCCGAAAAAGATGGCGTCAGGACGGGTCCTATTGCGCGAGGTGCTCAAGTCCAACTCAGGTGCAGGACCGAGGAATTCCTTGGCGTGGAGCCTGTATTCGAGCGAAACCAGACTTGCAGAAGCCGAAGAGCTCGCGAGAGCCGCGCATGCCATAGAGCCAGAAGATATGGCGATACTTCAAACCTTGGTCGCAGTGCTCGTTAGGGAGCGGCGGTGGGACCAAGCGCAACCGCTCTTCCGCACGTGGATCGTGGGATGTGATCTCGAACAGGTCACGGGCGGGCCATTCAAGGATTACCGAATGATGTTCCACGACATGGTGCGCAACGGATACGCGATTGCGGCGGCAACTGTCATCGATCAGGGCGCTAATTTGCTCAAGTGGAGAGTGATCTCCGCCGCGCTTAGGGAAGCGGCCGGGGCCGCGTATGACGAAGCGCTGCGGGAAAGGCAAGGACTGGCCGTCACCTACCTGGCGCGGCAATTCATGGACATTGCGCTCGACGCAGCTTTCCCGACCTTGTAACCAGTGGCGAAAGGTGCGCTGAAGAGCGGCCCATGGCCGGGCAAGTCGGTCATGACTTGGCCACCGGGGCGCCACCAGAATCGGGTCTGAATACTGCCTGCCCCATGAGCAGCTCCTCCTCGCGCCACACCGCTTCGCCGTTGGCGTAGTGCTCGAGCTTCCAGATCGGGACCTCCGACTTGAGGCGCTCGAGGGCCTGGCGGCTCGCTTCGTAGGCGGCGGCGCGGTGGCGGGCGGCGACGGCGATGACGACGCTGGCCTCGCCCACGGAGACCTCTCCCAGACGGTGGATGATCGCGACTCGCACGCCCTCCGCCGCGGCTTCGAGGTCGGAGACGATGCGGCTCAACGCCGCGCAGGCCATCGGGCGATAGGCGCTGTAGGTCAGCTTGAGGACGGCACCGGCGGCCGGAGCGGGCTTGGAAGAGTGATCGCGCACCGTCCCCAGAAAGAGCAGCACGGCGCCGCAGGCGGGCGACGCGACGCGCGCGATCACCTCCTGCGGGTCGATGGGCCTGTCGATCAGCTCGACCCGCGGGCGCGCCCCGCCGGCCGGCGCTTCTCCGCTGCCTCCCGACACCGGCGGCAGGAGCGCCACCTCGGCGCCGTCGGCGAGCGGGTGGTCGGCCCGCGCGATGGTGCCGTTCACGGCCACCGCGAGCCGGGGCCAGAGCGGCGCGAGGGCCGGGTGGCGGGCATCGAGCCACAGCCGCAGCTCCGCAACCCGAGCCCCTGCCGGTAAGTCGATGTCCAGCTCGCCCGCGCCCAGCGCATCGCCAGCACTGGCGAAGGCCAGCAGTCGAATCTTCATCCTCGGGATGCTAGTGCGCGTGCGGCCGAGTCGCAATGCCGGCGGTTACCGCCGGCTGCCGACCTCTTCGTGCTCGGGCTCGGGGGTGCGGACCTTGGAGCGAACGCTCTCCGCCCAGCGGTCGAACTCGGACTGCGCCTGTGCCTTGTTGTAGCCGTAGCGCTCCTGCAGCGAACCGATCAGCTTGTCCCGGTTGCCGGCGGCACGCTCGAGATCGTCGTCGGTCAGCTTGCCCCAGAGGCGCTTGGCCTCTCCCTTGAGCTGCTTCCATTGCCCTTCGAGGATGTGGTCTGCCATGGTGTCGGGCTCCTTTTCCGCCGGCCGCCGATAGGGGCGCCAGCACGCCCGAGATATTGCAAAGGCGGGGCCAGAGGCCCCGGGCAAAGGCGGGGCCAGGGCCACCGGCTCGACGCACGTATCGCACATATAATGCCGCGGGCAACCCTGGGAGACACCGTGGCGATACTGGCGAGCAGAGTGAGCGGCAACGAGGCCTTCGAGCGCCGGGCGGCGCATTGGCGGGAAGCGGCCGCGCGACTGCACGCCGAGGAGGAGGGGCTGCGGCTGGGCGGTGGGGCGAAGGCCCAGGAGCGGCAGCGGGCGCAGGGCAAGATGACCGCCCGCGAGCGGGTGGCGGCGCTCTGCGATCCGGAGTCCGAGCTGCTGGAGCTGGGGATCTGGGCGGCGGCGGGGATGTATGAAGAGTTCGGGGGGGCGCCCGCCGCCGGCGTCGTCGTGGGGTTGGGGCGGATCGCGGGGCACGAGTCGGTGGTGGTGGCCAACGACGCCACCGTCAAGGCGGGGGCCTGGTTCCCCATGACCTGCAAGAAGGTGCTGCGGGCGCAGGAGATCGCGCTCGAGAACCGCCTGCCGATCGTCTACTTGGTGGACTCGGCGGGAGTGTTCCTGCCGCTGCAGGACGAGATCTTTCCGGACCGCGAGCATTTCGGCCGGGCGTTTTACAACAACGCCCGGCTGTCGGCCACAGGCGTCTTCCAGATGGCGGCGGTGATGGGTTCCTGCGTCGCCGGCGGGGCCTATCTGCCGATCATGAGCGACGAGGCGCACATCGTCGAGGGGACGGGGTCGATCTTCCTCGCCGGATCGCACCTGGTCAGGGCGGCGATCGGCGAGCAGATCGACAACCAGGAGCTGGGCGGCGCCGTGGTGCAGTGCGACATCTCGGGCGTGGTGGATCACCGTCACCCGGACGAAGCGAGCTGCCTGGCGAAGATCCGCAGCCAGTTCGCGCAGCTGCCCGCGCCGCCAATGCTTCAGACATCGCTGGCGTCGCCGTTCACCCGCCGCGAGCCGGTGCCGCCCTTGGCGTCGCCCGAGGAGCTGCGCGGCGTGATGCCGGTGGACCGTACGCGGCCCTACGACACTTACGAGGTGCTGGCGCGCCTGCTCGACGGCAGCGAGCTCGACGAGTACAAGGCGACCTACGGCCGGACGCTGGTCTGCGGCACCGGCTGGATCGACGGCTGGGCGGTCGGCGTGGTCGCCAACCAGCGCTCGATCGTGCCGCGGGCGACCGGCACCGGACCGCGCGACAAGGAGCTGCAGATCGGCGGCGTCATCTATTCGGACTCGGCCGACAAGGGAGCGCGCTTCGTCGAGCTCTGCAACCAGAAGCGCCTGCCGCTGCTGTTCATCCAGGACGTCACCGGCTTCATGGTGGGCAGCCGGGCCGAGCGCGGCGGCATCATCAAGGATGGCGCGAAGATGGTCAACGCGGTCGCCAACTCGACGGTGCCGAAGATCACCTTGTTCGCCGGCAACTCCTATGGGGCCGGCAACTACGCGATGTGCGGCAAGGCCTACGGCGCCCGCTTCCTCTACGCCTGGCCCTCGGCCGCCATCGCCGTGATGGGGGGTGACCAGGCCAGCCAGACGCTGCTCAGCATCCAGCTCAAGAACCGCGGCGAGGGGGTGCCGGAGGAAGAGAAGGCGCGGCGCCTGGCCGAGATCAAGGCGCGCTACGCCGCCGCCATGAACCCGCGCTACGCCGCGGCGCGCCTGTGGGTGGACGCGATCATCGACCCGGCCGACACCCGCCGGGTGCTGGCGCGCTCGCTGGCCGCCGTGGCGCACAACCCGGAGATCCTGCCCTTCCGCACCGGCGTGCTGCAGACCTGACCGATGCTACGCTGGGCAGCCTCATGAAAACGGTCCGCATCGGCAACGGCCAGGGTTTCTGGGGCGACAACGTCGATGCGCCGGTCGAGCTGGTGCGCGGCGGACCGATCGACTACATCGGCATGGATTACCTCGCCGAGGTCACGCTGTCGATCATGATGCGGCAGAAGCGCAAGGACCCGGAGCTGGGCTACGCCACCGACTTCATCGGCTTCGTTCGCCGCATCCTGCCCGAGGCGATGGCGCGCGGCGTCCGCATCCTCACCAATGCCGGCGGCCTCAACCCGCGCGCCTGCCGGCGGCAGATCTTCGCGGTGGCGCGCGAGCTGGGGCTCGCCGGCGTCCGCGTCGGCGTGGTCGAGGGCGACGACCTGCTGGCCCGCCTGCCGGGCCTGATCGCGGCCGGCCATCCGCTCGCCAACATGGACACCGGCGAGCCGCTGGCACCGCACCTGGCGCGGCTGATGAGCGCCAACGCCTACCTCGGCGCGCGGCCGGTGGTCGAGGCGCTCGCCACCGGGGCGCAGATCGTGCTCTGCGGCCGCATCACCGACACCGCCCTGGCGCTGGCGCCGATGATCCACGAGTTCGGCTGGGGCGAGCGCGACTGGGACCGCCTCGCCGCCGGCACCATCGCCGGCCACATCATCGAGTGCGGCGCCCAATGCACCGGCGGCAACTACAGCCGCTGGTGGGACGTGCCCGACCTGTGGAACGTCGGCTACCCGATCGTCGAGGCTCATGAGGACGGCACCTTCGTGGTGACCAAGCACCAGGGCACCGGCGGCATGGTGACGGTCGACACCGTCGCCGAGCAGCTGCTCTACGAGATGAGCAAGCCGACCGAGTACCTCACCCCCGACTGCGTCGCCGACTTCACCAGCATCCGCCTGCGGCAGGAGGGCAGCAACCGGGTGAGCGTCTCCGGCATCCGCGGCGGCCCCAAGACGCCGTTCTTCAAGGTCTCGGCCTCCTACCTCGCCGGTTTCAAGGCCAGCGGCCAGATCACCATCTCCGGGCCGCGCGCCCTCGCCAAGGCCGAGCTCGCCGCCGACATCGTCTGGCGCCGCCTGGAGCGGGCCGGCGTCACCTTTCCGCCGGAGGATCGCTCGGTCGAGCTGGTCGGCGCCGGCGCCTGCCTGCCGGGGATCCTGGCGGCGCCCGCGGACCCGCCCGAGGTGGTGCTGCGGCTGGGGGTGCGCGACGCCGATGCCGGCAAGGTCGCCCGCTTCGGCCTCGAGCTGGCGCCGTTGATCACCGCCGGCCCGCCGGGGGTGACGGGTTTCGCCGGCGGCCGCCCGAAGCCGCAGGAGGTGGTGGCCTACTGGCCGGCGCTGCTGGCCCGCGAAGAGGTCGAGAACCGCATCGAGGTCTCGGTGGAGGAGCTTTGAGGCTGTCATGGTATGGCTGGCTGCTCGCCGGCATCCTGCCGGCGCTCCTGCTTGGCTTCTTCTACAGCGCCCTTGCCGACCGCCTGGTCTTCGCCGGCTGGGGCCTGCTGGTCGCCACCTGCTACACCGCCGCTCTGCGCCAGGGCATGCAGGCGGGCTGGCCGGCGCCGCGGCTGGCCGGCGCCATGGCGCTGCTGCTGGCGGCGGCCGCCGGCGGCTTCGCCTGGATCGAGCGACTCCATCACGAGATCCTGGACCTCGGTTACCGCGCCGTGCTGTCGCCGGCGGTCTACACCCCGGCGGCCACCAGCCCGCGCACCGCTGCCATCGCGGCGGGCGTCCTCGGCGCCTCCGGACTGGCGCTCCTGGCCAGCGGTTCGCCGGCGCGGAGGCGACGATGAAGGTGAGATTGGACCTGATCGCCCACGCCCGCTCTGGCGACAAGGGCGATGCCAGCAACGTCGGCCTGATCGCCGCCAGCCCCGAGCTGTACGAGCTGCTGCGCACGCAGGCCACCGCCGGCCGCGTCAAGGAGCACTTCCGGGAGGTCTGCCGCGGCCCGGTCGAGCGCTTCGAGGTCCCCAACCTGCTGGCTTTCAACTTCCTGCTCCACGACTCCCTGGGCGGCGGCGGCACCGAGAGCCTGAAGACCGACGCCCAGGGGAAGACTCATGCCCAGGGGCTGCTGCAGATGGAGGTCGAGGTGCCCGAGAGCCTCTTCCTGCAAACGCTCCAAGCTCCGCGCACCCCGGAAGGCGGCGCCGAGTGACCGGCGCCGAGGCGCCGGGCCAGGGCGCGGGCACGCCCTGGGCGCCGCCCGGGATCTCCTTCCACCGCCTCGAGGCGCGGCGCGACCGCGATCTGCTGTGGGTGACGCTGGCCGATCCGGCGCGTGCCAACGCGCTGTCGCCGGCGCTGATCGGCGAGCTGACCGCGCTCTACGGCAGCCCGCTGCGCGCAGCCGGCATCCGCGCCGTGCTGCTCGCCGGCCAGGGCCGCAACTTCTCGGCCGGCGCCGACCTCGATCATCTGCGGGCGCTGTCCGAGATGGGCGGCAGCGGTGAGCCTGGCACGACGGGAGCGGCGGGAACGGCGGCCGCAATGGAGGCGAACCGCCGCGACTCGGCGGGGCTGCGCAACCTGTTCGCGTCGGTGCTGCGCCAGGAGGCGCTGACCATCGCGCTGGTGCACGGCGCCTGTGTCGCCGGCGGCTGCGGCCTCGCCACCGCTCACGACTTCGTGGTCGCCGCCGAGGACGCGCGCTTCCTGTACAGCGAGGTGCGGATCGGCTTCGTGGCGGCGCTCGTCGCCACCTTCCTGCCGCTGCGCCTGCGCGGCGCGGACATCCGCGAGCTGCTGCTCTTCCCGCGGTTCCTCGACGCCCGCCAGGCGCTGGCCATCGGCTTGGTCAACCGCGTGGTGCCGCCGGCCGATCTGGTGGCGGTCGGCGGCGAGCTCGCCGCCGAGGTGCTCACCACCGGCAGCTCCGAATCGATCGCCCGCACCAAGCGCCTGCTGCTGGACACGCTCGGCCGCCCGCTCGACGAGGCGCTGGACCTGGCCGCCGAGGCCAACGCCCAGGCGCGCGACACCGCCGACTGCCGGCACGGCATCGCCACCTTTCTGGCCACCCGGCAGCCGCCGCGCTGGCGGGAGTAGCGGTGCGGCTGCTGCTGTTCGACATCGACGGCACCCTGGTCGATTGCGGCGGGCAACCGATCGCGCCGTTCACCGCCGCCCTGATCGAGGTGTTCGGCACCGCCGGCGACGTCGAGCGCTACGACTTCGCCGGCTGCACCGATTCGCAGGCGGTGATCGAGCTGATGACCGGCGCCGGCTTTGGCGCTGCCGAGGTACGCGAACGGCTGCTGGCGATGCGGGAGCTCTATCTGGCGGGCCTCGAGCGGACCCTCGAGCGCAATCGCATGCGCCTGTTGCCCGGGGTCGAGGAACTGCTGCTGCGGCTGGACGCGCACGCGGACGTCGAGCTGGCGCTGCTCACCGGCAACTGGGAGGTCGGCGCCCGCACCAAGCTGTCGCGCTTCGATCTCAACCGCTTCTTTCCCTTCGGCGCCTTCGGCTGCGACGGCGTCGAGCGCCGCGAGCTGCCGCCGGTCGCGCTCGCCCGCGCCGCCAGCCGCCGTGGGCGCCCGGTGGCGGCACACGAGACGCTGATCATCGGCGACAGCCCGCGGGACGTCGCCTGCGGCCGCGCCAACGGCATCCGGGTGCTGGCGGTGGCCACCGGCAGGACCCCGGCCGCCGCCCTCGCCGCCGCCGGCGCCGACTGGGTGGTCCCCGAGCTCGCCGCGGCCGAAGAGGTGCTGTTCCAAGGCTGCTGCTAGCAAGGCTGCTGCTGGCTGGTGTCATCCGCGGTCGCCCGCCGGACGTATGGATCGCAGCCGGTGTTTGCCGGGAGCACCGGGAGCGCCGGCAGCGCCGGCGAGCGACGGGAGCGGCGCGCGACGGTGGCCGCCAAGTCGAGCCGCTGCACGGCAAAGGAGGAGGAACGCTGATGGTGGAGATGCTGCAGGGCGCCGCGGGCGCGCCGCTGGACCGGCGCTCGCTGCTGAAGGGCGTCGCACTGGCCGGCCTCGGGGTCGCGGCCACGCGCTGCGCGAGCGGCGGCGCGCCGCCGGCCGTCGTCGGCACGCACCCCGCGGCAGCGGCAACGGCCGAGGACACCGTGCAGATGATCTTCACCGCGGCGCTGATCGCCGAGGATCTGGCGACCACCTTCTACTACCACGGCCTGCTCGGCGAGGTGATCCAGGACCACCGGCTCGCCGGCGCCGAGGGGTCGGCCCTCACGGTGTCGACCCTGGGCTCGGCAGGCAACGTCGGCTACCTGCGCGCCGCCCTCGCCGAGGAGATCAGCCACGCCGACCTGATGCGCCAGCTCATCGGGCGTGCCGACGCCGCGGCCGACCCGGTGCAGACGTTCTACTTCCCCGAGGGCAGCTTCGAAGACCTCGCCACCTTCCTTTCGACCCTCGACGCGCTCGAGAACGCCTTCGTCGGCGCCTACCTGGCGGCCGTACGGCAGTTCTCGACGATGGCGGCACGCCTCGCCGTCCCCGCCGCGAACGCCGCAGACATCGCCGTGCAGCGCGATCCTAGAGGCGCCGCCTACACGAGCGGCCAGCTGATCTACTTCGCCGAGGTGTCGGCGGCGATCCTGGGCATCGAGGCCGAGCATCGCGCGCTGGGCCGGGTCATCGGCCTGTCCATCCCTGCCAACGACCGCTGCTACCAGCAGACGGCAGGCATCCGCACCGTGTACAACGGCGCCAACTCGGCGGTGGCGGCGCTGGCGCCCTTCGTCAAGCCGGGAGCGAAGGGCTTCGGGGCCGAGGGCTACTCGCTGCGCGCCTCCCGCGCCGGCGCGGCGCGGCTGACGCTGCCATGCGCCGGCGGGTTGCCGGCCGCGAGCTGATCGCCGCCGTCCTCACCCGCCGCGCTTGCGGGTGTCGTCGAGCGTGATGCCGTGGCGGGCGAGCAGGCGCTTCAGCCGAGCATGAAGGGCGGAGCCAAGCAGGCCGTGGGCGGCGGCACTGATGTCGTGCAGGACGACGTGGAGATCCTGGCGGCCGGTCCAGTGCTTGCGGGCGTAGGGTTCGAGGTCGCCGGTGAAGACCTGCGCCACCACCGCGACGGCGACGACCAGGTCGTCGAGATAACCGATGGGGCCCAGGAACAGCTCCGGCAGCAGATCGATCGGGCTGATCCAGTAGGCGATGGCGCCGCCGATCAGCAGGCGGGCGCGGCGCGGCACCTCCTTGTCCATCACCAGCCGCACCAACAGGATGAAGATGTCCGGCGCCAGCAGCAGGGCGATGACCACGTCCTCCGGCAGCCTGCCGGCCCGCCGCTCGATCGTCTCCAGCACCCGCGGCCGCAGCCGGTCGTAGAAGCCGAGCAGGTCGTGGTGCGGCAGCAGCTCGGCGCCGCTCGCCAGCGCCGCCTCGGCCTGCTGCTCCGCCGCCTCGGCATCGAAGCCGGCGAGGTCGGCCGCCGAGGCCGGCGGCTCCGCCACCGCCAGGTGGGATGGGATCGCTTCAGGCACCGGCCGCACTCTGGAGTCGTCGTTCATTGCCATTCCAACGCCTGACCACCAGAGTACCAGGGCGCCGGGCGCGCGTGCCACCGGACCCTGCGAGCCCTGCTTGCCCCCCCAGCCTCCTCGATGTATCCTCAATCTGGACAAAAAAGCGACTACAACGCAAGGGGATCACCCATGGACAAGGTCGGCCTTCGAGAGCTCAAAGCACGCCTCAGTTACTACGTCGAACGCGCTCGACAGGGTGAGCGCGTGCTGGTCACCGATCGCGGCAAGCCGGTGGCGGAGCTGATCGCGCTCAACTCGGAGCGCGAACACCTGCTGGCGCTGGCGCGAGCCGGCAAGTTCGAATGGAACGGCGAGCCGGTGAAGCCGCCGGCGCGGAGAGTCGTGCTGCGCGGCGAGCCGCTTTCCAAGACCATCATCGACGGCCGCGGATGATCCTCTACCTGGACACCAGCAGCCTGGTCAAGCTCTACGTCGAGGAGGAGCACAGCGACCTGGTCCGGGAGTGGGTTGGCGCGGCGGAGGCCACGGCCTCGTCGCGCGTGGCATTTCCAGAGACCCTCAGCGCGCTCGCCCGCCGGGCGCGCCGGGGCGACCTCGACGACACCTCTTTCGAGATTGTGCGCGAGGACTTCGAAACTTACTGGAGCCGCTTCCTGCGGCTCGACGTCGACGAGCAGCGCGCGGGCCGGCTGGCGGTCCGTCACCTCCTGCGCGGTTTCGACGCCGTCCACCTGGCGGCGGTATGCGGGCTGCGCGACATCGCTTCACCCGAAGAGGTGCTCTTCTCGGCTTTCGACGTCGCCCTGGTGCGCGCGGCGCAAGCGGAAGGGATCGAGTGCCTGGCCATCGTGCCCCCGGGATCGCAGGTCATGGAGGCGGCGGCCCGCTTCGACTCCGGCCCGGAATAGAGCCCGGCGAAATCAAAAGACGTAGGCCAGCGCGAACCCGATCTGCGCCGCCATCATCATCAGGTACATGTGGCGCCAGGAGGGATGGTTCTCGGTTTCGGCGAGCGAGGCGGGGTCACGCACCAGGAGGTAGACGGTGTAGGCCCCCCAGGCGGTCAGCAGGACGCCGAGGAGGCTCAGCAGCGTGGGGTTGCCGGTGAGGACGGCGTGGGTCGGGTCCTGCGGATCGCGCAGCCTGGCCCCCAGCGGCAGGAGCAGCCAGGGGAGGACGAAGAAGGGGCTGATGATCCAGGCGGCCTTGCGCACGCCATGCAGGATCGGCAAGGTCTTGCAGCCGCCGGCACGGTCGCCGGCGATGTCGGCGAAATCCTTGGTCGAGGAGGCGCCGATCAGGAACAGGCCGAAGATGCCCCCCAGGTACCATGGCTCGACGTAGCCGATCCGCGCCACCATCGCCCAGCCGGCGACCTTGAGCAGCACGCCGCGCGGCACGGCGATGGTGAAGTTGGCGGCCATTCCCCGCACCTTGGTGCGGCCCAGCCCGGGCGCCGAGTAGACGAAGGTGAACAGCAGCCCGGCGAGATAGATGAAGAAGGTCTCGTGGCGGGCGACGGGCGCGGCGAGCTTCGCGCCCAGGCTGTCGTAGGGGTGCGGCACCACCAGCCAGGTGGGGATCAGCGCCAGGGCATAGAGCAGCCAGCTGAAGCGCCAGGCCTCGCGGCGGCTCAGGGCGCCGGTCACCAGCGGGCGGTTGGGCTTGTTGAGCCGGTCGATCTCGAGGTCGTAGATCTGGTTGATGGCGTTCGAGGCCGCGTTCATCAGGCTGGCGCAGAGCGAGCCGAGCACGACGGTCGCCACCACCGCCAGGGTGAGACGGCGCGCCGGATCGGGATCGTGGGCCGAGCCGAAGGCACAGACCGAGCCCGAGACGATGCCGAGCAGCGGCGGCAGCAGGGTGAACGGGCGCGAGAGCGCCGCGTAGAGCCGCGGCTTGCTGGTCGCCGCGGGGAGCGAGGCCGCCGCCGCCCCGGCCGCAGGGTTCGCCGGTTCCATGCCGCTACAGCGCCAGGGCCGCCAGCGCGGCGCCGGCCAGCGCGCCGACCAGGGTGTTGAGGAAGTTGAGCGCCTCGTTGTCGAGCAGCCGGCGCCGCTCGAGAATCGCTCCCACCACGCTCTCGAAGGTGGTGCCGATGAAGGCGGCGCCGATCACCGGCAGCAGGCAGGCCCAGGGGTAGAGCCCCAGGCCCGCCCCCAGCGCCCCCACCACCGCGGCGGCGGCGATCCCGGCCAGCGTGCCTTCGAGCGACACCGCCCCCTCGGTGCCGCGCGGCACCGGGCGCAGGGTGGTGATGAGGAAGGTGCGGCGCCCGACGAGTTGCCCGATCTCGCTCGACGCGGTGTCGGCGGCGGCGGTGGCGAAGGCGGCGGCGAAGGCGACCGCGAACAGCGCCGGATAGAGGGTCAGCGCCGCGAACACCGCGCAGGCCACCGCCACCCCGGCGTTGGCCAGGGCGTGGCGCGCGCCGCGGCGGCCGCCCCGCTCCTGCGCCAGGTTGGCGGCCGCCTTGCGCCGGTAGCCGAGCTTGGTGCAGGCGCTGCCGATGACGAAGAAGGCCACCAGCAGCAGCCAGCCGCGCCAGTCGAGGAAGCCGTAGATGGCGGTGCCCACCAGCCAGCCGGCGGCGACCCCCGAGAGGTCGACGGTGCGCGCCGCCCAGGCGGCGCCGGCCAGCACGGCGTTGATCGCCGCCCCGAGCAGCAGGCGATCGGCGAAGGGCCAGCCGAGGAACGCCGGCCACTGGCCGTGGGTCAGCGCCATGCCGAAGAGGAAGATGCCGGCGACCAGCGGCACCCCGAGGTTGTCGTCGAGCCCCTGCGGCACCGACTCGAGCGCCGCCGCCAGCAGCGCTGCCGCGCCTCCCGCCACCAGCGCGAACGCCCAGCTGTAGCGCCGCTCCGGCGCCGTCCAGGTCAGCAGCGCCGCCGCCGCCAGGGTGCCGAAGGCCACGTAGGCGGCGCTGCCCGCCCAGCTCTTCGCCGGGTTCCAGGGCAGCTTGCGGCGGCCCCAGGTCATGCCGAAGACCGTCGCCATGCCGTCGCCGAAGGCCAGGATGCCCCAGGCCGCGGCTGCCACCTCCAGCCGCCGGTAGAAGACCAGGATCAGCAGCAGCACGGTGAGCGGATAGAGCACGATACCCAGCGCCCCTCCCGCCTGGTGCTCGGCGTCGCGCCACAGGCGCTTGCCGCCGATGCGGTGCAGCACGAAGAGGTTGTTGAGCAGCGCCGCCGCCGCCAGCAGCGCCGACCAGAACGGCCCCAGGAAGCGCAGGCTGAAGGCGATCAGCCCCATCCCGATATGGGTCGCCTTGCGCAGCACCTCGTTGCGGGCCAGTCCGGCAAGGCCGGGGGCGCCGGCCGGCCGGGCCGCGGGCGGCGCCGCCGCCGGCGGCGGATCTCCCGGCCCGGCGCCGGGGGTTCCTGGAGCCAGGGGCGCCGAGGGGGCCGGGGGCGCCGGCGTCAGGGGCGCCACTGTCCCGTCTCACGCAGCCAGGCGAGCGTGGCGGCCAGCCCCTCGCGCAACGGCCGGAAGGTGTAGCCCAGCTCCGCGGCCGCCCGCGCCGAGCTGTAGGCCCAATCGTGGCGGTACACCTCGACCAGGTCCGGCGTCAGCGCCGGCGTGGTGCCGCGCAGCCGCGCCCATCCCTTCTGCGCCGCGCCGATCGCCTTGGCCAGGCCGTCCGGCAGGCGGCGCCGCGGCACCGGCACTCCCGAGAGCTCCTGGACCATGGCGTAGAAATCGCCCAGCGCGACGTTCTCGCCCCCGAGCACGTAGCGGGCGCCGGACCTGGCGCCGGCCAGCGCCTGGCCGATGCCGCGGGCGACGTCGTCGACGAAGACGTAGCACCACCGGCGCCCGGACGTGCCGAGCAGCGCCGGCAGGCGGCGGTGCAGCAGATCGCGGACGTGGCGCACCACCAGATTGCCCTCGGTCATCTCGCCCGGCCCATAGATCACGCCCGGGTAGACCACCACCAGCGGCTGGCCGGCGGCGATGGCCTGCCGCGCCAGCCGGTCGGCCAGCGCCTTGGTGCGCTCGTAGGCGTTGATCCAGGCTCTGCCGTCGCCGGCGGCGGCCGCCGCTTCGTCGAGCACGCCGCCGGGCCCGCCCTCGCTCGGCCCCAGCGCCATGAAGCTCGAGACGTAGACCACCTTGGCGGCGCCCGCGGCGGAGGCGGCGGCGAGCACGTTCTCGAGACCGCCGACGTTGACGCGCTCGAACTCCGCCGCCGGCGCCAGGATCTTGACCAGCGCCGCGGCGTGGATCACCGCCTCGCAGCCGGTGGCCGCCCGCCGCAACCCCGCGGCATCGGTGACGTCGCCAGGCACCACCTCGACGCCCGCCGGGAAGGCGCCGCGGCGGGCGCCGGCCGCGGCAGCGCCAGCCGCGGCGGGGCGCACCAGCACCCGCAGGTCGTGGCGCGGCGCCAGCTCGTCGACCAGGCGCCGGCCCAGAAAACCCGTGGCTCCGGTCACCAGCACTCTCATGCCGAGGCCCTCGCCGCGCCGCCGCCACCGCCGCCCGCCGCCGCCCAGAGCTCGGCCAGCGCCTCGTCGAGCCCACGGCGCGGCTCCCAGCCCAGATCGCGCAACCGCCGGGCGTCGCCCAGCAGCAGCGGCAGGTCGACCTCCCGCACGCGCGCCGGATCGACCTCGACGCGCGCCCGCACCCCGGAGATCGCCATCAGGCGGTCGAGCGCCTCGCCGATCGAGACGGCGTTGCCGCTCGCCACGTTGTAGATCTCGCCCGGCCGCCCGCGCTCGGCGATCAGCCGGTAGGCGTCGACGCCGTCGTCGACGTGCAGGAAGTCGCGCCGCGCCGAGAGGTTGCCGACCCGCAGCACCTCGTCGAGCTCGCCGCGGGCGATCGCCGCCAGCTGCGCGGCGAACGTCGGCAGCGCGAAGCGCGCCGACTGGCCGGGCCCCACCAGGTTGAAGGAGCGCACCACCACCGCGCCCTGCGCCAGCGCCAACCGCTCCGCCGCCGCCTTGGTCAGGGCGTAGGGAGTGTGCGGGCTGACCTCACGCCGCTCGTCGATCGGCTGCTCGGCCTCCGGCACCAGGCCGTAGACCTCGGCCGACGAGGCCACCACCACCCGCTCGACGGCCGCCGCCCTGGCCGCCGCCAGCAGGTTCTCGGTGCCCAGCACGTTGACCCGGAAGTAGTCGGCCATGTGTTTCCAGGAGTCGCCGACGTGCGACAGTCCGGCCAGGTGCACCACCACGTCGGGAGCTGCCGCCCTCACCGCCGCGGCGACGGCCGCCGCGTCCAGCAGATCGACCTCGCGCAACGCCACACCGTCGATCGGCGGCGTCGCCCCGAAAGCGGTGCCGCTCACCCGCTCGCCGCAGGCCAGCAGCCGGCGCGCGAGGCGCGTGCCGACGAAGCCGCCGACGCCGGTGACGAGCAGGTGCATGGCCGGTGTCAGGCACCCGCCCTGGGTAACGGCGCCGGAATCCCGTGCGCCGCCGGCTCGGGCGCGGTGCTCGCTCGCGACGCCGCGGCCAGCCGGCCCTGGCGCGCCGCCAGGGTCTGGCGCCAGTAGGCGAGCAGGTCGGCCAGGGTCTGCTCGAAGGGGATGCGCGGCTCCCAGCCGGTGTCGGCGCGAAACTTCGAGCTGTCGCCGATCAGGATCTCGACGTCCGACGGACGCAGGCGCTCGGGATCGATCTCGACCGTGACCTTGGCCGAGGTCAGCGCCAGCAGGCGGTCGAGCACCTCGCGGATGCGGATGCCGGTGCCGGTGGCGATGTTGTAGACCTCGCCGGGGGTGGCGCGCGTCACCGCCAGCCAGTAGGCGCGCACCATGTCGCGCACGTCGGTGAAATCGCGGATGGCGTCGAGATTGCCGACCCGGATCACCGGCTCCTGCATGCCGAGCTCGATGGCCGCCACCTGGCTCGAGAAGTTGGAGGTGACGAAGACCTGGCCGCGCCGCGGCCCGGTATGGTTGAAGCCGCGGGTGCGGATCACCTTCAGGCCGTAGCTCTGGAAGTATTGGTAGCCGAGCAGGTCCTGCGCCACCTTGGACACGGCGTAGGACGACAGCGGCCGCAGCGGATTGGTCTCCTTGATCGGCGTCTCGTCCGGCAGCACCAGGCCATACTGCTCGCTCGAGCAGGCGATCTGCACCACCGGGTCCAGGCGCAGCGCGCGGATCGCCTCGAAGAGGTTGGTCTGGCCGGTGATGTTGGTGATCAGCGTCTCGCTGGGCGCCGACCAGCTCGCCGGCACGAAGCTCTGCGCGGCGAGGTGGAAAAGGTAGTCGGGACGGGTGCGCTCCAGCGCGGCATGCACCGAGGTGAAGTCGCGCAGATCGGTCTCGACGAGCTGGATCCGGTCGCGCAGGTGCTCGATGTTGTCCATGCGGCTGCGCCAGCGGTAAGTGCCGGCCACCTCCACGTCGGGGTGCTCGGCAAGCAGGTACTCCGCCAGGTGTGAACCGGCGAAGCCGGTGATTCCGGTGATCAAAGCCCTCATCGACTCCTCCCATTCCGCAACTCCACGAGCTGCGACAGATACTCCACCAACCCCGGCTCCCAACTTTCCACCGCGCGCCCGAGCAGGGCCTCGCAGCGCTCCACCGCCAGCACCGAGTAGGCGGGCCGCGGCGCCGGACGCGGAAACTCGGCCGTGGTGACCGGCACCACCTCCACCTCACCCTGCGGTCCCGGCCAGCGGCGTGCGATCTCGGCGGCAAAAGAGTACCAGGAGACGGGCTCCCGGTTGCGATAGTGGACCACGCCGGTGGCTGCCAGCGGCGCCAGATCGAGCAGCGCCCGCGCCAGGAACGGGGTGTAGGTGGGAGCCCCGAGCTGGTCGGCGACGACCCGCAGTGGCCGCGTGCCGCGCGCGATCTGGCCGGCGATGGCGGCGACGAAGTTGGGGCCGCCGTCGCCGAACAGCCAGCTGGTGCGCACCACCAGGCTGCGCTCGTAGGCCAGCGCCCGCTCCTCCCCCAGCAGCTTGCTCTCGCCGTAGGCCGAGCGCGGACCGGTCGGGTCGTCCTCGCGGTAGGGCTGCTGCCGCCGCTCGCCGGCGAAGACGTAATCGGTCGACACCTGCAGCAGCCGCGCGCCGCCGCGCGCCGCCGCCCGCGCCACGCACCCCACCGCCTCGCCGTTGACCGCCATGGCGTGGGGCCGCCGCGCCTCGCAGTCGTCGACCCGGGTGAAGGCGGCGCAGTTGATCACCACCTCCGGGCGGACCTCGTCGATCCAGTGGTCGAGCCGCGTCTGGTCGGCGACGTCGGCCTGCTGGCGCGACAGCGCCGTGACCGGCCAGCCGCGTTCCCGCGCCGCCGCGAGCACCGCGCGGCCGAGCATGCCGGTCCCCCCCAGGATCAAGGTCCGCATCGCCGCCGGCACCGCCACTAGGTGATGCCCACCTCGGAGTTGTCGCCGACCATGAAGCGGTAGGCCTTGGGCTTCTGATCGGTCTTGACGATGCGCACGTTGCGCCCGATCAGCGAGCCGTCGATGCGCAGCGGGATGTCGCGGATCGTCGAGTCGGCGAGGACGATCGAGTTCTCGAGCTCGCAGCACACCAGGGTGCAGCGCTCGCCGATCGAGGTGTAGGGGCCGACGAAGGCGCTCTCGAGACGCGCGCCGTCGCCGATCACCGCCGGACCGCGTACCAGCGAATCGACGATCTCGACGTTGGTCCCGACCTGCACCCGGCCCTCGAGGCGGCTGCCGGCGCCGATCTCCGAGCCGGACCGGGGCTCGAGCCCTTCGAGCACGATGCGGTTGGCTTCCAGCATGTCCTCGAGCTTGCCGGTGTCCTTCCACCAACCGCGCACCAGGTGGGGGTGCACGGCGAGGCCGCGGTCGATCAGGTCCTGGATGGCATCGGTGATCTCGAGCTCGCCGCGCGCCGACGGCGCGATCCGCCGCACCGACTCGAAGATCGAGGAGTCGAACATGTAGACGCCGACCAGGGCCAGGTTGCTGCGCGGCTCCCGCGGCTTCTCCACCAGCCGCCGCACCTTGCCGTCGGCGGTCAGCTCGGCGACCCCGAACTGCTGCGGGTTCGGCACCTCCGCGAGCAGGATCTCCGAGTTGCAGGCCAGCCGGCGGAACTCCTCGACCAGGCCGGTGATGCCGCCGGCGATCAGGTTGTCGCCCAGGTACATCACGAACGGCGAGTCGCGGAGGAACGGCTCGGCGATCAGCACCGCGTGCGCCAGCCCGCGCGGCGCGTCCTGCTCGATGTAGGTGACGCTGCATCCGAAGCGCGCGCCGTCCCCGACCGCGGCGCGGATCTCGCTGCCGGTCTCGCCGACGATGATGCCGATGTCGGTGATGCCGGCGGCGACGATCGACTCGATGGCATAGAACAGCACCGGTTTGTTGGCCACCGGCACCAGCTGCTTGGCGGAGGTGTAGGTCAGCGGCCGCAGCCGCGTGCCCTTGCCTCCGGACAGGATGAGGCCCTTCATGATCGGGATCTCCCGCCGGCTCGCGGCCGCCGCGGCGGCCTCAAGGCACCGTCTGGGTGCTGCGGTTGTTGAGGTCGAGCACGGTGCCGATGCCCTTCAGGCTGAGCGAGAAGCGGATGTCGGTGTCGCTCAGCCGCGGACCGGTCAACGCCGCGAACTTGCGGACCTCGAGGCGCAAGCCGTAGCACTGCTCCGACCAGTTGATCGCATAGTACTGCTGCCCCAGGAGATGGTTGACCACGTCCCAGCCGACCTGCGCCTGGATCGAGAGCTTCTGCGGGATGATGTTGAGCGCGGTGTTGACGCGGATCTGATCGCTCACCGCCATGCCGTTGTCGGGCACGTAATTGGTGAACCAGGTGACGCCGACCGACTGGTTGCCGGGCAGCGAGAGGTCGCTTGAGAACGAGGTGGCGGAGATGCGGTGGAACAGGCCGCTGTACTGCACCTCGCCCTTGAGGCTGGTCTTGTCGCTGGGTTGCAGGCGCAGCATCGCGTCCCAGGGGCTGGCGCTCGAATGCTTGGTGAGGTCCTCCGAGAGCTCCAGCGGCAGATTGGGATCGAAGCTGTACATCCGCGAGACCTCGAACAGCGCCAGCTCGCGGGCGCTGGCATTCTCCTGGTCGGACTTGCCCAGCAGGCGGTTGTCCAGAGCCACCTGCACGTTGTTGGTCGACAGCGGCGCGTCGATCTGGTCGAACTGCGGCAGCGCCAGCTGCCGGAAGGCGCTGAACGGGCCGTAATAGGTGTAGGTGATGCGGGGCTCGATGACGTGCTTGAACTTGGCGTAGTCGGCGATCTCCTTCTCGAAGATCTTGGAGAAGGAGGGGCCGACGATCTGGGCGGTGCCGTAAGGCAGCGCGCGGTGCAGGCTGCTGTCGTCGAAGCTCTGCACCTCGGTCAGCACCGGCGGCGTGCCGACCGGCGGCGGGCCGACCGCCACCATGGTGGTCGCGAGGCTGCGCTGGTAGTAGGTGTAGCGATAGCCGCCGGTGAGCGAGAAATTCAGCCAGGAAAAGGTGTTGACCGGCAGGGTGAGCTGCGGGAACAGGTCGATGCGGCCGTAGTCGCCGGAGTACGAACCGGGGCGGATGATGTCGAGATAGTCCAGGACGTTGTCCATCTCGAGGTAGAACGGCGTCGGGCCGAGCTTGGTCGAGCGCAGCTGGTACTCGATCTCGGGCAGCTTTTTCTGTTCGACGTCGAGCGTCAGCTCGGGGCCGGTGGTGAGCCCGGTGTTGAACAGGATCTGGTTGTCGTTGAGCAGGATGTTTAGCAGGTTGGGGCCCCAGTTGCCGGTGATGAAGGCGCGGCTCTCGACGAAGCGCAGCGAGCTGGTGTCGAAGTCGCGCTCGAAGTCGCGCAGGTAGTCGAGATCCGAGTACTTCTGGTATTGCAGGACCATCCGCATGCCGAAGGGCAGGTCCTCGGTGTCGTGGTTGGCGTCGATCTTCCAGCGCAGCTTGCCGTTGTCCGCGGGGTCCTTGACGGCGAAGCCGGTGATGTCGCCCCAGGTCCCTTCGGTCGGGTGATAGCGGAACTCGTCGCCCACTCCGAGAAAGCCGCGCAGGTAGGGATCGACGTGGATGGTGTCGTCGTAACTCTGGCCCAGGGTCTGGAAGTAGGCGAGGTCCAGGGATTCGCCGCGGTTGCCCGAGGCATGGATGGTCGGCACCAGCATGCCCGAGGCCCGGTCCTTCAGCGCCGGGTAGAGCATCCACGGGGTGTAGAACACCGGCAGCGACTTCACCCGCATGGTGACGTTGTGCATGTGGGCGTAGCCGTCGACCTCGACGGTGGCGCGGCCCATGTGAAAGCTCCAGTCGGGATTCGGCTGGGTGCAGGAGGTGAACAGGCCGTCGTAGACCTCGTAGGTGTTCTCGCCGACCTTGTCGATCTCGGGCCCGGCGAAGTAGTAGTCGGGCGCCACGTAAGCGGTCGCCTCGACCATCTTGCCGGTCTTGGTGTCGAGGTCGAAATTGAGCGTGGTGCCGGTCAGGCGTTTCGGCCCCTGGTCCAGGATGACGTTGCCCTGTGCGACCACGTGTTTGGAGGTGAGGTCGATCTCGACGTGATCGCCGGTGAGGTCGAGGTCCTGGTAATGGACCTGGACGTTGCCGGTCAGCACCGCGTAGTCGTCGCGCTTGTAGTCGAAGGTCACGGCGCTGCCGGCGGCGGTGGCGCCGTCCTGGAACTTGAGGTTGAAATCCATGCGGTTGGCGCCGGCGCCGGGCGGCCCCTTGCGGCCGCCGCCGGGGGCGGCAGGCGCGCCGGTGACCGGATTGACCCGGTGGCCGCCGCCCGGGGTCGCCGTCGGCGAGCTCGACGGCACGGTACCGGTCGGCGACGGCCCGATCGAGCCCTGCGCCGGCTGGCCGAAGGCGGTCCCCGGCGGCGAGGCCGGATTGACCGCCGGCGCCGAGGCCGGCACGTTGCCGGTGTTGGCCGCCTGCGGCTCGGTCGAGGCGAGCGCCGGCGGACCCGGCGACGGGGACGGCGGCGGCTGGTCGGAGTCGGCCGGGGCTGCCGGCGCTGCCGAAGCTCCGGGGGCTGCAGGGGCTGCCGGCGTTTCCGGGGTGGCCTGGGCTGCGGGAGTGGCGGCGGTGGCGGGAGCGGCCGGCTGGCTGGTGTCCGCGGCAGGGGGGGCGGGCGCGGCAGGCGCCGCCGCGGACGGCGCCTGCCGACCGGCAGCCGGCGGCACCCGGATCACGGACACCACGGCCAGGGCCAGCGACAGGCTCAGCAGGAGCACACGGCGAGGAGCGGACATGAGCGGGGTTTAGTCTATGCGCTCGATCACCATCGCGGTAGCCTCGCCGCCGCCGATGCAGATCGCCGCGCAACCGAGGCGGCCGCCGCTGGCGCGCAGGGCGTGCAGGAGGGTGACCAGGATGCGGGCGCCGGAGGCGCCGATCGGATGGCCCAGGGCGACCGCGCCGCCCTGCACGTTGACCCGCTCCGGCGCCAGGCCGAGGTCGCGGATGAAGGCCATGGCGACCACCGCGAAAGCCTCGTTCACCTCCCAGAGGTCGATGTCCGCCGCCGCGAGACCCGCCCGCGCCAGCACCGCCCGCGCCGCGCCCACCGGCGCCGTGGTGAACCATTCCGGCCGCTGCGCCAGCGAGGCGTGCGCCACGATGCGGGCGAGCGGCCGGACCCCGAGCGCGGCGGCGTGGGCGGCGGTGGTCAGCACCAGCGCCGCGGCGCCGTCGTTGATCTTGCTGGCGTTGCCGGCGGTCACCGTGCCGTCCTTCTGGAAGGCGGGACGCAGCGACGCGATGCGGCCGAGGTCCACCTTCCAGGGCTCCTCGTCGCGATCCACGGTGGCCGGGGACTCGCCCTTCTTCTGCCCCTTCTGCGCCACCGGCACGCCGACGATCTCCGCGGCGAAGGCGCCGCCCTCGCCGGCGGCGCGGGCGCGGCGGTAGCTCTCCAGGGAAAAGGCATCCTGCTCCTCGCGGCTGAGCTTGTACTCGGCGGCGCAGAGCTCGGCGCAACTGCCCATGTGGATGTCGTTGTAGGGGTCCCACAGCCCATCGTGAATGGTCGAGTCGAGCAGCTTGCCGTGGCCGAGGCGCAGGCCCTCGCGCACCCCGGCGGCCAGGTAGGGGGCCTGGCTCATGCTCTCCATGCCGCCGGCGGCCACCAGCTTGAAGTCGCCGCAGCGCAGGTCGTTGGCGGCGATCATCGCCGCCCGCATCCCCGAGCCGCAGACCTTGTTGAGGGTGATGGCGCCGGTCGACACCGGGCAGCCGGCGCCGAGGGCGGCCTGGCGGGCCGGCGCCTGGCCCTGGCCGGCGGTCAGCACGCACCCCATGTTGACCTGCTCGACGGCGGCGGGGGCGACCCCGGCCCGCTCGATGGCGGCAGCCAGCGCGCGCGCGCCGAGGGCGTGCGCCGGCAGCGACGACAGCGCTCCCTGGAAAGCGCCGATCGGGGTACGCACGGCGCTCAGGATCACCACGTTTTCCATGACGGATCGGCTCCTCGGTGGACCTCGCGGGCCTCCGGGGTGGAGGTCGGGCGGCCGGCGCCCGAGCGGCGCGGGGCGGCCGGGCGGGGCCGCATGCTAGCACAGCGGCGCGGCGCCGCGGGCTGCGGCTACAATGCGCGGCGGGACAAGGATCTCATGCGCGCCCTGGGCATCGATTTCGGCGAGCGGCGGATCGGCCTGGCCGTCTCCGACCCGGAGGGGCGGCTGGCGGTGCCGCTCACCACGCTGGCGCGGCGCGACGACCGCTCGGCGATCGGCGCCATCGCCGAGATCGCGCGCCGCGAGGGTATCGGCCGGCTGGTGCTGGGCGAGCCGGTGAGCCTCGACGGCACGCGGGGGCCGGCGGCGGCGCGGGTGCGGCGCTTCGGCGAGCGCCTGGCGGCCAGGACCGCGCTGCCGCTCACCTTCGTCGACGAGGCGCTGACCAGCGTGGAGGCGGCGGCACGGCTGCGGGCCGCCGGCATCGATCCGCGCCGAGCGCCGGAGAGGATCGACGCCGCCGCCGCCCAGATCCTGCTGCAGGAGGACCTGGACCGCGGCGGCAAGGTCGGCCGCACCGGTCCGGGCGGCACCGAGCCGCTGCCGGAGCCCGAGCCTACGGGAGAGGCCTGACCGCCGGCGGTGGCCGGCTCGCACCGTGGACACCGGAGAGGAACGCCGAGAGCAGACCCGATGGAGAAGACGGAAAAGGCAGCGAAGCCGCTGCCCGCCCCCCGGCGGGCCGCCGCCGGCACGCCGCCACCGGCCCGAAATCCCCGCCGCAACCAGCGCCGCCGCCGGCGGCGCCTGGGCTGTTGCCTGCTGCCGCTGCTCGCCGCCCTCGCCGTCGCCGGCGCGCTCGGCTACGGGTGGTGGCTCTGGCAGCCGTACCAGGGATATGCCGGCACCGAGAAGCTGGTCGACGTGGCTCCCGGGTCCGGGGCGGCGCGCATCCTCGACCAGCTGGGACGGGAAGGGGTGGTGGCCAACCCACGGGTCGCCCGCGCCTACCTGGTCTACGTGCTGCACGACCCGCCGCTGCAGGCCGGCGAGTATCGCTTCGCCGGCCCGCTCGCCTTTCCGGAAGTGCTGCGCAAGCTGATCCGGGGCGACGTGGTGTCGCGCAGCGTGACGGTGGTCGAGGGCTTCACCATCGAGGACGTCGCCGGCCAGCTGGCGCAGGCCGGCGCCGGCCGGCGCGAGGCGTTTCTCGAACGGATGCGCTCGCCGGCGCTGATCGCCGACCTCGATCCGGCGGCGACCGACCTCGAGGGCTATCTCTGCCCCGACACCTACCGCTTTGCCCTCGGCACCTCCGAGGACGAGATCGTCGCCACCCTGGTGAAGACCTTCCGCTCCCGCTTCGAGCGCCGCGTGCGACCGCTGCTCGCCGGCGCCGGCGGCAATCCCGGCTCGGTGCGGGAGGTGGTCACCCTCGCCAGCATCGTCGAGAAGGAGGCGCGCGCCAGCGCCGACCGGCCGCTGATCGCCGGCGTCTACCGCAACCGCCTGGTGCGGCACATGGCGCTCGACGCCGATCCCACCATCATCTTCGCGCTGCGCCGCCTCGGGCGCTGGGACGGCAGCCTCCATCACCCGGACCTGAGCCTCGATTCGCCCTACAACACCTACCGCCGCGCCGGCCTGCCGCCGGGCCCGATCTGCTCGCCCGGCCTGGCCAGCCTGCAGGCCGCGGCCCGGCCGGCGGACGTCCCCTACCTGTATTTCGTGAGCCGCAACGACGGCACCCACGTCTTCGCCACCACGCTCGAGGAGCAAAACCGCAACGTCGACCTCTGGCAGCGCCGCTACTGGCGGGACCGCCGCGAGCAGCAGCGGCGCGAAGCCGCCGGCGCGCCGCCGCTTCATTGACAGTTCGCGGGTGCTGGTGTATCAAGCTGAAAAGCGCAGACCTGCCGGACCGAAGCTGGCAGCACCGGAGCCTGTAGACCGGGCCGAGAGGAGACATCCATGAACATCCCAGAAGAATTCGGGAACTACCTCCTGCTCAAGAAACTGAGCGAGGACGCGCTTGGCGAGACCTTCCGCGCCGGCCGGATGGGCCGGGAGGGCATCGAGCGGGTGGTGCTGCTGCGCGTCTTCAACGGGCAGGGAATGGATGGCGAGCGGCTCTGGCAGCGGATCTCCGGCCGCGCCCCGGTGCAGCAGGCGCTGCGCAGCCCCAACATCGGCAGCGGCGTCGACCTCGGCAAGGTCCGCAGCTTCCCTTACGTCGCCTATGACTACGTCTCGGGCAAGAACCTCGCCAACCTCTTCGCGCAGGCGGCGCGGCAGCGCCAGCCGATCCCGATCGAGCACGCGCTGTTGATCACCGAACGCCTGGCGCTGGCGCTGGCGGCGGCCTACGAGACCCGGGTGCAGGACGAGCGGCTGCTGCACGGCTTCGTGGCGCCCCACCTGGTGATGATCTCGAACGAGGGCGAGACCCGCCTGCTCGGCTTCGAGACGGCGCCCGGGCTGCGCGAGCTCTGGGCCGGCGGCTGGCGCAACGACGATCTGCGCGCCTATCCGGCGCCGGAGTCGGCCGGCACCGCGGCGGTGACGAAGAGCGACGACGTCTTCTCGCTGGGCGCCATCCTCTACGAGCTGCTGGCGAGCGAGCGCCTGCCGCTGCCGCCGAACGGCCAGCCGGGCCAGGCGGCGACGGCGGCCACCTATGCGACGCTCACCCAGCTGCTGCCGATGATCGACGAGCTGGTGCTGCCGAACGAGGGGACGCCGCTGCCGCCCGCGCTCGCCGCGCTGCTCAAGCAGAGCCTGGCGCCGCGCGAGCAGCGCATCCCCGACGCCATCACCTGGCACAAGACGATCTCGAAGCTGATGATCGAGGGCCAGTACACCTCGACCACCTTCAACCTCGCCTTCTTCATGCACAACCTGTTTCGCGACGAGATCGATCGCGAGAGCCACGAGATCGAAGCCGAGAAGAACCTCGAGCTGCCGCGCCGCCCGGCGGCCGGCGCGGGAGTCGCGGCCTTCGCCGCCGCCGGTGCCGGCGCCGCGAGCGCCGCCGGCGCGGGAGCCATCCATGCCGGCACGGCCGGCGCCGCCGACGCGCGCGAGCGCGGTGCCGGCGGCGCGGTCCCGGACGCCGGCTGGGCTGCCGCGTCGACGACGTCCCATCCGGCCGGCGCCGCCGCCCGCGGCGGCGGCAACCGCGGCAACCTGACACCGCTCTGGGTCGGCCTCGGCGTCGTCGCGCTGCTGGCGCTCGCGGCGGTCGGCTATCTGCTGTTCGGCCGCGGCGGCGCCAAGCCGGCGCCGGCGGCGGCCACCCAGGCGGCGGCCGGTCCGGTCAGCGCCGCCGAAGCCGCCCGCAACGCCGCGGCGCTGCAGGCGCAGATCCAGCAGATGATCGAGGCGCGCAGCAAGGACCTCGAAAACAAGCTCAAGGGTCAGTACGACGACAACATCAAGCAGCTGCAGCAGAAGCTGGAGGAGAGCCGCCGCGCCGCGGCCGCCAGCCAGGACAAGGAAAAGGCGCGGGGCGAGCGCCAGGCGGCAGGCGGCGCCGCCGCGGCTGCCGAGTCGTCGGCGACGCCGGCCGAGAGCCACCCGGCACGGACCGAACCGGCAGCGCCGGCCGCGGGGGCCGCCACCGCCGGCGGCGCCACTCGCACGGCGACGCTTGGGGGCCAGGCCGCGCCGGTCCCGGGCTCGCCGGCGGGCGCGGCCGCGAGCAGCGCCTCGGCTCCGGCCGCCGCGGCGCCGGCGGCGCCTGCCACGCCGGTCCCGGCGGCTCCGGCCGCCGATGCCGGCGCCGGCCGCCAGCCGCAGATCCAGGTGGGTGACCTGGTGCAACCGGGGCCGGGGGTGGTGATGCCCAAGATCGTCTACCGTCCGGCGACGCGCTATCCCACCGCCGCGCGCCGCATGAACCGGGCGGCCGACGTGGAGGTGAGAGTGCTGGTCGACGAGCGAGGGAAGGTGGAACGGGCCGAGCAGCTGGGCGCCGCGGTCGGCTTGGGGTTCGACGAGGCGGCGCTCGAGGTGGCCCGCCACAGCTCCTATAACCCGGCGACCAAGGACGGCGTGCGGGTCAAGATGTGGACCACGATGAAAATCAGCTTCGTGCCCTGACCTGACGGGGGCATGCCTCCGGGGAGCGTCCCCCCGGAGGCCCCCGGAGGCCGGTTGGGCCTTGGATCTACAGGTCGGCCGACTTGAGGCTGGCGACCAGCTGCTGGATGCAGGGCTTCAGGACCTTGTCGAACATGCGGTCGTCGTTGACGCCGCCGCCGAAACCGCCCACCGAGACGCTGGAGCTGCTCTCCTCCTTGCGTGCCTCGTCGGCCCACACGATCTCGCCGGTCGACACGTTGATCAGCCGCGCGTTGAGCGCCGCCACGAAGCTCCGCTTGTGGACGCCGAAGCTGGGCAGGGAGCCCACCCCTGGGCCGTGGGCGTTGGTGTCGGTGTTGCCGTATTCGGTCACCGCGCCGGTCAGCATGTAGTTGAGCCCGAGCAGCTTGCCGATCTTCATCGCGGTCTTGGGATCGATGTCGCCGCCGAGGGTGAGGCCCTTCTCCTGCATGATGGCGTTGATCTTCTCGCGCTCGATGACCGCGAACTTGCGGCTCTTGACCAGCTCGGTGACGAAAACGTCCTGTGCGGCGGCGGCGCCGTTCTTGAACCACCACTGGTTGTCGGCTTTGCTGGTGAACTCGAGGACGGCGATCCGCGGCTTGCTGCTGGGCGGTTGCGCCACCAGCAGCGATGCGGAGGCCAGAATGGCGCAGAGGACAAAGGAAAGGACGCGCTTCATGATCGGATCTCCTAAGGCAATGGGAGCCTTGCCCCCGTTTGTTGCTCGCTCGCCAACCCCCGCCTGCGGCCCTCCGGTTGACACACGTTCGCCGCTACCCGGCCGGGAGGCCTCGCGCCCAAGGCTCCTGCTGGAGCCGTGGGCACGGCGAAAGAAAGTGCAAGAGACGCGGATTATACCGCGGCAACTCCCAGCCTGGTAGTCGCCGCCGGCCCAGGTCAGGTAGTGCCTCTTCAGGACACCACCCCGGCCACGATCCGACCGGAGATGGCGCCGCGGGGCTGCCGCCTCTGGATCAAGAGGCGCGCTCCGGCCACCCACGGGGACACGCTCCTGCCATACCCCCTGCACCGCGCGGGAGATTAGACTCGGGGCCGGCTCGGGAGGGTCTCGGCCATGGCAGCGCAGGAGCAGCCGCAGGGAGTGCCGATCGCGGGGCGGGATGCCCCTGCGCCTCGGCGGCAGCCGGGGGCGTGGCGGCTGCCGGCGGCGGTGTTCGCGCTGGCGCTGGCGGTGCGCCTTGCCTACCTCTTCGAGATCCGGGATCTGCCGACCCTGCACCAGCTGGTGATGGACGCGCAGCGCTACGACGCGCTGGCGCGAGAGATCCTCGACCACGGTTGGCGGCCGCGCGAGGCCTTCTACCAGGCACCGCTCTACCCCTACCTGCTGGCCGCGGTCTACGCGGTGAGCGGCAGGTCGGCGGCGGCGATGCGCCTGCTGCAGGCGCTGGCAGGAGCGGTCACCGCGGCGCTCGCCGCCGTCGCCGCCCGGCGCCTCTGGCAGCCGGCGCCGGGCGGAGCGGCGGCAGTGGCTGGCGTGCTGGCGGCGCTCTATGCGCCGGCGGTTTTCTATACTCCGTTGCTGCTCAAGACCGTGCCGGTCCTGCTCCTGGAGTCGGCGGCCGTGGTGGTGATGCTGCCACCTCGCGGCCGCAGCATCACGGCGGCGCGCGCCCTGGCCGCCGGCGCCGCCCTCGGCTGTGCCGCGCTGCTGCAGGAAAGCCTGTTGCTGCTGGCACCGGCCGCGGCCCTCTACCTGCTGGCCGCAGGCGGCGAGCAAGGGGCCGACACCACCGCGAACGGTCGGGCCGGCAGCGCAGCTCGGATCGGCGCGGCCGCGAACGCCGGCGCCGCCCTGGCTCTGCTGGGAGGCGTGGCCTTGGCGCTCGCGCCGGCCGCCCTGCTCAACCGGGCGGCCGGCGGAGGGCTGCTGCTGACCAGCTCCCAGGGGGGGATGAACTTCTACATCGGCAACCACCGCGGCGCCACCGGCACCTATGCCGCGCTGTCGTCGGGCAGCCAGACCCCGGAGCGGCAGCAGGCGGATGCGCGCCGGCTGGCGGCCGACTTCGCTTCGCGGGACCTCGGCCGGCCGGTGGCGCCGGCGGAGCTTGGCCCCGCCGCGGTGTCGCGGCAATTCTGGCGCGAGAGCTGGCGGCAGATCGCCGCCGATCCTACCGCCTGGCTGCGCCTGATGCTCCGCAAGCTTCGCCTGTTCTGGAATGCCTACGAGCTGCCCGACGCCGAAGGCTTTCGGGTCTACAGGCGCGAGTCGCTGCTGCTGCGCTGCGATCCGGTGGTGTTCGGCCTGGTGGCGCCGCTCGCCGCGCTGGGCCTGCTGGCGCTCGCCCGCGGCGATTCGCAACAGCGCCGCGGCGGGCTCCTCCTGGCGCTGCTCGCCGCCACCTCCTGTCTGGCGGTCACGCTGTTCTTCGTCCTCGGCCGCTACCGCCTGGCGGTCGTCCCCTTCCTGCTGCCGCTTGCCGGCGCCGGCGTCGTCGAGCTGGCGGCGATCGTGAGCCGCGCCCGCACCGCCACCTGGCGGGGCGCTGCCAGGCCGGCGCTGGATCTGGCCCTGCTCGCCGGCGCCGGTCTGGCGGTGAACCTGCCATGCATCGCCGCCGCCGAGGTCGGACGGCAGGACGCGGCAATCGAGTACAACCTCGGCATCGCCGCCAGCCGCTGGTCCGCGGCGGCCCACGCGGACTTCCAGCGCCTCGCGGCGAGCGGCCAGGGGAAGGCTTCCCCCGCCGCCCGCGAGCGCCTGGCCCAGGCGGTGAGCCGGGCGACGCGCGCCGCCGACTACCTCGACGAGGCCGCGCGCGCCAGCCCCGGCTTCCTGGCCGCCGAGCTCGAATGGGCGATCGCCCGCGAGCGCCGCGGCTCCTACCTGGCGGAGATCGGCGGCTATGCCCAGGCGGCAGCCGACCATGACGCCGCGCGCCGGCGCCTCGCCGCCGCTCTCGCCCCCGGCGCCGTCCCCGCCGGAGCCGATCCCGAGCTGGTGCGCGAGGCGCGCCGCCGGCTGGCAGAGCTCGACGCCGGCACCGCGGCGGCGCTCAACGACCTCGGCGTGCAGCTGATCGCCGCCGGCCAGCTCGACCACGCGCAGGAGGCCCTGCTCGAAGCCATGGAGCTGGCACCCGGCCAGCCGGCGCCGCGCGCCAGCCTCGCCTTGTGCTGGCTCCAGCGCGCCACCGCCGCCCACCGCCGCGGCGACGAGGTGGCGGAGGCCAGCTGCCTCATGGCTGCCAACGACTCCTACCACCAGGCGGCGACCCTCGCCGAGGCCGCCGGCCGCACCGACCTGGCGAGCTTCTACCGCCAGGCCGAGGCCGCGATCGCGGCCAGGCTCGGCGGCGCGCGCAGTGGCAGAGGCGGACTGCGACCGTGATCGTCACCGTCGAGGACGGCGCCTACCGCCTGGTGACCCAGCCCGATCACGCCCACCTGGCCGGCGAGATCCTGTCGCTCTGGCGCGCCGATGGGCTGGCCGGCAACCCGCGGCGCGACGAGGTGATCCTCGCCGGCCGCGAGCACGACAACGGCTGGCGGGAGGCCGACGCGGCGCCGCGATGCGATGCCGCGGGCCGGCCGGTGGATTTCATCGCGATGCCGGCCGAGCAGCGCATCGAGATCTGGGAGCGCGGCACCCGGCGGTTCCTCGAACGGCGCCCCTATGCCGCCTTGCTGATCCTCCGCCATGCCCGCGAGCTGCACCGCGACCGCCGGCGCGATCCCGAGTGGCGAGAGGTCCTCGGCCGGCTGGCGACGCGCGAGCGGCGGCTGCGGCAGGAGCTGCGCGTCGCCGGCCGCACCCTGGCGGCCGACTACCGCCTGCTCAACGCGGCCGACACGATCTCGCTCGCGGCCTGCGCCGGCTGGACCGGAGACTTCGCCATTCCCGGCGGGCGCGGACGGGGCGATACCGACGGAACGGTGCGGCTGGCGCCGCTGCCGCTCGCCGGCGCCACGACTTTCAGGGTGCCTTGCCGCCGCATCCCGCTGCGCGTCTACCGCGGCGACGCCGACCTCGGCGGTGAGCTCGCGGCAGCGCGCTGGGAGGAGCTGCGGGTCCCCCTGGCTGGCGAAGAGGACCCGGAGGAATAGGCGTGCCGGTGCGGGTCTCGCCAGGCCCGCGACGGATGGCGCCAACGGCACCGAGCGGCGCGCCGGCGGGAGGCGATCAGGCCTTGAGGTCGCCGGATCGACCGGTGTCCGCCAGCACCACCTGCTCGAAGACCCGGCGGTAGAGCAGCAGCAGATCGGTGAAGACCCGGGAGAAGGCCTGATCCGTGGCCTCGGCCAGGAGGGGGTGCTGATGCGGCAGAGGCGGCAGGTAGAGCGGTCCGGCCGCACCAGCGACGCCCGCGCCGGCGGCCGGCCCGGCCGCGGCCCCATCGGCGCCTGGCCGATGCGGCTCGGTGCCCGGCAGGTGCTCGCCGGCGGCGACGCCATCGGCGGTGGTCGGATCAGGGTGGCCGGTCATCGCGGCGGGTGCCGGACCGGCGGCCAGCGCCGCGGCGCGGCCATCCACCAGGTAGAGGGTGTAGAAGAACTCGAACATGTCGACCTTCAGCACCCGCAGGATCTTTTCGAGCGAGTCGAGCTTGGGCAGCTCCTTGCCATTTTCGTATTTCGACAGCTGACTCTTGCCAATCCGCGCCTCGCGCGCCACGCGGCTCTGACTCTTGCCCCTGAGCTCGCGCAGGAGGCTCAGGGCCATGCCCAGGTTGGCAAACATGCCCATAGGAGAAATGTAGCGGGAGGAACATACCGCGTGCAAGCGTAAGTGACTGATAATGATATATTTAGACGCCAAGCATTAGCCAGATCGGATCATCTGGTTCTCCTTTTCGACCACCAAATGCGTAGCTCTTGGAAATTCAGGACAAAAAGATGTCTGTTTTTGTCACGGCATCTTTTTTCTCGCCGAGCAGCCCGCACCGGTCGCGGCGACGGGATCGCCGTGCCGGGCAGCGCCCCTATTTCTTGTCTCAGGCACGCTTCTCGACAGGCCGCGAGGCGTGCCCGAGGGTGGGCGCTGGGCGTCAGGTGACGCCGGACGCCGCCGCATCCAGACGGCGCGCTGAGCCCGTCCAGCGGGCGCCGGAACGGCTCAGCGCAGCTTGCGCCGGGAGCGCTTGGAGCTTGCGGCAGGAGCAGGCGGCGGGGCAGGCGGAGGCCCTCCCTCGGCGAGGTCGGCGCCGGCGGCGCCGCGCGGCACGACGCGGAAGAGCACCACGAACTCTCCGACTTCGATGGCGCCTTGGGCCACCGGCTGGGTGTGCCGCAAGGTGCTCTGCATGAAGGACTCGACCCTGCCCAGCACCTCCTTGATCTCGCCCGGCAAGGCGGCGGCGCTGGCGCCGATCGGGTAGGTGCCGGATTCCGGCAGGCTGGTGCGTTCGACCTGGATCTTCTCGGATTCCACCAGGTCGTAGCGCCGGAAGAACTCGCGGCGGCTGACTCCCTGGGAGGTGAGGATCTTGGCCAGCGTCTTGAGCGTGGCGTGCTGGCGGCCGTTCTCGATGCGCGACAGCTGGCCGCGCCCGAGCTCCGCCTGCGCGCCGAGGTCTTCGAGCGTCAGATGGCGCTCCTTGCGCAACCGGCGGAGCGTCTCGCCCACGCAGTCGAACATGTCCACGCCCGCAACATACTCGCGGTCGGGGCGCGGTTGCAAGCCATAACTCATTGACCGTCAAATGTTTACGCTGAAAGAACATTGCCGATCACGGCGCCTTGTTCTCGTTTGGGGAAAGGCCTGTGAAGGATGCAAGACCCGGTCCGACAACTTATCCTTATTCCAGGATCAACCGGCAGGGCCCCGTGCCCGCGACGCGGCGACGAACGCCGGAGGCCGGGAGGGCCGCTGCCGGCCGGGGGGGCCCGGGGCGCTGGTAGAGTTGGCACCCTTTCGGCAAGGGCACACTGACCGGAGGACCACATGCCCACGAGCCCGCCGAGCGCTTCGACGCCTCCGCCCAAGCCACGGCTTTCGGCAGCGCGGATCTCGCCGCTCGTCATGTCGCCCCTCCGGCGTGAAGGCGAGCGCCGCCTCGCGCGCCAGTTCCAGGCGGTGCGCCTGTCGCGCGCCCAGCGCCCGGACCTGACCGCAGCCCGCGAGCGGCCGCTCGTCGTCTACCTCAATCACATCTCCTGGTGGGACCCGCTGGTGTGTTTGCAGATCGCTCGCCAGCTGCTGCCGGGCAGGCGCCACTATGCGCCGATCGCGACTTCGGCGCTCGGGCGGCACGGCCTGTTTGGCCGCCTCGGGTTCTTCGCCGTGGACCCCGAGAGCGCCCGCGGCGCCCGGCGGTTCCTCGAGCTCGCCACCCAGGTGCTGGAGCAACCCGACGCCGTCCTCTGGGTCACCGCCGGCGGCACGCTCGCCGACCCCCGCTTGCGGCCGGTGAGGCCCCAGGCCGGGCTGGGGCATCTGGCTGCCCGCTTGCGCCATGCCGTGCTGCTGCCGCTGGCGCTCGAGTATCCGTTCTGGTCGGCGCCGCTACCCGAGGCGCTGGCGCGCTTCGGCGAGGAGCTGGCGGTCGAGGAGGCAGGCATGCGCGCCCATGATTGGGCCGAGGTGCTCGCCTCCCGCCTGGAAACCGCGCAGGACGAGCTGGCCGCCGAGGCGATGGCACGCGACGAGTCGCGCTTCGAGCCGCTGTCGGCGGCCGGCGCGGGCGCCGGCGCTCGGAACGTCTGGCGGCGCCTGCGGCAGCAGGTGCGCCGCCTAGGCGGTTGATCTGACAGGGCCGCCTAGGCGGTTGATCTGACAAGGCCGCCTAAGCGGTCGATCTGACCAGGCCGTCTAGGCGGCCTGGCGGACCACCTCGGCGTCTTGGGGCCAGGCGCCGCCGAGAAAGACGGCGGCGGCCCGGAAGAACTCCTCGGGGCGCTCGAGGTAGGGATGATGGCCGGCCCCCTCGATGCGCAGGAAGCGCGCGTTGCCGCTGTGCGATGCCCAGTCGCGCGACGCCTCGATCGGCACCAGGTCGTCGGTGCCCTGCACCACCAGCAGCGGGAAGTGCAGCGCCCCGAGACGCGGCCGGAAGTCCCATGCCTTCATCTTCGGCACGATGTGGTCGAAGTAGAGCGTCATGGTGTGGGCAGGCCACTCGTTCGGGAAGCCGCAGACGTCATCGAGCGGGAAGCGCGCCGCCGCTTCCGGATCGCCCAGGAAGGCGGGCAGCAGGAAGTAGGTGAACCAGGCGCGGCAGAATGCCACCGGGTCCTCCCGGTCGAGTCCGTCGCGCCGCATCTCTTCGAGGCGCGGCACGCCCGGTGGATAGATCAGCACCTCCGGCGTGGGGGTTTCCTGCACCCATTCGCCGGGCTGCCGCGGCGTGATCGGGCAGACCAGCAGCATGCGCTCGACCCGCTCGGGACTCTCCATGGCGTGCAGCGCGGTGATCGCGGCGTGATAGGAGGTGCCGAGCAGCGACCAGCGGTCGAGGCCGAAGTAGCGGCGGACCGCCTCGAGATCGCGAACGTCCTGCTCGAGGCCGAGGTGCCGCCGGTCGGTGACGGTGCTCGAACGGCCGCGGCTGCGCGGGTCGTAGAGGATCAGCCGGCGCCCCTCGGCCAGCGGCAGCAGGGCCTCGGCCAGCCAGTTGGCGTTGGGCACCACCACCGTCTCCGGGCCGTCGCCGAGGATCCGGTAGTAGAGGTGCAGCCCGCGCCGCACGAAAACGAAGCCTTCGCTGCTCTGCATCGCCCTCCGCGCCCCGCTGCCGGGCCTTGGAGTTTACTACAGCGACCGCGGCGCGGCCGGGGCGCCGCCGGCCGGCGCGCTCACTTCCAGCAGGCGAAAGGGCGGCCGCTCGGGGAAAGCCCGTTGCAGCAGCGAGAAGCTGACGTTGTAGACCGGCACGCCGCCGGCGGTCTTGCCCTGCGGCTGGCCGCGATGAGCATGGCCGTGGCAGACCATGTCCACCGGGTAACGAGCGAGTGGCTCTTCCAGCCGGCTGGAGCCCAGGAAAGGAAAGATCTCGCGCGGCTCGCCCTCGACGGTCTCCTGGATCGGCGAGTAGTGCAGCACCGCGATGCGCGGCCGGTGCCGCAGCCGCGCCAGCGCCGCCTCGAGCTTCAGCGCTTCGCCCACCGCCTCGTGCACGAACTGTTTGACGATCTCCTCGCCCCACGCCCCCAGGGCGCGCTTGCCGAAGCCGCCGGCGAAGCCCTTGATGCCGGCAAAACCCACCCCCGCGATCTCGCAGGCCTCGCCGTCCAGCACGTTGACCCCGCCGGCGACGAGGATCTCGCGCACCTCGGTGGCTCTGCCGGACTCGAAGTCGTGGTTGCCCAGCACCGCCACGATCGGCACCCCGACGACCTGCCGGAGCTCGCGCGCCAGGCCCTGCGCCTCTTCCGGCAGTCCATGATCGGTGAGGTCGCCGCACAGCAGCACCACGTCGCCTTCGCGGCTGGCCTGGATCAGGGTCTGACGCAGCAGCGGCTCCGCGACCCGGCCAAAATGCAGGTCGGCGAGAGCGGCGATGCGCACGATCACGTCAACAGGCGGCTGGTCCAAAGAACCTCCGTGCCTCGTGCTCGTCCATGATGCGCCGCCGACCTCCGTCGCCATCTCAGGGCAAACGGCGTGCCACCCACGGCAGGCGGCGTGCCAGCTGCCGGCGAGCGCCATGCCATTGCTGCCGATCGGCGCTGGTACATCTCTTGCTATTCGATCCTAGCCGTGTCTGGCATCGCCTTCTACCGCCACGCCATGGCGGCGCTCGAGCAGGCCGGTGTCCCCTTCCTGGTCGGGGGCGCCTACGCTTTCGCCCGCTACACCGGCATCGTGCGCGACACCAAGGACTTCGACCTCTTCAT
Source organism: Thermoanaerobaculia bacterium (assembly GCA_035308185.1). GTDB lineage: Bacteria > Acidobacteriota > Thermoanaerobaculia > Multivoradales > UBA5704 > JASLEW01. Next base: position 12,991 of record DATGHG010000380.1, on the reverse strand, counting down.
CCTGCCCGCCGATTTCGACGCCGCGCTGGCCGCCCTGAGCGAGGCCGGCTATCCGGTCGAGCGCAAGTTCCCGCACTGGCTGGGCAAGGCGCACGGCGACGACGGCAGCTTCGTGGATCTGATCTTCGGCTCCGGCAACGGCCTCACCCCGGTCGACGGGCAATGGTTCCACCACGCGGTTGCGGCTGAGGTGATCGGCGTGCCGGTGCGGCTCTGTCCGGCGGAGGAGATGATCTGGTCGAAGGCCTTCATCATGGAGCGCGAGCGCTTCGACGGCGCCGACGTCGCACATCTGCTGCACAGCCGCGCCGAGGCGCTCGACTGGCAGCGGCTGCTCGACCGCTTCGCCGAGCACTGGCGGGTCCTGTTCAGCCACCTGGCGCTCTTTGGCTACATCTACCCGGCAGATGCGGCGCGCATCCCGCCGGCGGTGATGGCGGCTCTCGTCGGCCGGATGTCCGGCGGGAGCGCCGCGGCCTCCCCGGTCGCGGCACCCGCCGGCGCGCTCTGCCACGGCACCCTGCTGTCGCGCGCCCAGTACCTGTTCGATCTCGAGACGTTGGGATATCGCGACGCGCGGCTGCCGCCCACCGGCGCGATGAGTCCCGACGACGTCGCGCTGTGGACCGCCGCGATCGCGGAGGACGGCGATCCCCAGACCGGACCCGGTCCGGCGATCAACGGCCTACCAGCAGATCCACCCGATCGGTGATCACCGCCGCCAAACCCGCCGCCGCCAGCTCGCTGCAACGGCGGTGCTCGGCGGCGGTCGCCACGCCAAAGACCCAGCTGCGCAGGCCCACCGCCGTCGACTGCGCCAGCAGCTCCTCGTCGAAGATCTCGTAGTACCAGACCACGGTGCGCACCCGTGCGGCCGGCGGCGGCGCCAGCGCTGCCAGGCCGTTGCCGTCGAGCGGCCGGCTGGCGAGGATCAGCCCGCCCTCGACGCCCGGCAGCGCCGCCAGGGGCGGCACCAGGGAATGCCAGAACGAGCTCACCAGGATGGTCCGGCTGGCGGCGAAATCGCCGATCGCCTCGCCCGCGGCGGCGAGCGCCGCCGGCGTCTTGATCTCGACGTTCCACAGCAGGCCCTCGCCCTGTCGCAGGGCTTCGTCGAGGGTCGGCACCGGGTAGCCGGCCGCGGTCGCGAGCTCGTCCCGGGTCAGCTCGGCGACCGGCCGGCCGCCGGGCGCGATGCGGTCGTGGAACAGCACCGCCCGGCCGTCGGCGCTACGCCGCACGTCGACCTCGACGCCGTCGGCCCCGGCCGCCCGCGCGGCGGCAACGGCGGCCAGGGTGTTCTCGGGACAGCTCAGGTGATGGCCGCGATGGCTCAGCGCCAGCATGCCGGTCCCCGCCTCGCTGTCGCGCCGGCCGGCGGCGCCGGGCTCAGGCCTGGCGTTCCGGGCCGCGGAAGAAGTCGGGCAGCTGCAACAGGGCCGCGACCGTCGCCAGGCCGCCGGCAACCGGCGCCTGGTAATAGAAGGCCGCGATCGCGGCGGCGACGGTGAGCACGAGCGCCCCCGCGCGGCGGATGTAGCCCTTCCTCGGCGGCGGCCAGATCCCTCCGCCATTGTGCGGCGCCCCATTGGCCATGATCCCATCCCTCCTTGAGTGGAAGAGTTGCCGTTGTGTCTCGGCTCAGATGTCTCATCTGGCGTGCGAAGGACGACCGGCGTTACGGCCGGGGCGTTGGTTCGTCACGGCAGTCCAACCAGGATGAAAGGGGCCCAGAAGTAAGGATGGAAATAGCGGGACCGATCGATCAATTCGAGCTTGGCGCGGCGCAGTGCTTCGGACCTGTCGCCGATCGACCGGAGCTGACGGTAAAAGCTCACCATCAGGTCGGCGGTCGACTCGTCGTCCACCTGCCAGAGGCTGACCACGAGACTCGAAGCGCCCGCGTACAGGAACGCGCGCGTCATCCCGATCAATCCCTCTCCGGAAACCTCTTTGCCCAGCCCGGTTTGACACGCCGACAGTACCACGAGGCCGGCGTGGAGCTCCAGGTTGAAGATCTCGCGCACCTGCAACAGACCATCCTCCGCCGAGCCGCCGGCGTGCGCCAGGCGCAACCCGGAGAGATCCGGACGGCTCTCGTCCAGCAGGCCGTGGGACGCGAAATGGAGGATGCGGGCCGAGCGCACCGCGGCGCTGGTCTTGACGTTCTCCTCGGTCGCCTCGGGCCCCAGGAAAACGACGGCCTCGTCCGCGGGGAACAGGCTGGCGATGCGGCTCACCTCCTCGCGCGCCGCGGGCAGCGGCAGGGGCTGCCCCGGCTGCGGATCGGCGGCAGGCTGCCCGGGATCGCCGAAGCCGACGAAGAGCTTGCCGCCGGCCGGCGCCGCCGCGCCGGCGTCCGGCCGCCGGCCGGCCAGCAGCTGGGCCAGCACGCTGGCGGAAGGCACGTAGGACACCGAGCGCTCGCGGATGAGGTAGGGCAGGTCGCGGCCGGGCGCGCCGCCGCCCGGCACCTCTCCGGTCAGCAGCGCCTCGAAGCTCAGCAGGTACAGCGGCCCGTCAGGCGCCACCATCAGGCGCCGCTTGCCGCGCAGCTCGCCGGCGGCCGGCTGTAGCAAGGTCTGGTAGAGGCGGTAGGCGTCCTCGGCATAGCGGCGGCCGCGCAGGCGACTGTCCTGTTCGACGGCGCCGAGCACGCTCTGCACCAGCGGGTCGAGCTGGCGCCGCGACGGCAGCGCATGAATGGCCAGACCCTGGCGCGTCACCACGAAGAGCTGCGAGCTCGTTTCGCCGACGAAGAACTCGAGCAGCGCCGTGTCCTCGTCGAGGAGTCCCTGGATCTCCGCCAGGGGCAGCGGCCGCGGCGTGCGCACCTCGGCATAGGCCGGCTGGCGGCGCCGGATCTCGGCATCCAGGTCCTTCTCCTCGTCCGTGGCCTGATCGAGATCGTTGCCGAGGCGCCGGGCCTCGCTCCCGGTCAGCGTCTGGCTCCCCGACCACAGGCGGATCTGCAAGCGCGCGATGCGCTCGCCGATCTCGGCCTCGCGCTGCTTCAGCTCGGCAGGGACGCCGCGGCGCACGTCGACCCGCTCCTTGGCGAGCAGGTCGAGGAGACCGCGGGCGCGGGCCTGCTCGCTGGCCGCCAGCGCCTCCACGTCATGCCTGGCGCCAGGCTCGAGCCGATCCGACTCGGCCAGCAGCTCGACGTCCAGCTCGAAGTAGTCGCGGCGCGCCGCCAGGAAGCTGACGCGCTGGTCGGGGCGGATCACCCCCGCCCGCAAGGTCTCGGTGAGCGCCAGCGCCCGCGCGATCGCCGCCCTGGCTGCCACGAGGTCGCCGGCGTCGCGCCGGGCGCGCGCCAGCCCCGCTTGCGCCGCCGCCTCGACCAGCGGCGCGCCGGCTGCAAGCCGGATGGCATGCCGGAACGCCGACTCGGCGGCGGTCCTCTTGCCAGCCTGACGGTAGGCATTGGCCAGCTCGACCTGGGTGTGCGCCTGCCGCACCGGGCTGTCGGCCGCTTCGAGGGCGAAGGCCGCTTCGAGATCGGCGATCGCCTGCTCCGGCTGGCCCGCGTCGCGGTGGATCCTGCCCAGGTCGTACAGCGCCAGCCCCTCGATGGCGTGCAGACCGCTGGCGCGGACCAGCTCCAGGGCCTGCTGGAAATACGCCAGCGATCTGGCGGGCTGCCGCTCGGCCTCGAACGTCGAGCCGATCCCGAGCAGCGCGTAGGCGCGGCCTCGCGGATCGCGCAGCGCCTCGAAGGCGCTCAACATCTCTTCGTATCTCTGGCGTGCCTGCCGCGGTTCTCCCAGGTAGAGCAGCGATGCCGCCAGACCCTCCAGCGACCATGCCGACTCGGAGGCGGTGCCGGCCGTGGCCGCGGCGCCGGCGGCCGCCAGCAGGTCGTGGGCGCGGGCAAACGCATCGTGCGCGGCCTGCAGCTCGCCGAGGTCCATGTCGAGCCTGGCGATCTCGCGGAGGGCGAAGACCTGGTTCTCCAGATCGCCGGCAGCGGCGCCACGCTCGAGCCCAACCTCCAGGTAGTCGCGTGCCAGGTCCGGGTCCCCCATCCTGCCGCTCAGGGACCCGAGCTCGCACAGGGTGACCGCCTGCCAATACGCATCGCCGGTGCGCCAGAGCAGCGCCAGCGCCTGCAGGTAGCTCTGGAGCGCCGGCGCGGCCTCGCCGTGCGTCTCGAGGTGGTAGCCCACCAGATACAGCAGGCGGCCCTCGCCATCCTCGTCGCCGATCTGTCGCCGCAGGTCGAGCGCCGCACGCAGCGCCGCGAGCTGGCGGTCGTCCGGGAGCCTCTGCGCCATCTGCTGTAGCGCCTCGGCCTGCGCCGGCAGGTCGCCGAGCTCGCGCGCCAGGTCCAGCAGGCGACGGTACGGGTCGGCGCTGTCCGGCGTGCCGGCGGCCCCCTGCGGCGCCACCCGTGCCGCCTCGAAACGCACCGCGAGAAGTCCCGCGCTCTCCCCCACCGCGAGGGCGTCGGCGCTCGCCGGACCGAGCAGGGCCCGAGCTCCGGCCGCGGCCGGATCCTCCCCCCTTTGCACCAGACGGGCGGCGAAGACGGCGCGCTCGGCCCGCTCGCGGGCCGCGTCGCACGGACCTGACGGCCGCTGCTCTTCGAGCGCGATGACCTGAGCGCCGGGCGGCGCCCGCGGATCTCGCGGGGCCACGGTCCAGCGGTACTCGCCGGCGGCGGCGGCGACCCATGACAGGCGGGCAGGCTCGACTCCCCAGCTCGACAGCTGCAACTCCTCGACCAGCCTGCCGTCCGGCGCCAGCTGGCGCACCACCAGCTCGGGTGTGGTGGACAGGATCGCCAGGCGCACGTAGGTACCGGCGGCGAGGTTCAGCCGCAGCTCGGCGGCAGCGGTTTCGCCGGCGGCGCCGGGCCGCGGCGGGGAGGACTCCGGCACCGGCGCCGAAACGACTGCCGCCGGCAGGGACCGCGGCGGCGGCGGGTGGGCGCAGGCGAGGCCGCCGGCCGCGAGCACCAGCGCCATGGACACCAGGGCACCGCGCGGGCTGATGCCACCAGCCGGCCGCGGCAGAGCTCCCGGCGTCGCGGCGTCCTCGATGCGGCACCGCAGCTCCGGTGAGTGGTACCGAGTCGCCAAAGGGGAGGAACCTCTCGATTCATCTTATCGCACAGTCTCTATGCAGCCGGGTTGTGCCAGGATTGCGGCAGGGGCCGCAACGGGGGGGCGATGGCGACCAGTGACCAGGAAGTGGTGTCGCGATACCTGCAGGGAGAGGTCGAGGCGGTCGGGACGGTCGACTCCTGGATCTCCCGGGCGGCGTGGCCCTACCGTCGGCGCCTGTCCAGCCGCTGGGATGACGTGCTGCAGGACGTGCGCTTGGAAGTGACCCGATTGCTGGGGCAGGGCAAGTTCCGCGGCGAATCGTCGCTGCGCACCTATCTCTGGCAGGTGGTGAGCCATACCTGCCTCGATCAGCTGCGCTCGCAGGACCGCTGGCAGTGGACCGAGCTGGAGGCGCTCGAAGAAGGCGGCGGCAATTCCTTCGCACCTCCGGCGACCGGCGGCCACGAGGATCGCGACCTGGTGCAGCGGGTGCTCGCGCGGGTCTCCGGGGAGTGCCGCGAGCTCTGGCGGTTGATCGCGATGGGTCATTCCTATCGCGAGATGAGCCAGCGGCAGGATGTGGCGGAGGGAACCCTGCGGGTGCGCGTCCTGCGTTGCCGCGAAAAGGCGGTGGCCCTGCGCCGGGAGCTGCTCGGCGGCCTCGCGGCGCGGCGTAACACTGGCGCCACTCCAGCGCCCAAGCAGATCGAGGGGGCGAACGACGATGAACTGTGAGCTGGCGGTCGAGCTACTCCCCTGGCTGCTGAACGGCAGCCTGGAGGCCGGCGAGCGCCGGGACCTGATCGAACATCTCCGCGGCTGCGCCGCCTGCCGTTCGGCGCTGGCCGAGACCCGCACCGCCTGGGAGATCTTCGACTGGCACCCGCCGGCCGCGGCGCTCGTCGCCCACGCCGCCACCGCCGGCAGTGCCGGCGGCGGCGACCGGTCGCCACTCGCCCACGGCGCCGGCGACTCCGGCGAGCACCCGGACTCCTTCGACGTCGAGCAACATCTGGCATCCTGCCCGAGGTGCGCGGCCGAGCTCGAGCTGGTGCGCACCAGCAGGCTGCTCGGCGACCCGGCCGAAGACGAGCGGATCGCGATCCTGCCGCCCGCCCCTGCGACCCCTGCCGCCGGAGCCAGCGTGGCGGCCTTTGCCGCCACCAAGGTGGCGACCGCCGTGCGGCGCGACGATGCGGCGGCCCGGCGCGCCTGGCGGCGGTCCGCCCTGGCGGCCGGCGTCGTCGGCCTGCTGGCCGCGACCGGCTGGCTCGAGAGCGCGCGGCACGCCCGCGAGCTCGAAGGGCGCCTCGCGGCGGCATCGCGCGGTGCGGCGCCGGCGGCGGCGCCGACCGGCGCCACCTCGCCGGCGTCACGGGCCGGCGCGCTGCCGGCCCATCCCACCGCGCCGCCGGCAGGCCCGGGCGAAGCGGAGCTCGGACGCCGCGCCGGCGAGGCCGAAGCCAGGCTCGCGGCGCTCGCCGCGCAAAACCGGCAGCTGCAGCAACAGGTCGCCACGCTCGATCGCACCGCGGCCGAGCTGGGCCGGCGCACCGCCCAGGTCTCGTCGGCCCAGGCGACGACGGCACCGCCGATCGAGAGCGACGCCTGGGTGAGCGAAGTGGCGCCGGCCGACCAGGCGTCGCGCGGCGCCGGCGCGCCGCCCGCCGCGGTCATCCCGCTCTCCGCGGGCGCTGCCACCCTGCTGCTGCACACCCGCCACAGCGGCAGCTATCCGCGCTACGAGCTCGAGGTGTGGGATGCCTCGGGCCACCTCGTCGGCAGGCCGGCCCGCGTCCTCCGCCTGCCGGGCAACCAGGACGCGTTCGAGGAGTTCGACATCACCCTGCGGCCCGGCGCCCTGCCGGCAGGCGCCTACACGCTCCATCTCTTCGGCCTCTCCGGACCAGCCGGCGCCGATTCTGGCGGCCCCCAGGCTGGCGCGCCCGCCCGCGAGCCGCTCGAGACCTACGCCATCCGCGTATCCTGAGCCTCCTCCCAGCCCCGGATCGCGGCGATCGCCTGCGGCGCGGTGGTGGCCCGCCGCAGCTCGGCCCGCAGCTCGGGCTGGCGATACATCCGCGCCGCCGCGGCAAGCAGCTGCAGGCAGCCCTCCGGCCGGCGGTCCGGGCACAGGAACAGGTACACCTGCTCGAGGTTGCCGGAGCCGGCGTCGGCGAGGCCGGAGCGCAGCAGTCCCAGGGCCACCCGCGGCGCCGGCAGCTCCGGGATGCGCACGTGCGGCAGGGCGATGCCCTCGGAAAGGAAGGTCGAGGCCTCCTGCTCGCGGCGTTCGAGCAGCCGCCGGATGTCATCGCTCGACAAGCGCTGCTGGCCGCCGCCCAGCAGGTCGACGAGCAGCCGCAGCAGCTCCCGCTTGGAAAGGGGCTGATCGAAGAAGGCGACCGCTCCCGGCGCCAGCAGCTCGGAGATGCGGAGCCTGCCGCCGACCACCGCCAGCCCCGCCCCGGCCGGGCGCCGGCCACCGCCCGGACCCATGGCCGTGCCGCCGCCGGCGCCGCCGACGCCGACGCCGACGGCGGCCGGCCCGATCTCGGTCGCCGGCGGGGCCGGTGTGGCGGACGGCGACGGCGGCGCGGACGGCGACGACGAGGCGGCCTTCACCAGCGCCGGGCGGGCCGCCGGCCCCCCGGCCGGCCGCGCCGCCGGCGCCGCGGACGACGCGGCAGTCTCCGGCTCGCGCACACCCACCTCGTCGACCACCACGATGGCCAGGTGGTCGCCGCCGGCGATCAGGCGCTCGACCGGCGTCCGGCGCCCGAGCAGCCGCTGCCATCGGGGCAGCTCCCCCGGGCGCCCCACCACCACGTGGCCCACCCGGTACTCGCGGGCGAAGCGCAGGATGGTGTCGGCGACGTCCTCGCCCTTGAAGGTGAAGACCACCGCCCCCAGCTGGTGGGCGAGCGCCAGCGTGTCGGACAGGCGCTTGCGGGTGTCCGCGTCGAGCCGCGCCGGGTCCTCGCTCGAGGTCTGCACGTAGAGCGCATACCAGTTGCGGTTCAGCTTGCCGGCCAGACGCGAGGCGAAGCGCAGCAGCGCCGAGGCGTCCGGGCTGCGCGACGACAGGCAGACGACGATCTGGTCCGGCGCCTGCAGCCCTTCCTCGCCCGGGGTGCGGCGCGCCCGCCGTTCGATGATCGAGGCGATCTCGCGCAGGGTGAGCTCGCGCAGCTGCTCGAGGTTCGACGGCCGGAAGAAGTTGTCGAGCGCCGCCGGCACGCGGTCCGCCGCATACACCCGCCCCTCTTCGAGCCGCAGCCGCAGGTCCTCGGGCGCCAGGTCGACGTTGACGATCTGGTCCGCGTCGGCCAGCACCCAGTCGGGGAGCCGCTCCTTGACCCTGACGCCGATCAGCCGCTCCACCGTGTCATAGAGGCTTTCAAGGTGCTGGACGTTGAGGGTGGTGACGACGTGGATCCCGGCTGCGAGGATCTCCAGCACGTCCTGATAGCGCTTGGTGTTGGCGCTGCCGGGGACGTTGGTGTGCGCCAGCTCGTCGATCAGCGCCACCTCCGGCTTGCGCTGTAGCACCGCCGCGAGGTCGAGCTCGCGCAGCACGACGCCGCGGTAGTTGATCTGGCGCGTCGGCACCTCCGGCAGGCCCAGGCAGAGCGACTCGGTGTCGGCGCGGCCGTGGGTCTCGACGATACCGACGGTCACGTCCACGCCCTGCGCCTTCAGCCGGTGTCCTTCGAGCAGCATCTGGTAGGTCTTGCCGACCCCGGGGCCGTAGCCAAGGTAGACCTTGAGCTTGCCGCGCCGCGAGCGGTGGATGAGGTTGAGGAAGCTCTCGGCGGAGGGCTGGGTGGTCACGGCGGCAGCGGACGGGTGGCGTCGAGGTCGAGATTGAGCTCGAGCACGTTGACCCGCGGCTCCCCGAGCACGCCCCACTGGCGTCCCTCGGTGTGCCGCCGCACCAGCTGGCGCACCACGTCGTCGGGCATGCCGCGCTCGCGGGCGACGCGCGGCACCTGGAACTCGGCGGCCGCCGGCGTCAGGTGCGGATCGAGACCCGAGCCGGACGAGGTGACGAGATCGACCGGCACTGGCGTCCCCGGCCGCTCGGCGCGGGCCGCCGCCGCCGCGGCGCCGACCTGATCGACCAGCTTGCGGCTGGTCGGGCCGAGATTGGTGCCGCCGGAAGCCATCGGATCGTAGCCCGCGCCGGCCGCCGAAGGCCGCGGATGGAAATACCGGCTGCCGGCGAAGGGCTGGCCGAGCAGGCGGGAGCCAACCACCTTGCCGCCGCGGCGCAGCAGGCTGCCCTGCGCCTGGTCGGGGAAGAGCAGCCGCGCCAGACCGGTGACCGCCAGCGGGTAGGCGACGCCCAGCAGCAGGGTCAGGGCCACGGTGACGAGGATTGCCGGAGCGAGATGCTTGCCGATTTTCATGGCGCCTCCGAGAGGTGGCATCAGGCGAGGCCCACCGCGGCGATCAGCATGTCGATCAGCTTGATGCCGGCGAAGGGCGCGACGATGCCGCCGAGGCCGTAGACGATCAGGTTGCGCCGCAGCAGCGCCGCCGCGCCCAGCGGACGGTAGCGGACGCCGCGCAGGGCGAGCGGGATCAGCACGACGATGATCAGCGCGTTGAAGATCACCGCCGAGAGGATCGCCGACTCGGGCGTCGCCAGGCGCATCAGGTCGAGCGCCGCGAGCGGTCCGGTCCGGGCGCCATGGACCGCGTACAGGGCCGAGAACATCGCCGGCAGGATGGCGAAGTACTTGGCGACGTCGTTGGCGATCGAGAAGGTGGTGAGGGCGCCGCGGGTGATCAGCAGCTGCTTGCCGATCTCGACGATCTCGATCAGCTTGGTGGGGTTGGAGTCGAGGTCCACCATGTTGCCCGCCTCCTTGGCGGCCATGGTGCCGGAGTTCATCGCCACGCCGACGTCGGCCTGGGCCAGGGCCGGCGCGTCGTTGGTGCCGTCGCCGGTCATCGCCACCAGCTTGCCCTGCGACTGCTCCCGCCGGATCAGGTCCATCTTGTCCTGCGGCCGGGCCTGGGCCAGGAAGTCGTCCACCCCCGCCTCGCCGGCGATGGCGGCGGCGGTGAGCGGGTTGTCGCCGGTGATCATGATGGTGCGGATGCCCATGCGGCGGAGGTGCTCGAAGCGTTCGCGGATGCCGCCCTTGACGATGTCCTTGAGGTGGATGACCCCCAGGGCGCGGGCGCCGTCGGCGACCACCAGCGGCGTGCCGCCGGTCCTCGCCACCCGCTCGACGAGGGCGGCGAGGTCCGGCGGCGCCTCGCCGCCCAGGCCGGCGACGAATTGCAGCACGGCGTCGGCCGCGCCCTTGCGGACCTGACGCGGGCCGATGTCCACCCCCGACATGCGGGTGTGGGCCGAGAACGGGATGAAGCGCGCCTCGGCGGCGGCGAGCTCGCGGGCGCGCAGGCCGTAGCGGTCCTTGGCCAGCACCACGATCGAGCGCCCCTCCGGCGTCTCGTCGGCGAGGCTGGCGAGCTGCGCCGCGTCGGCGAGGTCGCTCTCGAGCACGCCGGCCGCCGGGATCAGCTCCACCGCCTGGCGGTTGCCGAGGGTGATGGTGCCGGTCTTGTCCAGCAGCAGCGTGTCGACGTCGCCCGCCGCCTCCACCGCCCGCCCCGACATGGCGAGCACGTTGTGCTGGATCACCCGGTCCATGCCGGCGATGCCGATGGCCGAGAGCAGGCCGCCGATGGTGGTCGGGATCAGGCAGACCAGCAGCGCCACCAGCACGGTGATCGAGGGCGGCGCGGCGGCCTGGAAGCCGGCCGCCGGCGACGAGGCGGCGACGCTGTAGATCGAGAACGGCAGCAGGCTGCCGACCGCCAGCAGGAAGATGACGGTGAGGCCGGCGAGCAGGATGTTGAGGGCGATCTCGTTCGGCGTCTTCTGCCGCTCGGCGCCCTCGACCAGGGCGATCATGCGGTCGAGGAAGGTCTCGCCGGGGTTCGAGGTGATCCGCACCTTGATCCAATCCGAGATCACCCTGGTGCCGCCGGTTACCGCCGAGCGGTCGCCGCCCGACTCGCGGATCACCGGCGCGCTCTCGCCGGTGATGGCGGCCTCGTCCACCGACGCGACGCCCTCCTCGACCTCGCCGTCGCCGGGGATCAGCTCGCCGGCGCGGACCAGCACCAGGTCGCCCTTGCGCAGCGCCGGCGCCGGCACCGCTTCGGTGCGGAGGGCGTCCACCGCCGCGGTGGCGTCGCCGGTGATGCGGTTGGCCGTGGTCTCGGTCTTGGCCCGCCGCAGGGTGTCGGCCTGCGCCTTGCCGCGCCCCTCCGCCATCGCCTCGGCGAAGTTGGCGAACAGCACCGTGAACCAGAGCCACAGCGTCACCTGGATGGTGAAGCCGAGGTGCGCGGTCTGGCCGGCGGCGGCGTCGCGCACGATCAGCAGGGTGGTGAGCACGCTCCCCACCTCGACGACGAACATCACCGGGTTCCTCGCCACCTGGCGGGGATCGAGCTTGATGAAAGAGTCCTTGAGCGCCCGGCGCACGATCGGGGGATCGAACAGCGGGCGCTTGGTCACCTTGTGATCAGCCATTGGGTCGCTCCTCGACGGGGCCGCCGGGACCTAGGAGAACAGCGTTCCCGCCTGCATCAACAGATGTTCGACGATCGGGGCCAGCGACAGCACCGGGAAGAAGGTCAGGGCGCCGACGATCAGGATCACTCCCAGCAGCAGCGCCACGAACAGCGGCGTGTGCACCGGGAAGGTGCCCGCCGACGGCGGCACCGCCTTCTTGCTCGCCAGGTTGCCGGCGATCGCCAGCATCGGCACGATCATCAGGAATCGCCCGACCAGCATCGCGACTCCGAGAGTCCAGTTGTACCAGGGGGTGTTGGCGGACAGCCCGCCGAAGGCCGAGCCGTTGTTGCCGGTCACCGAGGTGAAGGCGTAGACGATCTCGGAGAGGCCGTGCGGACCCGAGTTGCCGAGCACCCCGGTGCCGTAGGTCGTGACGCTCGCCCACGCCGCCAGCACCAGGATGTTGAAGGCGAAGATGAGGGCGTAGAGCATCGCCATCTTGACGTCCTTCGACTCGATCTTCTTGCCCAGATACTCGGGCGTGCGGCCGACCATCAGCCCGGCGATGAACACGGTGAGCACGATCATCACCAGCATGCCGTAGAGGCCCGCGCCGACGCCGCCGAACACCACCTCGCCGAGCATGATGTCGAGCATCGGGATCATGCCGCCGAGCGGCGTGAACGAGTCGTGCTGGGCGTTGACCGCGCCGCAGGAGGCGTCGGTGGTGACGGTGGCGAAGAGCGCGCTCTGGAAGATGCCGAAGCGCACCTCCTTGCCCTCCATGTTGCCGCCCGCCTGCTCGCCGCCGGGCGATTGCACGGCGGCCTGGGTCACGCCATGGCGGGCGAAGGTCGGGTTGCCGGCCGCCTCGTAGTGGTCGACGGTGAAGAAGGCGGCGAGCATCAGCGTCAGCATCGCCGCGAACACCGCCCAGCCGTGCTTCTGGCTGCCGGTCATCCGGCCCAGGGTGTAGGTGAGGCCGGAGGCGATGGCCAGGATGCCCAGCATCTCGAGGAAGTTGGCGAGCGGCGTCGGATTCTCGTAGGGATGCGCCGAGTTGGCGCCGAAGAAGCCGCCGCCGTTGGTGCCCAGCTCCTTGATGATCTCCTGCGAGGCGACCGGGCCCTGCGCGATGAGCTGCTCGGTGTGGATCTCGGTTTTGACCTTGCCGGCGGCGTCCTTCGTTTCGACGTGCTGCGGCTCGACCAGGGCGGCGTGGGTGTAGGGCGAGAGGTTCTGCGGCACCCCCTGCCAGGTGAAGAACAGCGCCGACGCGACCGCGATCGGCAGCAGTACGTAAAGGGTGATGCGGGTCACATCGACCCAGAAATTGCCGACCGTCTGCGCCTCGCGCCGGACAAACCCGCGGATCAAGGCGACCGCCAGCGCG
>DATGHG010000379.1:0-5447 GCA_035308185.1 Thermoanaerobaculia bacterium | reverse complement strand
CGGCACCGGCATCGACCCCAAGCGGGTCCGCCTGCAGGCAGCGCAGGCAGGCCTGCTCGACCCCGCGGCGGCGGCCGCGCTGAGCGACGGCGACGTGCTGCGCCTGCTCTTCGCTCCCGGGTTCTCGACCCGCAGGCAGGTGTCGGAGACCTCCGGCCGCGGCGTCGGCCTGGACGTGGTGGCTTCGGCGGTCAACCGCCTCGGCGGCGAGGTGTTCATCTCCTCCGAGCCGCGGCGCGGGACGACCGTTGCCGTCGAAGTCCCGGTGGCGCGTCGCGGCGAGCACGTGCTGCTGCTCAAGGTCGGCGCCCTCCGTCTGGCGCTGCCATCGGCGGTCGTGCGGCGGGCCACCCGCCTGAACGCCGCGGAGGTGATCGAGCGCGAGGGCCGCTGCCTGGCCCGGCAGCCGGCCGCCGGCGCGCCCGGACGAGAGCCGGGCGAGCCGGCGGTGGGGCAGGGCGACGGCGGCGGCGAGCGGTTGGTGGCCTTCGTGCCGCTGGGGCGCCTCTATGGCCAGCCGCCGGCGGCGACGCAGGTCTTGATCGAAGGCCAGGTCTCGGGCCAACCGCTCGCCCTGGTGGTGGATGACGTGCTGCGCGAGCAGGAGGTGCTGGTCCGCCCGCTCACCCGCCGGGTGGCGACGGACCGGCTGCTCGAGGGGGTGGCCATGCTCGCCTCCGGCGAACCGGTCGCCATCCTGTCGCCGGCGGCGCTGGCGCGGCGCGAGGTCCTGCGGGACCTGCCCGCGGTGCCGCCGGGCGCCGCGGCGCAGCGGCTGCGGGTGCTGCTGGTGGAGGACTCCCTGGTCACCCGCGAGATGGAGCGGCGCCTGCTCGAGGACGCCGGCTTCGAGGTCGCCTCGGCGGGCGACGCCGCCGAGGCGCTTTCCCGTCTTGGCGAGGCGACCTTCGACTGCCTGGTGACCGACGTCGAGATGGGAGACATGGACGGTTTCGAGCTCACTGCCCAGCTGCGCGGCATGGAGCATTTCGCCCATCTGCCGATCGTCGTGGTGTCGACCCGCGACCGCCCGGAGGACCGCCTGCGCGGCCTCAAGGCGGGCGCCGACGCCTATCTCACCAAGCAGAGCCTGGATGCCGGCGAGCTGGTGCAGCTGGTGCGGCGCCTCGGCGCCCGCAACTGAGGGATTGGAGAAGGCCCCCCTGATCCGCGTCCTGCTGGTCGACGACTCGCCGTCGGTGCGGGCGGTGCTGCGGCGTTTCTTCAGCCGCACCGCCGACATCCAGGTGGTTGCCGAGGCCTCCGACGGCGCCCAGGCGGTGCAGGCGGTGCTCGATCATCTGCCGCAGGTCGTGGTCATGGATCTGCAGATGCCGGTGATGGACGGCTATGTGGCCATCGAGCGCATCATGACGCTGCGCCCGACGCCGATCCTGGTGCTCTCCTCGCGCGCCAACCGCAACCAGATGCAGACCGCCTTCGAGGCCATCCGCCGCGGCGCCATCGAGGTGCTGCCGAAGCCCGAGGACACCGGCAGCTGGGGGGTGCTCGCCGACAGCCTGCCGGGAGCGGTGCGGGTGGTGGCCGCCGCCCGACCGCGCGCCGCCAAGGTGCCGTCGACCTCTACCTCGCCGTCGCGGCGCAAGCGGCCGGCCGCCGCCGCTCCGGCGAGCGCCGCCGCCAGCGCCGCCGCCGCCCAGGTCGCCGCCGGGGCCGCGGCTGCCGGACCCGTCGACGCCTGGGGCGGCAGCTTGCGCTGGGTGGTGATCGGCGCCTCGACCGGCGGCCCGGCAGCGCTCCGCGAGCTCTTGGAGGAGGTGTCGGCCGAGCCGCCGGTGAGCTTCCTGGTGGTGCAGCACATCGCCGCCGGCTTCGAGGCGGCGATGGCCGAGTGGCTGAACAAGGAGCTGCCGCTCGACGTGCGCCTGGCCCGTGACGCCGAGACACCGCGCCCGGGTGCCGTGCGCCTCGCCCCCGCCGGCGTCCATCTGCGCCTGAGCGCCGGCGGCGTGCTGCGGCTCGACGCCGAAACCCCGGCCCGCCGCGGCCACCGCCCCTCGGTGGACGAGCTCTTTCGGTCGTGCGCCGAGACCTTCCCCCACCAGTCGGCGGGCGTGCTGCTCACCGGCATGGGCACCGACGGTGTCGAGGGGTTGGCGGCGCTGCGTCTCGCCGGCGCGCTCACCCTGGTCCAGGACGAGGCGAGCTCGGTGGTGTTCGGCATGCCGCGGGTGGCTCTGGAACGCGGCGCGGCGGCGCTGGCGCTGGCGCCGCGCGAGCTTGCCCACGCCCTGGCGAGGGCCTGGCAGCGGCGCGAGCGGGAATGAGGGCGCGGCGATGACCCGCAAGGCTACCGCCGTCGAGCAGCTGGCGGCTCTGGTCGCCGAGACCACCGGCAACCTGGTGCCGCCGGCAAGGCTCGGCTTTCTCGCCGAGCTGGCGGACCGGCGGGCGCAGGCGGCCGGCCTGGCGACCGCCGCCGAGTACGTGCGCGCCCTGACCGCCGGCGAGCTGCCCCGGGAGTGGGCCAGCCTGGTGCCGCTGCTCACCATCAAGGAGTCGTATTTCTTCCGTGCCCCGCAGCAATTCGACGCCATCGAGCGCCAGATCCTGCCGCGGCTGCTGCGCGCCCGCGCCGGCAGCCGGCGCCTGCGCATCTGGTCGGCGGCCTGCGCCCGCGGCGAAGAGCCGGCGACGCTCGCCATGCTGCTCGCCGAGCATCCGGCGCTGGCCGGCTGGGAGTGGAGCATCCTGGCCACCGACCTCGACGACGAGGCCCTGGCCGGCGCCCGCCGCGGCCTCTACGGCGAGCGCGCCGTGGCGCTGGTGCCGCCGTCGCTGCTGGCGCGCTGGTTCAGCCGCCGCGGCAAGCTCTTCGAGCTGGCGCCGGACCTGCTCTCGCGCATCGACTACCGCAGCTTGAACCTGGCCCAGCCGCCTTTCGCTCTGCCCGAAGCCGAATACGACCTGATCCTGCTGCGCAACGTGTTGATCTACTTCGGCCGGCCGCTGCAGAGCTGGGTGATGGCGCACGTCAGCCAGCTGCTGAGCCGCCGGGGCGCCCTCTTCCTCGGCGCTTCCGAGACCCTCTGGCAGATCCAGGACGACCTCGAGGCGGTCGAGCTGGGCAGCTGCTACTGCTACCGCCATCGCCGCGCCCGCCCCGCGACCGGCGCGAACACCGTGGCGGCGCCGGCCGCGACTCCGGTTCCCGTCGTCACCCCGGCGCCGCCGGCACGTTCGCCGGCGCGCTCACTCCGGGCGCCGGCCGCTTCTCCCGCTGGCTTCCTCGCCGCCGCCGGCCACCCCGCGGCCGAGCCCCGCCGCCGGACGGCAACCACGGCGGCTGCTGCCGGTCCGGTCGTCCCGGAGGTCCCGCCGACGACCATCGCGCCGCCTCCCGCCCCCGCGGGCGATGCCGTCGATGCCGCGGGGCCGGGCCCGGGCAACGCTCTCGAACTGTTGCTCGCCGCCGCCCACGAGCTGGTGGCCAACCGGCTCGACGCCGCGCGCCGAGGCGTGGACGACGCGCTCGGCGCGGATCCCTCCGAGCCCGCCGCCCACCTGCTCGACGGCTTCCTCCACGACGTCGGCGGCCGGACCGAGGAGGCGGCGGCTTCCTATCGCGCCGCCCTCTATCTCGACCCCAGCCTCTTCCAGGCGCGCCTGCTGCTCGCCGACTGCCTGCTGCGCCTCGGCCAGCGCGCCCGCGCCGAGCATCAGTTCCGCGAGGTCCTCGCCACCCTCGAAGCGGGCCGCGAGCGCCCGGTGGCCGTCTTCGACGAGCTGCCGCTGCCCGATCGCGACCGCGCCCTGCGCCGCTGCCGCCAGGCGCTGCAACCAGCCTGACGAAAACCAGCGTTGCCGTGAAGGGCCGGGGGTGGAAGGATATCGCCTGGCATGCCCGCTCGGATCCGTGTTCGCCCCGCCGCCGTCGCCGGGCTCTTCTATCCCGGCGATCCGGTCGCGCTGCGCTCGACCGTCGAGGCCTTGCTCGGCGCGCGCTCGCGCCGGCTGGCCGAGGCGCCCGCACCCGCTCGGCCCCGCCCGCCGAAGGCGCTCATCGCCCCGCATGCCGGCTACTCGTACTCGGGGCCGATCGCCGCCAGCGCCTTCGCGGCGCTCGGCGGAGGTGCCGGCGCCGCCGGCGGCGTCCGGCGGGTGGTGCTGCTTGGCCCCTCGCATCGGGTGCCGTTGCGGGGCCTCGGGCTGCCGGGGGTGGAGCGCTTTGCCACGCCGCTCGGCGAGGTGCCGGTCGACCTCGACGCCGTTGCGGCGGTCGAGCGCCTGCCGCAGGTGGCGGTGCGGCGCGACGCCCACCTCGCCGAGCATTCGCTCGAGGTCGAGCTGCCCTTCCTGCAGGTGGTGCTCGGCCGCTTCGAGCTGCTGCCGCTGGTCGCCGGCGAGGCCGGCGCCGACGAGGTCGCCGAGGTGCTCGAGCAAGTCTGGGGAGGTGACGACACCGTGCTGGTGATCAGCTCCGACCTGTCGCACTATCTGCCCGCCGCGGCCGCCGAACGGGCCGACGCCGAGACCGCCGCCCAGATCCGCTCCCTGGCCGGCCCGCTGGGCGCCCGCCAGGCGTGCGGCGCGGTGGCGATCAACGGCCTGCTGCCCGTGGCGCGCCGCCGCCGGTTGGTGGCGCACCAGCTCGACCTTCGCCACTCCGGTGACACCTCCGGCGATCGCAGCCGGGTGGTCGGCTACGGCGCCTGGGCATTTTCGGCCGACGACCCGAACGACGCCGACGCCGAGAACGGTGCGGTCGACGCGAACGGTGCGAGCGGCGCGAGCGGCGCGAGCGATGCGAGTGATGCAAGCGATGCGACCGATGCAACCGATGCGAGCGGCGCGAGCGATGCGACCGATGCAGATACCGTCTGAGCTCGAGGCCGCGCCGGGGCCCGGGGCCGCCGACCAGGGTGGCGCCGTGCACGGCCGGGTGCTCCTGGCGCTCGCTCGCGAGGCGATCGCCGATGCGCTGGCCGCCCCCTTGACGGCGCCGCGAACCCCCCCGGCCGTGCTCGCCGCGCCCTGGTTGCGCGCCGATGGCGCCTGCTTCGTGACCCTGACTCGGCAGCGCCGGCTGCGCGGCTGCATCGGTTCGGTGCGGGCGCGCCGGCCGCTCGCCGACGACGTACGCGCCAACGCCCGCGCCGCGGCTCTGGGCGATCCGCGCTTCCCGCCGCTCACCGCCGGGGAGCTGGCGGCGACCCGGATCGAGGTATCGCTGCTGGCGCCCGCCACGCCGCTGCCGGCGGCGAGCGAGGAGGAGGCGCTGGCCGCCCTGCGTCCCGGCATCGACGGCCTGATCCTCGACGGCGGCGGCGACGCCCATGCCACCTTCCTGCCGCAGGTCTGGGAGCAGCTGCCGTCGCCGCGCGATTTCCTCGCCCACCTCAAGCACAAGGCCGGCCTGCCGCAGGACTTCTGGTCGCCGGCCCTGCGGCTGCTGCGCTACACCGTGACCAAGTGGTCGGAGCCGG
>DATGHG010000378.1:0-2412 GCA_035308185.1 Thermoanaerobaculia bacterium | reverse complement strand
GGGGGGGGGGGGGGGGGGGGGGAGGTGCCGGGGCGGAGCCTGGCCGGAGCGGCTTCCCCTTCGTGCACTTTCGCGCAAGCACTGCTATATAGTCTTGCTCAGCATCGGTGAAAGTTGGGGCACGGGTCCGGGCGGGTCATGGGAGGTCGTGCGGATGCGGGCTTTTCCGAAGCGGCTGGGGTGGGTGATCCTGGGTGGCGCCTGGTTCGGCGCTGCCGGGGGTCTGGCGCAGATCACGCCGGCCGGTGCGGAGATCGCGGTCACCACGACGACGACCGCTTCGGCCTACCAGGGAGCGCCGGTGGTGGCCTGGCTGCCGGCCGGCGACTATGTGGTGGCCTGGCAGGAGCAGTCCGCCACGACCGGCGGCTGGGACGTCCTGGCCCAGCGCTATCAGGCCGGCAGCGCCGCGGTCGGGCCGCTCCTGCAGGTCAGCGGCCCGAGCAGCGCCTTTTGCCGGCAGTTCCCGGCGGCGGCGGCCGACGCCGCGGGCGACTTCGTGATCGTCTGGCAGAGCAACGAGGAGAGCGGCGGTGTCCACGGCATCTTCGGCCAGCTCTTCACCAGCGCCGGCCAGCCCGAGGGGGCGGTCTTCCAGGTCAACAGCCCGAGCGCCAGCGACGACCAGGCGCCGGCGGTGGCGATGGCGCCGGACGGCCGGTTCTTCGTGGTCTGGCAGAACGGCGGCGAGGACGGCAGCAGCTGGGGCGTGCTCGGCCGGCCCTTCGCGGCCGGCGGCGCCGCGGCGAGCGGCGTGGTCGGGATCAACCAGACGACCGCCGGGGCGCAGCACTCGCCGGCGGTGGCCTACCTGCCGCCCTCGGCGGCAGAGGCGGCGGAGCGCTTCGAGGTGGTCTGGCAGAGCGAGGGCCAGGACGGCGCCGGCAGCGGTGCCTCGGGGATCGAAGGCCGCGCCTTCGATGGCGCCGGCAACGCGCTGTCGGCCGAGTTGGCGATCAACGCACCGGCGACCGGCGCCCACGCCCAGCCGCGAATCGCGAGCGATCCGTCCGGCAATTTCGTGGTGGCGTGGGAGAACCTGACCGCCGGTGGCAGCGTGGTGCTCACCCGGCGGTTCAACGCCGCCGGCACGGCGCTGTCGGGACAGCAGGCGGTCGACGCCTCGCCGACCGGCCCCCAGCACGACCCGGCGGTGGCGACCAATGCGCTGGGCGAGTTCGTGGCGGTGTGGGACAGCCTGAGCCAGGACGGCAGCGGCGCCGCGGTCCTCGCCCAGCAGTTCAACGCCCTCGAGCAGCCGCAGGGCGGCAAGGTGCAGCTCAACACGACCGTGGCGGGCGACCAGTCGCTGGCCGGCGTCGGGCTGAGCGCCGGTGGCAGCCTGCTGATGGCCTGGCAGAGCCAGACGCCGGCCGCGGACGCGGCGGTGATCACCGCTCGGGCGGCGACGCTGCCGGCGCTCGAGTTCTACAGCGTCTTCCCCTGCCGCATGGTCGATACCCGCAACGCCGCCGGTCCGTTTGGCGGCCCGGCCCTGGCGAGCGGCAGGGTGCGCAACTTCCCGCTGCTGGCCTCGGCCTGCGGCGTGCCGGAGACCGCCAAGGCGCTGTCGATCAACGCCACGGCGGTGGTGCCGGGGGGCGCCGGCGGGCTGGTGGCCTATCCGGGCGACGCGGCAGCGCCGCCGACCAACTACATCAGCTTCGCCGCCGGCGCGGTCATCGCCAACAACGCGGTGCTGGGCCTGTCGCGCAACGGCGACGGCAGCCTCAACGTGCTGGCGGTCCTGAGCCCGGCCGGCACGGTCCACTTCCTGATCGACGTCAACGGATACTTCCAGTGAGCGGTAGCCTGGGCGGGACCCGGCAAAGAGGTCGTCGCCGTCAGTGCTGGATGGGTGGGCGTCGGCCGATCGCGCGTAGCGGCGTCGGTCAGGCTTGGCGCGCCGGCCTTGCCTGGTGGGTGCTGATGGCGGCCGGCGCCGCCTGGCTCGGCGGCGGCGCGGCCTTGCTCGCCCAGGGGGCGGTGTGCCAGGGCTCGAACATCACCTACGGCGCGGGCGGCAACGACGGCCTGAACCCGGCGCAGTGCTCCGGCTTCGTCTGCCAGACGCCGGTGGTGACCTCGGGACCGACCTACGCGGTCGACCCCGGATGCAATCCCACCACGACGACCTGCGGCATCACCGTCACCATCGGCATGCAGTTTCCGGGCAACCACGTCAACTCGACCTTCTTCAACTTCGGCTACAGCTTCGAGGAGGTCGATCTGCTGACCAGCGCCAACTCGCTGCTGGGCGAGTGCGGCTATGCCGGCGAGGAGCTGCAAGCGGACTTTGGGACGGTGACGGTGACCGGCAGCGTGCGGTGCGGCACGCCGTCGAGCTACACGGTGAACCTGATCAGCTGTCCGAGCGCGAACTGCCCGAGCTGCCCGCCGGGGCCGGTGCCG
>DATGHG010000377.1:0-16905 GCA_035308185.1 Thermoanaerobaculia bacterium | reverse complement strand
CCATGCCGGCTTTGCCCTGACCTGGCTGGCTCACCTGCTGGCGATCCCGCCGCCGCTGGTCTGGGCCGGTTTTTCCCTGCCGCCGGCCTCGGTGAGCACAGTGGTCTTCGAGCCGCTGCCTGGAGGCCGGGCTGTCCCCCGGTGTCGCACCTTCGGAAACGTGGCCCACCTCGAACCATTAGGCACCGGCCCCAAGCAACGACCCACATCGCTGCGTGCAGGGAATGGAGGGCCGGGGGCGCCCGACCCCGAGGACCGCGACTCAACCGGGTGAGGCAACCAGGCTCGATCGCGGCACTGACCCACAACGAACCCTTGGTCGCGGCCCTCGGGGATCGGGCGCTCCCGGCCCGGCCGGGCTTGCACAGAGCCGTATCCGAGACTCATTTAGGGCCCGCCGCCGCCTTGCCGGCCAGCTCGCGCTCCCTGGCCCGCACCAGCGGCAGGATCTCCCTGCCGAAATAGGCGACCGCTTCGTGGTTCGACCAGCTCGACAGAATGATCTGCGACACCCCGATCCGGCGGAACTCCAGGATGCCGTCGGCGATCTCCGCCGGCGTCCCCACCAGGCAGACCGCGGAGGCGCCGCGGCTGGCCACCGCGCCGGTCCACAGGTAGGAGGTCGGCCACTGCGACGCGTCCGCCGCGCGCGCGAACGCGGCGCGCATCGATTGCGAGTCGCTGCCGCTGACGAACACCTGGCTCACCCAGCCCGCGTCACCCGCCCCGAGCAGCGCGCCGGCGGCGGCCACCGCCTCCTCGCGGGTCGGCCGCGCGATCAGCGACAGGCGGACGCCGACCTCCACGCCCTGGGCGCGCATGGCCGCGACCTCCTCGCGCAACGCCGCCGGCGCGTCGCCCAGCCGCAGCCAGCAGTCGGCGTGGCGCGCCGCGATGTCGCGGGCGAGCGGCGAGCCGCCACCCAGATAGATCTCCGGCGCCTGCCGCTCGGCGCAGACGAAGGGCGTCGCCAGCCTGCCGCCCTCGATGCGGAAATAGGTGCCGGCGAAATCGACCGGCTGCGCGCCGTTCCAGAAGGCGCGGCAGATCGCCAGGAACTCGTCCGAGCGCTGGTAGCGCTCGTCGTGCGCGAGGAAATCGCCGTAGGAACGCTGCTCCTCCTGGGAGTGGCCGACCACCATGTTGAGACAGACCCGGCCGCCGGTGATCGCGGCCAGGGTGTTCACCTGCTGCACGAAGGCGGTCGGCGAGATCAGCCCCGAACGGTAGGCGAGCATGAAACGGATGCGCCGGGTGGCGGTGCCGAGAGCCGCCACCAGCGGCACCGGATCGGGCATGTAGAAACCGCAGGCCATGAGCAAGGAATCGATGCCATGCTCTTCCGCCAGCCGGCAGAACTCGAGGTGCGACGCGAAGTCCGGCAGCGCGCGCGCCGGCGTTCCCGGTGGGGCGGCCAGCCCTGCCGCGGCCCGCAGCGCGGCCTGGGATCCCGCCCCCGCCGCGGCCGAAGCGGCCGTAGAGCCCGGAGAGCCCGGAGCGGCGCCCGCCGCGGCCGGTTCCTCGCCAGCCAGCGGCAGCCGCCAGTGAAAACGCAGCCCGCCCGCCGCGCTGCTGCCGGTGCCGCCGTTGCCAGCGCCGCCGTCGCTGTTGCCAGCGCCGCCGCCGCTCTTGCCGGCGCCGCCGCCGTTGCCGCCGCCTGCCATAGGCTCATTCTCCCACCGGCCGCCGGCGCCGCCGGCCACCAGCAGGCCGTGGCCGTGGATGAGACGCGCTGAGGCAAATTCCCAAGTACTATAATCGAGGGTAACACACGCGGAGCGCGACATGGCCCTGAGATTCCACTGGAGCCTTTCCCAGGCGGGAGACCCCTGGCGCAAGACCCAGGCGCCGTCGGCGCAGTCCGGCGTCCCCGACCTGGCGGCGCAGATCGCGCTCTGCCGCCTGGCCGAGCAGAGCGGCGTCGAGTCGCTGCTGCTCGCCTTCAGCTTCGCCCGTCCCGACCCGATCGTGCTGGCGAGCGCGATCGGCGCCGCCACCGAGAGCGTCACGCTGATGGTCGCCTGCCGCTCCGGCGTGCTGTCGCCGGCGCTCTTCGTCCAGCAGGTCAACACGGTGGCGGCGCTGACCGGCGGCAGGATCTCGGTCAACATCGTCGCCGGCCACTCGCCGCACGAGCACGGCTACTACGGCGATTTCCTGCCCCACGACGAGCGCTACGAGCGCACCCGCGAGTTCCTCGCCGTCTGCGGGGCGTTCTGGCGCCGGCAGGGCGAGGTGGAGCATCACGGCCGCTACTACCAGATCGAGAAAGGCCGTCTCGGCACCCCCTTCGTCTCGTCGCGGCGCACGGCGCCGGAGATCTATCTGAGCGGCAACTCGCCGCAGGCCGAAGCGGTGGCGGTCGACCACGCCGACGTCCTGCTGCGCTACCCCGATACGCCGGAGAAACTGCGGCCTCGCGTGCTGCCGATCGTCGAGCGCGGCACCGCGGTCGGATTGCGCCTCGCGCTGCTCATCCGGCCGACGCGCGAGGAGGCCCGGGCGGATGCCGCCAGCCTGCTCGCGATCGCCAGGGAGAAGGCGGGCACCACGCGCAAGGAGTTCGTCGGCAAGACCGACTCGGTTGCTTTCCGCTCGACCCTGGCGTTGGCCGAAGGGGGCGAATCGAGCTGGTTGACGCCCTGGCTGTGGACCGGGCTGGTGCCGTTCCTCGGCGAGATGTGCGTGGTGGGTTCGGCCGCGGACGTCGCCGGGGCGCTGCTCGAGCTGGGCGACGCCGGCATCAGCCACTTCCTCTTCTCCGGCTGGCCCGACGAGCGGGAGATGCGCACCTTTGGCGCCGAGGTGGTGCCGCGCGTCCGGCAGCTCGAGGCCGCCCCCGAGGCCGCCACCCCCGAGGCCGCCGCCGCCGCCCCGGCTCCCGCCCGCTCTCAGGGCTTGTAGAACGACGGATCGAAGTCCTGCCCGAGCAGCGACTTGCCGATCGTCGCCAAGATGTGATCGTCGTTGTCGTGGCGCAGGTAGAGCGTCAGGTCGCGATAGATCCTCTCGACCGGGCTGGGCCGCAGCAACAGGCGCGCACCGCAGGCGCGGATCGCATGGCCCACCGTCTCTTCCGCCAGGTGCTCGATCAGGTGGCGGGCGCGGCTGCCGGCCAGCTGGGCCTCCTCGCGGCGCCCGTCGTCCCACAGCCCGGCGACGTGGCGCAGCCAGAGATGCGCGGTCTCGACGTGGATCGACATGGTGGCGACACGTTGCTGCACGTAGGGGTCGCTCCCCTTGTGCTGGGACTTCAGGTAGTGCAGCGCGTACTCGTAGGCCGCCTCGGCGGCGCCCAGGAAGCTGGCGGCGTAATGCGGGATGAAGGCGGTCTGCCAGCCGTCGCGGAGGTAGCAGCCGGGATCGCCGATGCGCTGCGCTTCCGGGATGAAGGTGCGGTGGAAGCGGACGAGGTGGCTGACCGTGGCGCGCATCCCGATCGGGTCCCACCAGGAGCGGTCGATCTCGATGCTCGGGTCCGCGAGGTCGCAGGCGAGCAGCAGCAGCGTCTCGGGCGAGGCGGCATGGCGCGCCCCGCCTGGCCCGCCGGTGTTGACCAGCAGGATCGCCCATTGCGCACCGCCGGCGCTGGTCGAGAACGCCTTGCTGCCGTCCACCTCCCAGCCGCCCGGAACCGCCGCGACCCGGGTGCCGAAGCGGGCGGTTTCGCCGGGGGCCGGAGCCTGCGGCTCGCCGCTCCAGGCGACCCACTTCTCGCCTCGCCCGACCACGCCCGCGAACCACCGCTGCCGCTGCTCCTCGCTGCCCAGGGCGTCGATCAGCACCAGCGAGTTGGCGTGCCCTTCCCAGCAGCGCGCCAGCGACAGGTCGGCCTTGGCCAGCTGCTTGGTCATCATCCACAGGGTATAGGCGTCGCCGCGCAGCGGTCCGAGCCCGAGGCCGCCGTGCTGCTCCGGCACCACCGCCGCCAGCAGGCCGGCCGCGAACAGGTCGTCGAAGTCCTCGGCGGGGAAGGTCGCCGTGCGGTCGTATTCCGCCGCCCGCGGCGCGAGCTTCTCGCGCGCCAGCTCGCCGACGCGCTCGATCAGGGCTTGCCGTTCGAGGTCGAGGCCGGCGCTCATGCCCGGAACAGCGACTCCGCCGACGCCGCCGGCAGGTGGAAATGGTCGCGGCTGAAGTAGCTCGAACGGCCGCTGCCGTCGCGAAAGACGTTGTAGCTGTCCACCACCAGCAGCCGCCGGTTGAGGTAGGCAGCCAGCAACGTGTCGAGGAAGCCGAAATCGTAACGGGCGGTGAAGCCGACGGCCGGCGCGCCCTCCGCGCCACCCGCGCTCGCCGCCCCCTCCGCGCTCTGCGGCCCCTCCGGCCTCTCCGGCCCCTCCGGCTCCTCGATACCGCCGGCGAAGGCGTCGCCTCTCACCTCGCCCCAGTCACGGGGTGCCGGCGAGCCGCCGCCGAAGGCGCGCACGGCCAGGTGGCCGCCGCTCTGCCCGATGACCACCCGGACGATGCCGCCGGTCGCCGCGTCGAAGCTCACCCAGGTCCCCAGCAGCGGCGCCGGGTCGATGGTCGGAGCCGCGGAGCTCGGAGCCGTGTGCCGCGGAGCGTCGCTGGCACGGGTCAGGCGCAGGGGCGGTGGTGACATGGCGATGGCGGTGGCGGCGGTGATTGGCGGGGCGGCGGGGCGGCAGGGCGGCGGGACCAGCGGCAGCGACGCTAGCAGCGGGGCTAGCGGTGGAAGAACTCGCGGGTGAAGTAGTTGGCGCGGCCGCTGCCGTCCTTGAAGGTGTTGAAGGTGTCGAGCACCAGGATGCCGCCCTTCATGTAGGCGGCGAGCAGGGTCTCCATGAACCCGAAGTCGAAGACCGCGCTGAACGCCATCGCGGCGCGCACGCCGACGGCCGCGGTGTAGGCCACCGCTGGCCGCTCGCCCCAGTCGCAGGGCGCCGGGGCGCAGGCGCCGAAAGCGTGCACCACGAAGCTGCCGGCGCGCTCGGCCAGCTCGAGCCTGACGACGCTCTCGGTCGCCTTGTCGGTCGCCCACCAGGTGCCAAGCAGCGGCGAGACGTCGATCCCGCCGGCCGGCGGCGCACCTCCGAGGCGGTCGTCAGCCCGCACCGATTGCAGCTCTGGCATCTTTTCGCGCCCTCCTTGAAGCCGGGCTCACCCGAGTGCCGGGCCCGGGCGGTCCGGAGGCTGGTTCATGCGATACGAATCGATCGTAGCATGGAAGGAAACGCCTCCCGGCTCGATCAGGGCGCGGGCCGGCCCGGCGGCCATGCGCTGCCCGGTCATCAGCTCGAACTGGTGCTGCGCCTCCACCAGCAGCACCTCCCGGCCGTCGATGGTGGTGCGTCCGCGGGCCGCGGTGGCCGCGGCCAGCGGCGTCGGCCCGGAGGCGTAGGGCAGATCGACCAGCACGGAGTCGGGATCGAGCTCCTCGGGCAGGAAGGGCCAGTCGTCGCCGGCGCCGGTGCACGAGGTGGCGTTGACCACCAGCGCGTAGCCGCGCGGCGTGAAGCCGGCGAGCGGCACGAAGGGCAGGCCCAGCAGGCGCGCGGCATGCTCGCCACGCTCCTGGCCGCGATTGACCAGGGTGACGCTGGCTCCCGCCTGTTGCAGGCCGGCCGCGGCCGCCCTGCCGGCGCCGCCGCAGCCGACCACCGCCGCCTGGCGGCCGGCGACCGCGATGCGGCTCGCGCCGAGCGCCGCCACCACCCCCAGGGCGTCGGCGGTATCGGCCTGCCAGGCGCCGCCGTGCCGCAGCATGGTGTTCGCGGCGCCGGCGCGCCGGGCGAGCGGCGTCACGGTGTCGGCCACGCCAAGCGCCGACTCCTTGTACGGGGCGGTGACGGTGAGCCCGCACAGCGGCATGCCGAGCGCTTCGAGGCCGGCTTCCACCGCCTCCAGGAAGGCCCGCAGGTCCTCGACCTGGAAAGGCACGTAGAGCGCCGGCAACCCGAGCCGGCGATAGGCGTCGTTGTGCAGGCGCGGCGAGAGCGAGCGGCCCACCGCCGGGCCGACGATGCCGAACAGCCGGTTCACCCGCGGCAGGCCGGGAAGGCCGAAGTCGCTGACCAGTCGCGCCGCGGTGAAGGCCCCGTCGCCGTCGGTGCCGTGGACGCCATCCGCCACGGCGCCGAAGGCGATGGGGGCGCCGAGCAGCGCCGCCAGCAGGCGGCTCCAGGAGCCGGCCGGGCCGGTGGCGATGGCGGTGACGTCCGGGCGGCGCAGCGCCGCCAGCATGGCGAGCGGCGCCAGGGCGTCGGCCGCGTCCCGGGCGCTGACGCCGAGCCGATAGAGGCGCGCGGCGGTCCCAGCCAGCTCGTCGAACCGTCGCGCCAGCTCGGTGGCGTCGGCGGCGGTGGCGGCGCCGCCGTGCCACGAGAGCACCCGGCGCGAGGCGGGCAAACGGGAGAGCAGCTCCTGGTCGAGGTCGCGCGCGCCCTCGAGATCGACCAGGTCGTAGCGCGCCGCCGCCGCCATCAGGCGCGACCGCCGCTGCTCGCGGGAGCCGGCGAAGTCTCCCCCCTCCGCGGCGCTGCGCAGCGTGTACAGCAGCTCGCCGGCGAAGTGGTCGCGCAGCCAGTCCGGGTCGAGGTCGCCGAGCCGATCGGCGCGCACCTCCAGACAGCTGACGGCCGGCGGCAGCGCCCGCAGCTCCCGGCCGTCGGCGGCGGGCGGCGCGGTGAGGACGGCGACGAGCGCGGCCGCGGCGGGCTCAGGCATCGACGCCCCCCGCATCGACCGCGGCCGCGGCGCCACCGCCCTCGCGCCGATTGCGGGCTGTAGAATGCGGCCCGCGGCCAGGTCCCTCCACGGTGGCCCGCGCCGCGGCCGGAAGGCGATGCAGAACGAGCTCCTGTCGGTCATCACGGCGCGGCACTGCCAGCGGGCGTTCCTGCGCCGGCCGGTGCCGCGGGCGACGCTCGCGGCCGTCCTGGCGGCGGCCGCGAACGCCCCGTCGACCCGCAACGGCCAGCCCTGGCAGGTCGCGGTCCTGCGCGGCGCGGCGCGAGACTCCCTGTCGCGGCGGCTGTGCGAGGCGTTCGACGGCGGGGTCGAGCCGCGGCTCGATTACCTGGGCCGGGCGGCGGCGTTGCCGGAGGTGTTCGAGCGGCGTGCGGCGGCGGCCGCCGCCGGCCTGCTGCTCGTCAAGGGCATCGCCCGCGACGACGCCGCGGGCCGGCGCGCCCATCTGCGGCAGAACTTCCTGTTCCACGGTGCGCCGGTCGAGCTGATCTTCCATCTCGCCGCCGACGCGGCGCCGGGCACTTTCTTCGAGCTGGGTTGCTTTGCGCAGAACGTCATGCTCGGGTTGGTCGCCTGCGGCCTCGGCAGCTGCCCGCAGGCCAGCGTCGCCGGTTACGGCGACGTCGTCCGCGAGCAGCTGGGTTTCGGCGCCGACCGTCTGATCGTCTGCGGCATGGCGGTCGGCTACCCGGACCTCGCGGCGCCGGTCAACGGCTACGTCCCGGAGCGCGCGGCGCTGGCCGACTACACGCAGTGGTTCGACGAACCGCCCAGCGCCGGCTGACGGCGCCGAGGCGCGAGGGCCTGGCCTCTTGCGACGAGCTTGCGCGACCACCGCGCCTCCTTGGCAATGCCACCTGGTCCAGCCGCGGCGCGCGCCTGAGGTTCACCCGTGAACGCTCCCGCCAGCTTGCAACGCTAAGGAGTTCAGTGTAGTTGAAAGTTATTCGCCTGGCGAGATCCCGGGCCGGACCGCCGGACTGGACCTGCCAGGGCTCTGCCGTCGCGCCCGGTCGGGCCGTCAGCCCCCGGCGCGGCGGATGAAGACGTCGCCGTTGAAGGTCTTGAACAGCATCTCGGGGCCGCCGCCGCCGATGGTGCCCTGGGTCTCCTGCTCGACCTCGAGATGGCGCCTGCCGTGTGGGCGCGTCTCGCTGGCGATGGCGTGACCGCGGGCGCCGAGATCGAAGTCGGAATAGACCTCGCCGTGCTCCGAGCGGATGCGCACGCTGGCCTTGAGATCGGCCGGGAAGGTGACGTCGACGTCGCCGTTGAGGGTGCTGAAGGCCATCGGCTGGTTGGGCGCCACCCGCTTCAGCGCCACCTTCACGTTGCCGTTGGTGGTATGCGCCACCACCGAGCCGGCGACGTCGCGGACGTCGATGCTGCCGTTGACGTGGCTCACCTCGATCTCGCCCTCGACGCCGCTGACCCGGATCCCGCCGCCGTTGACCGCGGACAGATGCAGGGAGGTGTGGAACGGCACCTGGATGTGGAGGTCGCCGCCCCGGTCCGGGTTCCTGACCTCCACCCGGACGACGTTGGCGTCCTCGTCCACCGACAGGCCGGAGGAGCGGTTGGGGATGCGCCGCATGCCTTCGGCGCCGCGCCGCGGGGCGCCCGCCGCCTCCTCGCCGCGGCCTGGCTCGATCAGGATCTCGCGGCCGGCGTAGCCCTCGACGCTGATCGCGCCGTTGAGCGTCGAGACCTTGAGCGTGGCCGGGCGCGCCGGATCGGTGAGCGGCACCGAGATCGGCTGCGCCTTGGCGGCGGCGGGCGGCACGAGGGCCGCGAGGATCAGGAACAGGATGGTGGTGAGCGGCTTCATGCTGGTCTCCTGGGCGTTGCTGGGATCGAGGGCTGGTTCACGGTTGCCGGGGCGGTTCGCCGGATGGATCGTGCGCTGCCGGTTCAGCTGAGCCGGCGCAGCCGGGACCGCAGGTAGTCGCGCACCGTCGCGTCCAGCCCGGGGCTGGCGGCCAGCTCCTGCAGCCGGCTCCGGGAACCGTCGCGGTCGCGGCGCAGCAGCAGGTCGATGAGCGCGATCTGCACCATCGGCGACGGCTGGGAGGCCACCTGTTGCAGCATCTGGTCGCGCAGCGCCGGCCGCGCCAGGGCCGGCGCCAGGGCATCCACCGCGGCCAGGCGCACGTTGACGTCGGGATCGTGACGCAAGGTGTCGAGCAGCGCCAGCAGCACGTCGTCGTCGCCGCCGCCGGCCTGGCGGCCGAAGCTGACGCCGCGCAGCCGCTCGCTGGCCGAATCCTGCTTGAGCAGCGACAGGGTGACGAGCCGCGACAGCGAGCGCACCTCGTCGCGGAGCTCGCCGATCTGGGCCGCCGGCGCCGCCAAGGTAGGCGCAGTCGCCGATGTCGCCGATGTCGCCGATGTCGCCGATACCGCCGATACCGCGGGCACCGCCGGGCTGCCGCCCTTTTCGGGCCACCCGCCGAAGCCGCGGCCCGAGCCACCGATCAGCACTCCCAGCACGAGCGTCGCCGCCGCCAGGCCTGCCTGCGCCAGCGGCCGCCGCGGCAGCCAGCGCTCGAGCCAGCCTTCCAGCGCGCCGCCCAGCCGTGCGAGCGCTCGCCGGGTCCCGCCGCTCAGGCCGGCGTGTCCGCTCCTGCGCGCCGCCGCCTCGGCGGCGAGCCAGGGCTCGAGGTTGGCAGCGAAGCGCTGGCGCATCTCCTCGCCGGGGATCTCCTCGGGCAGGCGCTTGAGCTCTTCCCAGATGCGGCGCAGGGCCGCCGCCTCGGCACGGCAGGCGTCGCAGGCGGCGAGGTGGGCGGCCAGCTCGGCCGCGGCGGCGCCGGGCAGCGGTGCCGCCAGCGACTCGGCGAGCAGCTCGTGGGCGCGGTTGCAGGTCATGAGGACGTCCTCCCCGCCAGGCCGTCGAAGATCTCGCGCAGCTGGCGTACGGCCCGGTGCACGCGCAGCTTGACGGCGCCGGTGGTGCATCCCAGGAGCTCGGCGATCTGCTCGTAGCGCAGCTCGCCGAAGCGGCTCAGCAGCAGCACCTCGCGGCGCTCGTAGGGCAGGCGCAGCAGCGCGGCGCGCAGCAGGCGGGCGTTTTCCGCCCGCTCCATCTCGGCGAGCGCCAGCGGGCTGGCGCAGGTCCGCTCCTCGGGCTCGCCCGGCGGCAGCCGGTCGCGGCCGTGCTTGCGGAAATGAGCGGCGGCGGCGTTGCGTGCCAGCCGGTAGAGCCAGGGCCGGAAGTCCCCCGGCGGGCGAAAGGTCTTGCGGTACTTGAGGATGCGGATGAAGGCTTCCTGCACCAGGTCTTCGCTGAGATGGCGATTGCCGGTCAGGCGCAGGAAGAAGTTGAACAGCCCGACGTGGTGGCGGTCGAAGAGCACTCCCAGCTGGGCGAGGTCGCCATCGCGCACCGCCGCCATCAGCTCGCCGTCGGAGGCCGCCGCCTCGCTGTCGCTCATCATCGCCAACACGCAGACCCATACCACCACCGGCGGCGGCAGGTTACGGCCGGGCGGCAGCGCATGGAATGGCGGTAATACGACGTAGGTCGCGAGCCCTTGGCCGATCGATCGCCGGAGTTCTCAGGAGCCAGTGAGAAGGCCGGAGATGGTGCCCCGCACCGTCTTCTCGAACTGTGCGAACGCGGCGAGGCGCCGGAGAGGAGAAAAATCCTCGATGAGCGCGGCGACCCACTGAACTCTCTCGCCACGATGAACGAAAAGCACGTCGCACGGGAAGTACGTGAGGGCATGCCTCAGGCGATCCGTCAGACTGCGAACAGCCGGGGCGATTACCCCCAGGTCGGCCACCTGCGCAACGGTGCCGCACGACGCGAGGCCTGGAATCGCCGCCAGGGTCCAATCGAGGATCGGAATCAAGCTGCGGTCGCTGGCTCCGTCCGCAAGGAGCGTGAACCGGAAGGGTTGGTTGGTCAAGTCTGCCCGGTTTGAAGTGGCATCAGAATTTGGCCATCCGGCGTGCACCGGTAGGGGCTGAGCTGGCCCGGCGTCAGTGGCATGACAGCGCTGGGTGCAGAGCTTTTCGCCCGCCATCCGCCGTCAGGCACCCTCACCAGAGCCACCCTACCGACTCCACCTGGCTGGGTGACCTGTTGTTGATCCAGGTACACGAGCTCATCGCTGTCAAGGCAGCCAATAACGGCGGGAGAATGAGTGTTCACGATCACCTGGCGGAAGGGGTTGTCCGGACCAACCGCAAAGCGAGGGTCGGTCGCGATATCGCGGAGGAGGCGGACCATCGCAGGAATGCGCTCCGGATGGATGCCGTTCTCCGGCTCTTCCAAGCAGATCAACCGTTCCGCCTCGGCGTCGATGGCCAGTGCGGCCAGCACGAGGAAGCGCAAGGATCCGTCGGAAAGCGAGCTTGCGGGGTGGCGGACGCCATCACGGCCAGTCACCTCGAGCGTAAGGGTCTCCGTTCTCTCGTCGTCGCTCACCCTTAGCTCCCGGACATCCTCGATCAACTCGGCGAGGCGATTGGACAGCTCGCTGTAAACCTCGTCTTTTCGGTGTTCCCGCTTGCGCAGCCGTTCGATGGCGGCAGGCACGTTGGCGCCTCGCGGATCGATGAATCGGGCGTCGGCAGAAAGTCCTCCCGTCGTGCCCTTCCTGATGCACCTTGATCTCGGGAATCGAGGTCCCGGAGGTCGAGATGAACGGCGCCGATCGCCTGCCTTCGATCACCGAGTCCTTGAAGGCCGGGCGCGCCGGGAAGCCAAGATCGTGGCGCGCCCTCTCTTGAGTCAACGGCACCAGGGACTCCGCCGCCAGCTCCAAGCGCTCGACGCCGTCGTCCTTCGCCAATCGGAACGCCACCTCGTAGCGCAAGGTCGAGATCGATGCCTTGGCTGGCGACCCGAACTGGTCTTGCACGGCTCGATCGACGATCAGGTCCGTGGTGAAGCGCATTTCCGGAGAGCGGAAGTCTCCGAAAGTCGTGAACAATGAGCGAGGATTGGGCGCTTTTCCGCGGGTCTCGCGCAATAGGCGAACCGACTCCATGATCGAATACTGGGTAAGCAGGGAAAGGAAATGGATGGCATCGAACAGGTTTGACTTGCCGGCGCCATTCGGCCCCGCGACGCAATTGAATGGCCCGAATCGGATGTCGAGGTCGAGAAGGTTCTTGAAACCCTGAACGCGGAGTCGCGTGAGCATCTCGGAAGCCTCGGGCCGTTGGATCAAACGGCGAACAGCCCATCCCGCTTCGGATCGTATTACACGGGCGGTTGGTTGCCAAATTGCTCTCAGCACACTGAAAAAGGCAGGGCTCGTGAATGGCGACCCGACGCGCTCTCTCGCTCAGGCGCCTCCTACCGCCCGGCGTCGAGGCACAGCTCGGCGACCTGCTCGGCGAGGCCCTCGGGATCGGCGTCGCTGGCGTTGCACAGGGTGATGACCGCGAGGTGACGGTCCGGCAGGCGCATCGTCTCGGCGCCGAAGCCGCGCCAGCTGCCGGGGTGATGCACCCGCCGCAGGCCGTGGAAGCGATCGAGGAACAGGCCGGCACCGTAGGCCAGCGGCTGACCGTCGGCGAGCGTCCCCGGGGTGGTCATGGCAGCGGCGAGGGAGCTGCCGCCGGCGGCGCCGGCAGGTCCGGCCGCTCCACCCGTGCCGCTGGCGCCGGCCGCGCCGCTGCTGCCGCTCGCGCCATCATCCAGCCAGGCCTCCCATTTCGCGAGATCGAGGACGTTGGAGTTGACGCCGCCGTCGCCGGTCTGCTCCCAGGCGGTCTGCTCGGGCTCGAAGCCGCCGGCGGCGGGCGCGTAGGGCACGGCGCGCCCCGCCACCGGGCGGGTCAGGTCGTCGACGATGCGGGTGTCGGTCATGCCCAGCGGCGCGAACAGGTTCTCGGCGGCGAACTGGCGCAGGCTCTCGCCGGTCACCCGCTTGACCACCAGCGACAGCAGGAAGTAACCGGTGTCGTTGTAGCGGAACGCGGTGCCGGACGGGAACAGCAGCTCGGGCGCGCCGGCGAGCGCCGCCAGCGCGTCGTCGTCGGTGGTCACCTCCTCGTAGCGCTTGCCGGCCTTCACCAGCAGGTCGATGTAGTTCGGCAGGCCGCTGGTGTGATGGAGCAGCTGGCGCAGGGTGATGGCGGCGCCGTGGCGCGGCAGCTCCGGCAGGTACCTGCGGACGTCGTCGTCGAGCGACAGCCGGCCGCGGGCGGCGAGCAGCAGCACGCTGGCGGCGGTGAACTGCTTCGACGCCGAAGCGATGTCGAACAGCGTGCGCGGCGTGATCGGCAGCCGGCGCCGGAGGTCGGCGAAGCCGTACCCCTTGGCGAGCACCACGCGGCCGTCCTCGACCACCGCCACGGCGCAGCCGGGCGAGGGGGCGCCCCCGCCGCGGAAGCGCCCGAAGACCGCGTCGACCCGCGCCGCCAGGGCCGCCGGCCCGCCCGGGGCGCCGCGACAGGCGGCAGCCGCCAGCGCCCAGGCCACCGCCACGCCTGCCAGCACCGCCAGCGCGGCCAGCGCCGGTGCCACCTGCCGCCACCGCGGCGCGGGTCCTGGCCGGCGCCGCCGATCGTCGACGCCCATCGGTCAGCGGCCCGCCAGCGCGGCCAGCGCCGGATCGCCGGGATACTTGCGCAGCGCCAGGCGCAGCACCGCGGCGGCGCCGCCGGGATCGGCCAGCACCCGCAGCGCCTTCACCGCCTCGGCGTAGGCGGCGGCGGAAGGGTGGTCGGCGACCATGTGTTGCAGGGTGTCGCGGGCCGCTGCCGGACGCCCGGTCAGCGCATACAGGATGGCGAGGTTGGGATAGGCGCGCAGGTCGTCGGGGAAGCGCTGGATCTCCTGCCGGAACGCCGCCTCGGCGCCGGCGGCGTCGCCCAGGTCGGCGAGGATCTTGCCGCGGATCAGCGCCAGGCCCCGGATGAGCTCCGGATCCGGCGCGGTCCGCTCGGCGTAGGCCTGCTCCGCCTGCCGCACCTGCGCCAGCGCTTCGTCGTAGCGGCGGCGGGCATGCAACACCTCGGCGAGAGTGATCCGCGGCCGGATCCGCCGCCCCTGGTCGCCCTGGGCCTCGCGCGCCTCGCGCTCGGCGTCCTCGAGCCGGCCGCGGCGCAGGGCGATCTGCGCCAGCAGGTCGTGAGCGTTGGAGGGGTTGGCGGCCGCCGCCATGCGGGCGTGGACCGCCGCCTGGTCGAGCTGCCCCTGGTCGAAATAGACCGACGCGGCCGCCATCGCCACCGGCGCCGAGCCCGGATCGAGGCGCAGCGCCTGGGCATAGGCGGCCAGCGCGCCGCGCGGGTCGCCGAGCCTCTCGCGCGTCCGGCCCAGGAACTCCCAGGCCTCGGTCATCCGCGGGTTGCCGGCGAGCGCGCGCGCGAAGATGGCGGCGGCCCCGTGGTCGTCGCGGCGGGCCATCGCCGCGAAACCCTGCTTGAGGTCCTTGAGCGCGCCGAGGTGGCGCTTGGGATCGGGCAGGGGGCCGCCGCCGGCGGCGGCAGCACCGGTATGCCCGACGTAGCCCAGCGCCGCCATCGCCGCCCGGGTCTCGGCGTCCACCGCCGCCGGCGGCGCCAGGCGGCGGTCGTAGCCGGCCAGCTCGCGGCGCATCTCGCCGTCGATCCGGCGCTCCTCGCGCAGCAGGTTGCGGGTCTCGTGCGGGTCGCGCTCGAGGTCGTAGAGCTCGGGGTCGGGTCCGTCGATGTACTGATAGCGCCGGTCGGTCAGCGAGGCCAGGTCGCTCCAGCCGAAGTGCAGGCGCGGATAGAAGGTCTCCGAGTAGACCCGTCGCTCCGGCTGCTCCCGCCGCTCCGCGAGCTGCGCCAGCAGCGAGGCGCCGCGCATCTGCGGCGGCACCGGCATGCCGAGCAGCGCCAGCAGGGTGGGCGCCACGTCGGTGAGCGCGACCGGCGCGCCGGCGGTGCGGCCGCCGAGGCGCCCGCCGGGCAGCTTGAGCAGCAGCGGCACGTGGATGGCCTCGTCGTAGAGCAGCACGCCGTGCTCGTCCTCGCCGTGATCGCCCAGCCCCTCGCCATGGTCCGAGAGCAGCACCACGATTGCCCGGTCGTAGGCGCCGAGGCGCCTGAGCTCGGCGAGCAGCTCGCCGACGATGGCGTCGGCGGTGGCGATCTCGCCGTCGTACTTGAGCGGGTACCGCGAGGCGTAGGGCTCCGGCGGGTCGTAGGGGGTGTGCGGCTCGTAGATGTGGAAGAAGAGGAAGAACGGCCGCGGCGGCGCCGCCGCGGCGGCGCGCAGCCACGGCAGCGCCAGGCGCAGGGTCTCGCCTCCCGGCCGCTGCAGGCCGCCGAGCCCGGTGCCGGTGCGGAACTCGATCGCGTCGTCGTAGAAATCGAAGCCGTTCGCCAGGCCGGTCTTGCCCTGCAGCACGAAGGCCGACACCGCGCCGCCGGTCGCGTAGCCGTGCCGCTTCAGGATCAGCGGCAGGTAGGGGATCTCGCCGCTGGCGACGCGGCCGGCGTCCAGGGTGTAGCCGACGTTGTCGCGCACCCCGGTCACCGCCGGCAGCAGGCCGGTGAGCAGCGCGGTGTGGGACGGCAGGGTCAGGGGCGTGTGGGTGTAGGCGCGCGCGAACAGGACGGCGTCGCGCCGCAGGGCGTCGATGGCCGGCGTTTCGACGCCGCGGTAGCCGTAGGCCGGCAGGTGATCGGCGCGCAGGGTGTCGATCGAGATCAGCACCACCGGCGTCCCCGCCGGTGCGACCGGCATCCGGTCCGCATGCCGCGCGCAGCCGGCGGCCGCCGCCGCCGGCAGCAGCAGGACCAGGGCGGCGGCCGCCCGGCGGCGGCGCGGCAGCCTCGGCTCGGCACCGTATTTCCGGCAGGCCGTACTTCGCCTCATCGCCGGTTTCCCGGCGGCGCCGCGGACGCGAGGCCGCGCAGCAGCTGGCGGGCGCGTTCGCGGTCGGCCTCGTGCCCCCCGGCCGGCGCCAGCTCGAGGTACCGCGCCAGCGCCCGCCGCGCCTGCTCCGGGCGCCCCTGCACGGCGGCATTGGTGCCGAGGTTCCACAGCGCGTCGAGCAGGCTGGCGTCGAGGTCCACCGCGTGCTGCCAGGCGTCGAGCGCGGCGGCGGGCTCGCCCAGCTTGAACAGCGCCACTCCGAGGTCGTTCCAGGCCCGCGGCAGCCGGTCGTTGAGCTGCAAGGCGCGCTCGCCACTGGCGCGGGCCGCCGCCCAGCGCTCCCGGCGCAGCTCCACCATCGCCTGCTCTTCGTAGGCGGCGGCGTCGTCGGGCTCGAGCGCCAGCGCCTGCCGCAACGCCGCGGCCGCCTCCTGCTGCCGGCCGGCGTCGGAGAGCGCCTGGGCCAGGGCGTCGAGGACCTGCGGCCCGCCGCGGGCGGCCAGCGGGCGCAACACCTCGACCCCCTCCTCGGGGCGGCCGACCTCGGCGAGCGTCAGACCGAGCTGGCAGAGCAGGTTGTCGTCGGCGACGCCGCGCCGCTGCGCCTCGCGCATCGCGGCCAGCGCCGCCTCCTGCTGGCCGCTCTGCAACAGCGCGTCGGCCAGCAGCGAGTGGCCGAGCGGCATCGCCGGGCGCGCCGCCACCAGCTGGCGGGCCAGCGCCGCCGCCTCGGCGGGGCGGCCGCGCTGGTAGAGGTCGATGACGGCGTGGATCCGGCGATCGAGGCCGATGAGCCGTTTGGGGTCGTCGTCCGGGCCATAGCTCGCCTTGATCGCCGCCGACCCGCCGGCGTAACCCAGGCTGCGCAGGCCGGCGGCCTCGGCGGCGCCCGGCTGCCGCCGGGCCGGCGGCCAGGCCGATTCCTGCGGCAGCCGCGCCAGCAGCGCCCGCGCCAGCCGGCGGTCGCCGGTCACCTGGTTGCGCTGCTCGCCGGGGTCGTGCGGCAGGTCGTACAGCTCGGGCAGCGGCAACACGATGAGCTTGCGGCCCAGCCGCAGCACGCCGCGCAGCGGCGCCCAGCCGCGGTTGAAGGTCGCCGACAGCGCCTCGAAATAGGAGGTCTCGTCCCCCGTCGCGTCCGTCGCGCCCGGCGCGCCCGGCGCGCCGGCGGCCGGCAGCAGCGACCGCCCCGGACGGGCCATGCCCAGCGGCGCCGCCGGCGCCCTGGCGCCGGTCAGGCCGGCCGCCGCGAGCACGGTGGGGAAGATGTCGACGTGCCGCGCCGGCCGCCCGTCGCGCCCGGGCGGCACCCCCGGCCCCCAGAGCACCAGCGGCACGTGCAGCGTCGCTTCGTAGGCGAACAGGCCGTGGGTCTCCTCGCC
>DATGHG010000376.1:0-4973 GCA_035308185.1 Thermoanaerobaculia bacterium | reverse complement strand
GGGTGCTCGGTTTCCTCGCCGACCGTGCCGCCCCAGCGATCGAGCGCGTCGAGGCTGGCGGCCTGACCCGGGTGGTGCGGATGGGCGGCATACCCGTCGTGCTGACCGTCCGGGCCGCTTCCACCGCCGGGTCACGCCGCTGGCTGAGCGTCGAGGCGGTGACCGCGGCAGCCACCGCCGGCGACCTTCCTGCCGGCGGCCTTCCTGCCGGCGACTTTGCCGCGGCACCCGTGCGCCTGCTGGTGCGCCGCATGCTCGACCTCGACACCGACCTCGCCCCGTTCCTCTCCCTGGCGCGGCGCGACCCGCTGCTCGCGCCGCTGGTCGCCCGCCATCCGGGGCTGCGCCTGCCGCAGCTGCCGGACCCCTTCGAGGGGGCGGTGCGGGCGATCGTCGGCCAGCAGGTGAGCGTCGCCGCGGCCCGCACCGTGGTCGATCGCCTGATCCGGCGCCTGGGCGAGCCGCTCGCCACCGCCGCCGGCAGCCCCAGCCGCACCGTTGGCGCCAGCCCGCCCGGCGGCGCGAGCGGCGCCGCCGCCGGCCTGTTCGCCTTCCCGCACCCGGCGGCCGTGGCCGCCGCGTCCCCCGAGCAGGTGACCGCCCTCGGACTGACCCGCGCCAAGGCCGCCGCCCTCATCGCGGTGGCGGCGGCCACCGCCGGCGGCGCGCTGGATTGGGAGCGCCTGCGCGGCATGCCGCCGGCGGCCGCCCAGGCGGCGCTCGTCGCCCTCCCCGGCATCGGTCCCTGGACGGCTTCCTACGTCCGCATGCGCGCGCTGGCCGACGCCGACGCCTTTCCCGCCTCCGACCTCGGCGTGATCAAGGCCCTCGCGTCGCTCGCGCCCCCGACGGCCGCCGCCGCCATCGGCGCCCTCGCCGAGCGCTGGCGGCCGTTCCGCGCCTATGCCGCGATCCATCTCTGGCGGTCGCTCTCCGCCGACCCTTGAGGCCGCGGCCGGTTGGCTCACCGGCATGAGCTAAGATACCGGCCATGAGCCGCGCCTTCCGCCTCACCCTGGTGGCCGCCGTCCTGCTCTGCTCGGTGGGCTGCGATCAGGTGGCCAAGACGTTCGCTCGCGCCTCGCTCGCGTCGTCGCCGCCGGTGTCGCTGCTCGACGACTGCGTGCGCTTCGAGCTGGCGCAGAACCGCGGCGCCTTCTTGAGCCTCGGCGAGGGCCTGCCGGGCGCGGCGCGCTACCTGCTGTTCGTGGTGCTGGTGGGCGGCGCGCTCACCCTGACCCTGGTCTTCACCTTGCGCTTGCAGGCTGCCAACCCGGTGCAGCTGGTGGCGCTGTCGCTGCTCACCGGCGGCGGCCTGGGCAACCTCATCGACCGCCTGCTGCACGACGGCGCGGTGGTGGACTTCGTGAGCATCGGCGTCGGCCCTCTGCGCACCGGCATCTTCAACCTCGCCGACGCCGCGATCACCCTGGGCGTGCTGCTGCTGCTCATCCCCTGGCGCCGCTCCTCGATCTTCGCCACCATCTCGACGTTCTGAACCGGCGCGGCGCGCCGCGCAGCCTGCGCCCCTCAGCCCCTCAGCCCCTCAGGACACCGCGATGTAACCGGGTTTACGCAAGCAGCGTCTCTCCCGAGGAGAGGAGTACTTTCTTCCGAGGAGGTCAGAGATGGTTCGTAGAAGCTTGTTTGCCCTGGCGGTGGTGGGCGTCTGCGCCATGGGCTGTCACAGCAGCACCCCCACCTCGACGACCGGATTCCAGCTGCTGATCACGACCAACGTCGCCAACACGGCGTTGACTCCGACGATCGTCGAAGCCACTTTGCTGCTGGACGGCGTGGTCGCCGCCGACGTGCCGGAATCGCCGGCCGCGGCGATCGCCGCGCTCAGCGCCCAGGGCAGCGCCTCGGCCGGCAGCCATGTCATGCAGATCGTGATCGCGCAGCAGACCACGTCGCCCAACACCTACACGGTGACGGCACCGGTCATCCAGATCTTCGACACCAGCGGCACGCTGCTCAAGACCGTCCAGCTCAGTACCCAGACCGCCAGCCTCGCCACCGGCGGCAGCATCAGCTACAGCTTCACCCTCTGAGCCACGCCCCCACCTCCGGCCGGCCGCGACGGACCGGCCGGAGACCGCCGGCCGCCGGACGGCCGGCCGCCGGAGAGACCGGCCCGGTCACGCCGGCCCGCGGCGCCGCAGCCTCCACACCCCGACTCCCACCACCAGCGCCACGGCGCCGGCGATCAGGTCTTCGCGCGTGGCGCTGGCGGCGAAGACCAGACACAGCAAGGCGGCGGCGGCCGGCACCAGCGCGCCGCCGGGCAGCCGGAACGCGCCGGGGCGGCTGCCCAGCTTGCGCCGCAGCACCGGCACCGCCGCCGCGGTGCCCAGGTAGGTCGCCAGCCGGGCCACCACCGATAGCGCCGCCAGGCCGGTGAAGGTACCGGAGAGCGCCAGCGGCAGCGCGATCACCGTTTGCAGCACCACCGCCACCGCCGGCGTGCGGAACCGCGGATGCACCGCTGCCAGCCATCGCGGCCCGTAGCCGTCCCGAGCCAGCGCGAACAGGTAGCGGGGTCCGGTGAGCACGGTGTTGCCGTTGGTGCCGAGGATCGACAGCGTGGCGCCGATGGTCAGCAGCCAGCCGCCCCCGGCGCCCAGGAAGCGGCGCGCCGCATCGGCGAGCGGCGTCGCCGACGCCGCCAGCCCCGGCAGCGTGGCGAGCGCCACCCATTGCACCCAGGCGTACAGCAAGGTGACGATGCCGATCTGTGCCAGCAGCGCGAACGGCACGTCGCGCCGCGGGTTCCGGTACTCGCCCGCCGCCGCCGCCGTGTTCTCGAAGCCGGCATAGGCATAGAGCAGCAGCAGCGCCGCGGCGCCGAGCTGGTGCCAGCCCGGCGCGGCGCCGCCGCCGGCGCCGCTGCCAGCGCCCGGCACCACCACGGCTCCCGCGCCACCCAGTGACGTGCCGACGGCGGCGCCGCCGTGCCAGCCGCCGGTGCGCAGCGCGAACACCGTGCCGGCGGCAACGAACACCAGCAGCGGCACGATCTTGGCGACCGCCAGCAGCACCGCCGTGCGCACCCCCGAGCGGACGCCGATGACGTTGAGCGCGGTCAGCCCCAGCACCGGCAGCACGATCGCGGCGTCTCGCCCCCAACCGAAGCGCGCCTCGGGCCAGAGGTAGCCGAGCGCCTGCGCGAAGGCGACCGCCAGGGACGCCACCGACGCCACCCGCGCCAGCCAGGTCATCCAGCCCACCTCGAAGCCGACCAGCTCGCCGAAAGCTTCGCGCGCGTAGAGGTAGGCGCTGCCCGGTTGGTCGAAGTGGCTCGCCGCCTCGGCGAAGCAGAGCACCACCAGCAGCACCGCCACCCCGGCCAGCGCCACCGCCCCGACGCTGGCGCCGCCGAGCAGCGCCGCGGCGCCGGCCGGCAGCAGGTAGACGCCGCTGCCGATGACGTCGTTGAGCACCAGGGCGACGATCTGCCAGCGCGACACCGCCCGCAGCAGGCCCGAGTCAGTACCTGCCGCCGGCATAACCGGGTCTGCCGGCATTACCGGCGCCGCCGGCGATTCCCGCGCCATTGCCTGCCCCTTCTGGCCGGCCGCATCGCCTCAGTCTTCCAGCGCCGCGCCCGCCGTCTCGGGAAGCGTCCACACCCACAGGCCCGCCAGCACCGCGAACCCCGCCGCCAGCGCCACCCCGGCGTCCATCGCCCAGCGGGCCGCCACCGCCGCGATCACCACCGGCGCCGCGAACTGCACGCCGCGGGTGACGTTGATGATGACGGACATGGCGGCGCCGCGCACGCGGGTCGGGAACAGCTCGGAGAAGTAGGGGCCGAAGCACGACCAGATGCCGGTGCCGAACCCCGCCACCGCCATGCAGGCGAGGCCGGCGAGCGGCCGGGCGGCCAGCAGGTCCCAGAACAGCGTCACCATGCCGAGGCCGAGCCCGGTGATGGCGCAAAACAGCGAGAAGGCCTTGCGCCTACCGATGCGGTCCGACGCCCAGCCGAAAGCCAGGTAGCCGGCCAGCGAGCCGGCGACGAAGGTCAGCGTCCACCACCCCGAGCCGAAGATCGACAGCCCGTGCCGCTGCAGGTAGCGCGGCAGCCAGATGACCGCGAACCAGTAGGACGACATGGCCAGGGTGGTCAGCACGAAGGCGCGCACGAAGCGGCTCAGCAGGTCGGGCGCCACCAGCTGCGCCAGGATCGGGCGCCGGCGCTCCACTGGCGGCCGCCGCCGGTGCTCGAGCCAGAGATCCGACTCCGGCACCCGGCGCACCAGCGGCAGCGCCAGCAGCGGCACCGCCGACACCAGGAACACCACCCGCCAGCCTACCGCCGGCGCCAGGAACGACCCCACCACCGCCGCCAGTCCCAGCCCCACCGGGGCGCCGGTCTGGGCGATGGCGCCGTAGCGCCCGCGCAGCGCCGGCGGAAAGGTCTCGCCCATCAGCGCCTGCCCGGCTCCCCAGGTGCCGCCGACGCCCAGGCCGGTCAGGGCCCGGCCCACCAGCAGCCATGCCGGCGACAGCGCCAACCCGCAGGCGAGGTTGCCGAGGCCGAAGGCGGCGATCGCCGCCGCCAGCGAGGCGCGCCGCCCCAGGCGGTCGCTCATCCAGCCGAACAGCAGCCCGCCGGCGCCGGTCATGCCGACGCCGACCGCGGTGACCCACCCCAGCGCCTTCTCGGAGAGGGCGAAGGCGTCCTGCACCGGCTGCAACACGAACGACAGCAGCATCAGCGAGAAGAAGCCCGACGCCCAGGCCCCCCAGGCGAGGGCGAGGATGCGCCCATGCGCGGCGACGGGCCGCTGGTGGAGACTCAGGCGGACGGGAACCGGTTCGGCGACGGTCAAGGCGATGTATCCTACCAGCAGCGTCCAGCTGCCATTGAAGCCGTAGAAGAAGCTCAGGCATTTGACGGTTGCTGAGCCACTGTGTATGCGCTTGCCACCTGATCGAGCGTCGGCTCTCGCTTTGCGCCCCGGGCA
>DATGHG010000375.1:0-4857 GCA_035308185.1 Thermoanaerobaculia bacterium | reverse complement strand
GGGCGCCGCGCCGGGCAGGTGGCGGCCCCGGACTTCGATCTCGATCGACTGCTCGGTTGCAACTTCATCGGCTCCTGCGCCTTGATCCGCAGAGCCGCATGGGAAGCCTGCGGCGGCTATGACGCGCGGCTCTCCCACCTGGCAGCCTGGGAGCTGTGGATCGCCATGGCCGAGCGCGGTTGGCGTCTCGCCCGCGTGCCGGCCATTGCCTGCGAACAGCGAATACGGCCGGGGGCGCGGATCCCCGGGGAGGAGCAGGCGGTCGCCGCGGAACCGATGTGGGAGCAGGTCCTGAACCGGCACCAGGCACTCTACCTGTCACGGCTGCCGTTTCTGATCTCCCAACGCGGCGCCTGCCGCGAGCCGCAGGTCGCGGCTCGGGTCGCAGAGCAGCAGCCCGGCGGCGGCGGCGACGTGCCAGCCGCGGCAGCGGCCACGGCGCTTGCCGCCGAGCGCGACCGCCTCTACCGCGAGCTCGAGGCCTGGCAGGAGCGGGTCCGCTTCATGGAAAGCACCCGCGCCTGGCGGCTGCGCGGTCTCCTCCTGCACCTGCGAGGTTGAGGCCGGGACCGCCGTCGACCAGTCGCGCCGGCCGGTCAGTCGCGCCGGCCGGCAAGTCGCGCCGCGGCGCGGCGCAGGCGCCAGTAGCAATCCCCAAAGCGCCACAGCTTCGACTGGTGAATGGCCGCCAGCTGCCGGGCCGCCGCGGCCAGTCCCGTCGAGCGCTCGCGCTCCTCTGTCAGCTGCTGCCGCGTCGCGGCCAGCTCGCTCGCTCCTGCCGCGGCCGCGGCATGCGCCGCGGCAACCTCCGCCTGTGCCGCCGCCAGCGCTGCCCGCGCCGCTGCCAAGTCGCTGCCGGCCGTCTCCAGGTCCTGCTCGAGGCTGCCCCGAAACAGTGGCGCCAGGCCGCCTGCCAGCCACTCCCGCCCCAGCCAGTCGCAGCCGCGGGCGGCGATCAGCTCGAGCAGCAGTCGCGCCGCGGCGGTGTCGCGCCGGCCCTTCGCCACCAGCCGCGGCGCGAAGACGAAGATTCCCTCCAGGATGCGGCCGTGCACGCGGTAGAAGTGGGCGAGCGACTGCAAATAGGGGAGCGAGCGCAGGATCTCGTCCCGGCTCTCCTCGCGCGGGCTCTTGAGCTGCTGGTAGTGCAGCACCAGGGCATGCACCGAGCGCCGGAAGATCGCCGGCGGCTGGCGGCGGCCAAGCCGGTAGAACCACTCGTTGTCCTCGTAATACATGATCATGCCGAGGTCGAGCGGATCGTTCACCAGCGCCGAGCGCCGCACCGCCATCGCCGCCCCCGCCAACCATTGACAGGCCCGCGACGGGCCGAGCGCCGGATCTTCGAAATCCAGGCCCATGCCGAGCGGCTCGAAGTGGAGCACGCCATCGGCCTCCTCCCAGTACTCGCCGCCGCAGAACTGGGTCTGGCCGTCCGGCAGCACCACGTGCGCGCCGGCGACCAGCACCGCGGGGTCCGCATCCAGCTCCTGCACCAGGTGCTCGATCGTGCCGGGGAAGATCTCGGCGTCGTCGTCGAGAAACATCAGATACTCGGTGGTGACGAGCCCCACGGCATGCTGGCGCGCCGCGGGACAGTGGAGGCTCTGCTCCAGCCACACCAGCTCGAGGTCGCGTATGCCGCCGCCGTCATCGCCATCGCCGGCGACGGCGGCGACGACCTCGTCGCAGAGGCGCCGCAGCTCGGCGCGCGCCGCCGGCTGCGAGTGGTCGTCGACGACCAGCAGCTTGATCGGCAGGCGGACGTGGGCGCGCAGGGAGCGCAGCAGGCGCGGCCACTGCTCCGGCC
Source organism: Thermoanaerobaculia bacterium (assembly GCA_035308185.1). Lineage (GTDB taxonomy): Bacteria > Acidobacteriota > Thermoanaerobaculia > Multivoradales > UBA5704 > JASLEW01. Next base: position 3,047 of record DATGHG010000375.1, on the reverse strand, counting down.
GGTCGTGGGTCAGCACCACCAGGGTCAAGCGCGGCTCGCCGCCGCCGCCGAGGAGCTCCGGCCGCAGCAGCTGCACGTCGTGCCGCGCGCGGGCCAGCAGGCGCGCACGCACCTGTTGCAGGCCTGGGTCCGAGGCCGGGCCGGGGCGCTCGTCCTCGGGCGCATCGACCGCCGCGGGCTCGGTCGGATGCGGCTTGGCTCCCGGCACTGGCACCTCCTCTCGAACGGTATGGAAACCTTCAGCTTACAACCGGCGCCGGCGCAGCGTCTGCACGCGGCGGCAGGCGGCAAGCGGCTGCGATGATACGCGGAGAGTCCGGATGGGGCCAGCGCCAGCCGGCCATCGCGCGGCGGCAACCCCGCGCCGGCCGGCATGGTAAGCTTGCGTCAATGCGCAGACTTGCCGCGGCGCTGCTGAGCGCTGCCCTGCTGGCGGCAGCTGGCTGGTGGGATGCCGGCGCCCTCTCTCCCGGCTGCCCCCGGGCGGCCGCCATGTCGGCGCGCCTCGCCGGCCCGGGCGACAGCACCGCCGCGCACCGCCCCGCCTGCCGCATGACCTGCTGCAAGCGGTCGCCGCGAGCGGCCGCCGCGCCCGCGCCGCCTGGCGCCGCCTGCACCTGCGGCCGCGGCGGCAGCCAGCCCATCCGCCAGGTCCGCTTCGCCGCCGGCACGCCTTCCATCCTGCCGGCGCCGCCGCGGTTGCCGGCGCCCCGGAGCGGCGGGCCCAGCTGCCAGCGATTGCGCGGCCTCGCGACCCTGCCGTTCCTCGACCTGCCCGAACGTCCTCCTCGCGCCTGATCTCGGCGACGGCGTAGCTCCGGCCCCGGCCGGCGGCGGCAGGTGCCAACCGGCCGCTGCCGGCAACTGCGAGGCACCGCGCCGTGCGCCGCACGGGCAGCGGCGGCCGCCACCCGGACGACGGACTTCGAGGAGGTGGACCTTGGGTATTCAAAGGCTTTGGTGGTATGGCTTGGCAGTGTCCTGCGCGGGATTGCTGGCGACCGCGACCGCGCAACCGGCCGCGGCGCAGGGCGCCGGCGAGACGCCGGTCGCCGCGGGCGCGCTCGGAGGGGGCGGCGGCTCGCCGCTGCTCAGCTTCGGCGAGGACCCCAACCGGCAGCTGGTGATCAACGGTTTTGGCGCCTTCGGCTACAACTACGATTTCAACACCGGCAAGAACTCCTTCGCCGACAGCGCCGTGGCGCTCAGCCTCTACAAAGGGCTGTCGGACAACCTGACGGTGTTCGTGCAGCTCACCACCTCGCGCAACGATCCCTCGCCGTTCCTTGCCGACGTCGGGACGAGCAACGACATCTCCACCGACATCGACAACCTGCAACTGCGCTGGCAGCCGTCGCTCGCCTCCGGCTTCGACCTCACCGTCGGCAAGTTCGACTCGCCGATGGCCATCGAGCGCGACGACGCGCCGCTCAACTTCCAGGCGACCTCGTCGTTCACCTTCGACTTCGCCCGGCCGGTCAAGTTCACCGGTCTGGCGGCGCACGACGCCCTGTCGCCGCAGTTCGAGCTCTGGGCGATCGTCGCCAACGGCTGGGACGACGACGTCGACAACAACCGGGGCAAGACCGGCGGGCTCTACGCGCTGTGGAGCCCGTCGCTCGCCGCGCACCTTGGCCTCGGCGCCCTCTACGGGCCGGAGAAGGACAACCAGGAGAACGACGACCGCACGGCGGTGATCGCCACCCTGCTGCTGCAACCCGCGGAGCGCTGGGTGGTCGGCGGCGAGTCGGTCTACGGCCAGGAACCCCACTCGGCGGTGAACGGCGGGCTCGCCCGCTGGTACGGCGAGATGCTGTTCACCCACCTGCGCTTCGACGCGCATTGGGCGGCGACCCTGCGCCTCGACGTCTTCGACGACGCCGGCGGCGGCCGCAGCGGCACGCCGCAGGTGCTGCGCGAGATCACGCTCTCGCCGCAGTACCTGGTGGGCGGCGGCTTCTACGGCATCTTCCGCTATCTCGAGCGCTCCTCGCTGCGGCTGCCCGAGCTGGTGCTGCGTCTTGACCTGCGCCGCGACCGCTCGACGGCGCCGGTCTTCGCCGGCAGCGTCGACGGCCGCGGCCGGCGCGATAATTCCCAGGCAACTTTGCAGACGGTGTTCCTGTTCTAGGGACGCCAGGAAGGCAAGACCATGGGCAAGCTCCCGCAGGGTCCGTTCGAAGCCAGGCTGGCCGCCACCCTCTTCCTGCTGCTGCTGGGGGTGGCGGATCTGTTCGGCGCCTGGGAGGTGAAGAACTTCGCCGCCTTCACGCCGGCGGCGACCGCGGCGACGGTGGCGCCCGAGACCCCGCACGTGATGGCGATGTGCGCCGCCTGCGGCACCATGGCGATGGAGCACCCCGTGGACCTCGCCAATCTCGACCGCCCCAAGCACGTGATCAACCGCGATCTGCTGGTGCAGGACACCCACGTCCACGTGCCGGTCTACGCGCTCACCGCCGCCGTGCTGTCGCTGCTGGTCTGCGGCCTACGGCTGCGCTCGCGGGTCCGCACCGCCGCCGTGCTCGCCGCCTTCGCCGCCCCCTTACTGGACCTCGGCGGCCTATGGGGCGCGCACCTGCTGCCGCGCTGGGGCGCCTGGTTCGGCGCCTGCGCCATCGCCGGCGGCTTCAGCATGGGCCTCGTCTACCTCTTCGTCCTGGCCGTCACCCTGACGCAGTGCTGGTGGCGGCGTCCACAAGGAGATCCCGATGCGCACGCATAGCCTGCAATTCCTCGTCGTCGTCGTGGTCGCGGCGACCGCGGCGCTGGGCGCCGCCCCGGCCGCCGCCCACGTCACCCCGAACGTGCAGCTGCTCAAGCGCGGCGAGTTCGTCAGGCAGAGCCTCGCCGCCGCCAGCCAGTTCTTCGAGCAGAGCCTCGCCTTCAGCCCCGCCGACGCCGCGGCGATCAAGAGCCGCACCAAATGGACCCCCTCGGCCGAGGACGTCAAGGTCTATCTCGGCCGCGACGCCGAGAAGCGCCTGGTCGGCTCCGCGATCTTCCTCTGGGTCCCCTCCGAGCACGGCCCGGTGGGCATCGCCGTG
>DATGHG010000374.1:0-2423 GCA_035308185.1 Thermoanaerobaculia bacterium | reverse complement strand
CGGCGGCGCCGGCGGCGCCGGCAGCGCCGAGCCGCCGCCGTTGCTCGGCTACGTCGCCAGCCGCGCCCATCACGCCGAGATCGGCGGCATGCGGCCGGGCTCGATGCCCCCCGGCGCGCGCTGCCTCGCCGAGGAGGGGGTGGTGATCCCGCCGATCCATCTGGCGCGCAACGGCGAGGCGCGCTGGGCGGAGCTGCGGCGGCGGTTGCTCGACGGGCCCTATCCGACACGCGCCGTCGAGGAGAACCTCGCCGACCTGCGCGCCGCCGCCGCCGCCAACCACAGCGGCGCCGAGGCGTTGCGCGCCCTGGCCCGCGCCGCCGGCACCGGCACCGTCGCCTTCTACATGGAGGCGCTCAAGCGGCGGGCCGAGGACCGCCTGCGAGCGGCGCTCGCCCGCCTGCCGCGCGGGCCGCTGGAAGCCGTCGAGCATCTGGACGACGGCTCGCCGCTGGCGGTGCGCATCGAGCTCGGCCCGGCCGGCGCACGCATCGACTTCGCCGGTTCGGCCGGCGTCCATCGCGGCAATCTCAATGCGCCGCCGGCGGTGGTGCGCAGCGCCGTGCTCTACGTGCTGCGGCTGCTGGTCGCCGAGCCGCTGCCGCTCAACGAGGGCCTGTTGCGCCCGGTCGAGATCCGGGTGCCCCCGGGCATGCTCAATCCGCCCTTCCCGCAGGACCCCTGGCTGGCGCCGGCGGTGGTCGGCGGCAACGTCGAGACCAGCCAACGCCTGGTCGACACGCTGCTCAAGGCGCTCGGCCTCGTCGCCTGCAGCCAGGGGACGATGAACAACGTGCTCTTCGGCAACGGCCGGTTCGGCTACTACGAGACGGTCTGCGGCGGTGCCGGAGCCGGCCCCGAGGCGGACGGCGAGAGCGCCGTGCACACGCACATGACCAACACCCGCATCACCGATCCCGAGGTGCTCGAGCACCGCTATCCGGTGCGCCTGGAGCGCTTCGCGGTGCGTGCCGGCTCCGGCGGTGCCGGTAGCCGGCGCGGCGGCGACGGCGCGGTGCGCGAGCTGTGCTTCCTCGAGCCGATGTCGCTGTCGCTGCTGACCCAGCACCGCGTCGCGGCTCCCTACGGTGTCGCCGGCGGGAGACCCGGGCAGCCTGGCCGCCAGCGGCTGGTGCGCGCCGGTGGCGAGGTGCTCGAGCTGCCGTCGATCGCCGGCTGCGAGGTGGCGCCCGGCGATCGGCTGATCCTGGAGACCCCGGGCGGCGGCGGTTGGGGGCTGCCGGAGCCTGCGGCCAAGCTGGCCGCCGATGCCGGCGGCGGCAGCCAGCAAGTGCCATAGAGCGACGCCCCTCCGTCCTCCGCTGTTCTGCCGGCCCCATTCCCGACGCGGCGGCCTGGGTATCCGTGTCCCCTGGCGCGGGGCGAATTCGCATCTCTGCGTGTGGAGACGAATTCGACATACCTCGGGCGGCGAGCCTGTCGTCGAGGTCCTACCAGGAGAACGACGTGAAGAAGAACCAAAGGAAGTTGGCGCTCCATCGCGACACGCTGCGCAAGCTCGCTGCTCCGGCGCTGCGCGAGGCGGCGGCCGCGCGGAACACGCAGCCCTACTGCAGCGACCTCTGTACCGAGGTCGGTTGCGTCACCGTGTCCTGCCTTACCTGCGGTTGCCCGACCCGCGGCAACTGCACGGTCCTCTGCTAGAGGGTGTCGGCCGTGACCGCCGTGGGTCTGGCCCGCGGCGGCGGGAAGGGGCGGCGTGCTGCTGCGCGCCGCCCCCCCTTCTCCTCGCTCCTTGAAGGGCCGCGGCGGGCGCGCTATCCTCGCGCTTCCGTCGATCCGTTCGAGCCATTCCGGGGGAGACCACGCATGGACCTGCAGTACCTCGATCCGAGCACCGCCCGCACCGTCGAGGGTTGGCACAGCCTCATCCTGGGCCAGCCGATGCCGATCGTCGCCTATGGTCACTGGGGCCATCCGCTGCTGCTGTTCCCGACCGCGGCCGCCGATTTCCTCGAGAACGAGCGCTTCTTCCTCATCCAATCCATCGAGCCGGCGATTCGCGCCGGCCGGGTGCGGGTGTTCTCGATCAACAGCATCAACAGTCAGGCCTGGATGGACCGGGGCCTGCCGGTCGCCGAGCAGGCGCGGCGTCAGGCGCTCTACGCGCGCTACGTCGAGGAGGAGGTGGTGCCGTACATCCGGCATGCCTGCCAGACGCCGGACATCCGCATCGCGGCCTCAGGGGCCAGCTTCGGCGCCTTCCATGCCGCCAACACCGTCTTCCGCTGCCCGGATCTGTTCGACGGCCTGATCGCGATGAGCGGGTTCTTCGACCTCGAGTCGGACTACCTGCACGGCTACAGCGACGACAACGTCTACTTCAACAATCCCGCCTGGTACCTGCGCCAGCTCGAAGGCAATCAGCTGCACCTGCTGCGCACGGCCTGCAAGCTGCTGGT
>DATGHG010000373.1:0-7344 GCA_035308185.1 Thermoanaerobaculia bacterium | reverse complement strand
CGCCGCCGCTGATCGGCCGCCTCTCGGACGCCACCTCGCTGGCCACCGCCTTCCTGGCGCTGCCGGTGATGATGGCGGTCGCCGGCCTGATCTGGGTGTATGCCGCCTGGAGGGGGCAGCGCCATGCCTGAGCCAATCGCCATCGACGGCTGCTCGCTCACGCTCGAGGTCTTTGGCAAGGTGGTGCACGGGCGCGCCCCGTGCGAGCTGGCGCGGCCGGCCCGGGTGCGGGTGTCGCAGGGGCGCGCGGCCATCGAGCGGGCGCTCGCCGGCGGCGAGGTGGTGTACGGCGTCAACACCGGCTTCGGCGAGCTGGCGCAGGTGCGCATCGAGCCCGACAAGCTGTTGCAGCTGCAACGCAACCTGCTGCTGTCGCACGCCGCCGGCGTGGGCGAGCCGCTGCCCGACGCGGCGGTGCGGGGCATGCTGCTGCTGCGCGCCAACACCCTGGCGCGCGGCCACTCGGGAGTGCGGCCGGAACTGATCGAGGCGCTGCTCGCGCTGCTCAATCACGACGTCCTGCCGGTGGTCCCCAGCCGCGGCTCGGTGGGAGCGAGCGGCGACCTCGCGCCGCTGGCCCACCTCGCCCTGCCGCTGATCGGGCACGGCAGCCTGCGCCCCGGCGCCGGCAACGCGGCGGTGCCGGCCGCGGAAGGCCTGCGGCGGGCCGGCCTGGTGCCGCTCGAGCTACAGGCCAAGGAGGGCCTGGCGCTGATCAACGGCACCCAGGCGATGACCTCGCTGCTGGCGCTGGCGGCGCTCGAGGCGCGGCGGCTGGTCAAGGCCGCCGACCTTGCCGGCGCGCTCGCCGCCGATGCGCTGCGCGGCACCGATTGCGCGTTCGACCCGCGGATCCACGCCCTGCGCCCCCACCCCGGGCAGCTGGCGAGCGCCGCCAACCTCTGGCGGCTGCTGCAGGGATCGGCCATCCGCGAGTCGCACCGCGCCGGCGACGTGCGGGTCCAGGACCCTTATTCGATCCGCTGCATGCCGCAGGTGCACGGCGCGGTGCGCGACCTGCTGGCCGACGTCGAGGCCAAGCTGGCGATCGAGATCAACGCCGTCACCGACAACCCGCTGGTGGTTGCCGCTGAGGGCACCGAGGACACCGAGGACACCGAGGACGCGCCGGCGGGGACCGCCGCGGCCGGCGCCGGCGCCGCCGTGCTGTCGGGCGGCAATTTCCACGGCGAGCCGATGGCGCTCGCCGCCGACGTGCTGGCGATCGCCCTGGCCGAGCTCGGCGCGATCAGCGAGCGGCGGATCGAGAAGCTCACCAACGCCGCGTTCTCCGGCCTGCCGCCGTTCCTGGTGCGCGGCGCCGGCCTCGATTCCGGTTTCATGATCGCCCATGTCACCGCCGCGGCGCTGGTGAGCGAGAACAAGGGGCTGGCCCATCCCGCGGCGGTGGATTCGATCCCGACCTCGGCCGACAAGGAAGATCACGTCTCGATGGGCATGGGCGCCGCGCTCAAGCTCGGGAGAGTGGTCGAGAACGTGCGGCAGGTGCTGGGCATCGAGCTCGCCGCCGCCGCCCAGGGCATCGATCTGCTGCGGCCGCTCACCTCGAGCCTGCCGCTCGAGGCCCTGCACGCCTCGATCCGGACGCGCATCGCGCGCTGGGACGAGGACCGCGAGATGGCGCCCGACCTGGTGGCGGCGGCGGATTTCCTGCGCGACGGCGTCGAGCCGCACCTGCAAGAGCTGCTCTAAAGCCGCGATTTCATACTCCCCATCCGTATCCGGACCGCCAGGAAGTCGGGTCGGGCTGGGCTAAAATGGAGTTTCATGCTCCGTCTCGTGGCCTATGCACCCGATGGCGTCCGGCGCTTCCCGGTGCATCGCGCCGAGATGCTCATCGGCAGCGCGCCGGAATGCGACCTCTGCCTGCCCTATATCGGGGTGGCGCAGCGCCACGCCCGGCTGCATCTCGAGGGCGACGCCCTGCGTATCGAGGACCTCGGCAGCCGCAAGGGGTTGCTGGTCGCCGGCCGCAAGGTGCGCGAGGCGGCGCTGGAAGTGCTCGACGAGATCCGCATCGGCAACGTCACCCTGCTGGTGGAGGACATGGTGCAGCAGCCGGAGGGGCTCTCCGGTGGGGAGGAGGAGCCCGAGGACCGGCCGGAGGATGCCGGAGCGAGCCTCTCGACGGCCGGCCCCAGCGGCGGCGGCGGCATGGCCGGAGCCGCCGGCTGGGAGCTCCAGCCGCGTGACCCGCGTGACCCGCGCGACGGCCGCGGCCTTCGCGGTGTCCGCGGCGTCCGCGGCCAGCCGTTGCCGCGCATGTCCTCGGAGCGGATGATCGATCACCTGACCCGCATCAGCGAATGGGTGCTCGCCGATACCGAGAGCCGCCGATCCTCGGAGGCGCTGGTTGCCGAGGTGCTCGCCGACTTCGGCGGCGGCGTGCTGTTCCTGCTGCTCGGCGAGATGGATCAGCCCGGGGTCAAGCTGGTGGTGGCCACCGACCCGGCGTGGCTGGGCCGGGGCGACGAGCTGCTCGACCAGGTGCGGACCCACCGCAACGCCAGCCGGGGCGGCAACGGCGCGGCGTTCGCCGGCGAGCTGGCAAGCGCCCCCGTCTGGCTCTGCTACCACACCTTCACCGCCCTCGATCGCATCTACACGCTGATGATCGCGCTGCCCGGCTATTCGCCTGCCGGACCCGCGCAGAGCGGAGCGGCCGCAGCGACCGGAGCGGCAGGTGGACCCGGAGGTTCCGGCGAGTGGTCGCCGGTCGGGGCGCTGCGCTCGCTCGGGCACCTGCTGGTCTTCGGCCTGGTGCACCATGTCGGCTGGTACGAGCCGATCCTGCCCGGCCAGCCGCAGCAGCAGGACCTCACGGTGGCGCCGGGACTGGTGCTGGGCGAATCGCCGGCGATGAAGCAGCTCACCGACCAGCTGCGGGTCGCCATCGGCCAGGACAGCCACGTGCTGCTGCGCGGCGAGTCCGGCGTCGCCAAGGAGCCGTTCGCCCGGTCGCTCCACCTGTCGGGACCGCGGCGCCACGGGCCGTTCATCACCGCCCAGTGCGGCGGCGCCCGGCCGCAACAGATCGAAGCCGACCTGTTCGGCGCCGAGGTGGCGGGCAAGGGCGGCGTGGTGCGGCGCGAGGGCAAGCTGCTGCTGGCCCACGGCGGCACCCTCTTCCTCGACGACGTCGAGGAGCTGCCGCTCGAGGTGCAGGCGAGGCTGGTGCGTTTCCTGCGCTCGCGAGAGGTCGAACCGACCGGCAGCGACGGCGCCACGGCGGTGGACGTGCGCATCATCGCCGGCAGCCGGACACGGCTCGAAGACGTGGCGGGGCGCGACGAGTTCCGGGCCGATCTCGCCCACCGGCTGTCGCATTTCGCCATCGAGGTGCCGCCGCTGCGCGAGCGCCGCGAAGACCTGCCGCTGCTGATCCAGTCTTACGTCAACCGCTTCTGCCACGAGACCGGCAAGCGGCTCACCGGCATCACCGTCAAGGCCATGTCGGCGCTGCTCAATTACGACTACCCCGGCAACCTCGCCGAGCTCGAGAACATCATGCGCCACCTGGTCTACCTGTCTCCGACCGGCCGGCCGGTGGACGTCGGCCTGCTGCCCGAACGGGTGCGGCGCGGCAGCTTCAGCTCCGGCTCCCGGGTCGACTCGAGCTCCGATCTCGACCTCGAGCGGCTGGTCGGCGGCATCGAGCAGGCGGCGATCCGCGAAGCGCTGCGGCGCACCCTCGGCAACAAGTCCCAGGCCGCCCGTCTGCTGGGGCTGTCGCGCAACGGCTTGGCGATCAAGATGCAGCGCTTCGGCCTCCGCGGCTGAGGTCCGCAGGATTTCGCCGGCCGCGGGGTTTCACCAAGGCGGTCCTTGCCCGGGAGGCGACCCATGCCGAAGACGATCGTACCTGCCCACGCCCATGGTGCGGTCACCGCGGTCACCGCGGTGACGGCAGCCGCCATGCTGCTCCTGCTGCTGAGCGCCGGCGCCAGTGCCTCCGAGCCGGCGGCGCCTGGCCCGGTCCGCAAGGCGGTGGCGACCGGCCTCGGCAAGATCCAGCACGTGGTCATCATCATGCAGGAGAACCGCAGCTTCGACAGCTACTTCGGCACCTTCCCGGGCGCCGACGGCATCCCGATGAGCAATGGCGTGCCGACGGTGTGCGTCCCCGACCCGCAGAGCGGCCAGTGCGTGGCGCCTTTCCACGACACCTTCGATCTCAACCAGGGAGGCCCGCATGGCGCTCCGGCGGCGGTGGGCGACATCGACGGCGGCAAGATGGACGGCTTCATCGCGCAGGCCGAGATGGCCAAGAGCGGCTGCCAGAACCCCGACGATCCAGCCTGCGGCGGCCACAGCACCGACGTCCTGGGGTACCACGACTTCCACGAGATCCCGAACTACTGGGCCTATGCCCAGAACTTCGTGCTGCAGGACCGCATGTTCGAGCCCAATGCGTCGTGGAGCCTGCCGGAGCACCTGTTCATGGTCTCCGAGTGGTCGGCGCTCTGCACCAGCGCCAACCCGAGCAGCTGCGTCAACGAGCTCAACGCGCCCGGCCTGCCGCCCGATTACAACAACCCCGGCGGCAAGCGGCCGCCGCCGATCTATGCCTGGACCGACCTCACCTATCTGCTGCACAAGAACCATGTCAGCTGGGCCTACTACGTCTTCGCGGGCACCGAGCCGGACACCGCGGACGACGACGAGATGGCGGTGCCCACCGCGACGCAGAACGCCGCGACGCCGGGGATCTGGAACCCGCTGCCGTTCTTCACCACGGTCAAGGACGACGGCGAGCTGGGCAACGTCCGGGACCTGGCCGACTTCATCGCCGCCGCCAACGCCGGCACGCTGCCGGCGGTGTCGTGGATCTGCCCGAACGGCCGCTTCAGCGAGCACCCGCCGGCGCTGGTGAGCGACGGCCAGAACTACGTCACCAACCTGATCAACGCGCTGATGCAGGGGCCGGAATGGGAGAGCACCGCGATCTTCCTCGCCTGGGACGACTGGGGCGGTTTCTACGACCACGTGGTGCCGCCGGTGGTGGACCAGAACGGCTACGGTCTGCGGGTGCCCGCCATGGTGATCAGCCCTTGGGCCAAGGCCGGCCTGGTCGATCACCAGACGCTCAGCTTCGACGCCTACGTCAAGTTCATCGAAGACGTTTTCCTGGGCAGCCAGCGCCTCGACCCGGCGACCGATGGACGGCCCGACCCGCGGCCGACGGTGCGCGAGAACGCGCCGGCGCTCGGGGACCTCGCCAACGATTTCGACTTCACCCAGGCGCCGCGGCCGCCGCTGATCCTGCCGGCGACGCCGATCGGCACCTGCGTCGAAGGCGACGCCTCGCTCTGCGTCCGCAGCGACCGCTTTCAGGTGGTGGTGAGCTGGGTGACGGCCAGCGGTCAGAGCGGCGGCGGTCACGCGGCGGTGCTGACGGCGGACACCGGCACCTTCTGGTTCTTCGACAAGGCCAACGTCGAGGTGGTGGTGAAGGTCCTCGACGGCTGTGCGCTCTCCGGCACCTTCTGGGTGTTCGCCGGCGGCCTCACCAACGTGCAGGCCACGATCCAGGTGACCGACACCTTCACCGGCGCCGTCAGGACCTACGGCAACCCGCAGGGCACCGCCTTCCAGCCGGTCCAGGACACCAACGCCTTCGCCACCTGCGGCGCCGAGGCCCCGGGTCCGGCGAGCGCCCGGCGGGCCGCGTCTCACCGTCTTTGATCGCGGGCGTAGAATACGCCCCATGAGCCCGAGCCCCTCGCCGCCAGCCGTCGCCCCGGTCGTCTCCGCCGCCGGCGCCCCCGGCCCGCAGCCGCCTGCCAGGAGCGGCCCGCGGCCGGTGCGGGCGCCGCGCGGCACCGTCCTCTCCTGCCGCGGCTGGCAGCAGGAGGCGGCACTGCGGATGCTGATGAACAACCTGGACCCGGAGGTGGCCGAGCGTCCCGACGAGCTGGTGGTCTACGGCGGCTCGGGCCGCGCGGCACGCAACTGGGAGTGCTTCGATGCGATCGTGGCCGCCCTGCGCCGGCTGGGCGACGAGGAGACGCTGCTGGTGCAGTCGGGCAAGCCGGTGGCGGTCTTCCGCAGCCACGCCGAGGCGCCGCGGGTGCTGATCGCCAATTCGCTGCTGGTGCCGCACTGGGCGACCGCCGACGAGTTCCGCCGCCTGGAGGGGCTGGGCCTCACCATGTACGGCCAGATGACCGCCGGCTCGTGGATCTACATCGGCAGCCAGGGCATCCTGCAGGGCACCTACGAGACGCTGGCGGAGTGCGCCCGCCAGCATTTCGGCGGCAGCCTGGCCGGCCGCCTCACGGTCACCGCCGGGCTGGGCGGCATGGGCGGCGCCCAACCGCTGGCGGTGACCATGAACGCGGGGGTGTGCCTGGTCGCCGAGGTGGACCGCAGCCGCATCGAGCGACGCCTGGCCACCCGCTATCTCGACGCCTTCGAGCCGGATCTGGACGCGGCGATCGGGCAGGCGCTGGCGGCGCGCGACCGGCGGCAGGCGGTGTCGATCGCGGTGCTCGCCAACGCCGTCGACCTGCTCGAGCGGCTGGCGGCGGCGGGCGTGGTGCCCGACGTGCTCACCGACCAGACCTCGGCGCACGACGCGCTCCACGGCTACGTGCCGCAAGGGCTGGGCTTCGCCGAAGCGGTGGCGCTCCGCCGCGCGGCGCCCGACGAATACGTGGCCCGCGCCATGGCGACGATGGCGGCGCACGTGCGCGCCATGCTGGTCCTGCAACAGCGGGGCGCGGTCACCTTCGACTACGGCAACAACCTCCGCGGCCAGGCGCTGGCGGCGGGGGAGGGGCGCGCGTTCGAGATCGGCGGCTTCGTGCCGCTGTTCATCCGGCCGCTGTTCTGCCTCGGCAAGGGGCCCTTCCGCTGGGCGGTGCTGTCCGGCGACCCGGACGACCTGACGGCGACCGACGAGGCGATCCTGGCGGAGTTCCCGGAGGACGAGGCGCTCGGGCGCTGGATCCGCCTGGCGCGCGAGCGGGTCGCCTTCCAGGGGCTGCCGGCGCGCATCTGCTGGCTCGGCTACGGCGAGCGCGCCAGGGCCGGGCGCATCTTCAACCAGCTGGTCGCCTCGGGCCGGGTCAAGGCGCCGATCGTCATCGGCCGCGACCATCTCGACTGCGGTTCGGTGGCGTCGCCCAACCGCGAGACCGAGGCGATGCGCGACGGCTCCGACGCCATCTCGGACTGGGTGTTTCTGAACGCGATGATCAATGCGGTCGGCGGGGCGTCGTGGGTTAGCGTGCACCATGGCGGGGGCGTCGGGATCGGGTATTCCCAGCACGCCGGCATGGTGATCGTCGCCGACGGTACCCCCGAAGCGGCCGTACGCTT
>DATGHG010000372.1:0-7869 GCA_035308185.1 Thermoanaerobaculia bacterium | reverse complement strand
CATACTCCAACTCCTCGATACGCGCTATAACCATGGTGATTCCCCTATAGATATTCAGAGGCCGCGTGATTTATTAGTGCGTAAGTTTAATGCGGCCGCTGAGGGTGGGTCAAATAGATAAATCCAAATACGCGAACTCGGGGTGACGTGCCCCCTGAAACTGGCCGAACGGGAGAGTGAGCGGTAGGCGGCTGTCGAGGCGATTCTCAAGGCGGGTCATATTCCTGCGGGGATGGAGCTTCCTTGGTGGCTCAACCCACCCCGCCCAGCGCATCCAACGCCTCAATGACCGCCGCATGATCGATGCTCTCGGTCAGCCGGATCATCTCCACCGCCTTGCCGGCCAGACCTCCGGGCTTGGCGATGAGCTTGGCCAGGAAGGTGACCTTGGCGTCCAGGGCGGCCAGGGCCGCCGGCCAGATGGCCTGCGGCAGGTGGGCCAGGATCAGGGCGTGGTTCCAGGCGTCGTCGCGGGCGGCGTCGAGGCTGAAGTCGAGGGCCTCGGTCTCGTCGCGGCCGCCAACCTGGTCGAGCAGGCCGATCGCCGGCGAGAAGCGGCCGATCAGCGCTTCCACCGCCGGCAGCAGGTCGCCCAGGAGCTGGTTGATCTTGTCGAAGTCGCCGTGCAAGGAATCGATGGCGTCGCCGGGGCTCACCTCGGCGGCGGCGATCCCCAGGTCGAAGTTGATGTGGGCGTTGATGCCCAGCAGCAGGTCCTGGAGGATGATGAGCTGATCGGTCTGGGTGGCCTGGAACGCCGTCTGCCAGCAGCTCGACAGCTCGCCGCCGGCGAGGAACGCCTGATGGGCGGCGAGGTAGCGGTTGGCGAAGGTGGTATCCAGGCGCTCCATGCGCGGCCCGTCGTCGAAGAAGCCCTGCGCGATCCCCTGCTTGACCCGAAGCGTCACCTGGCGGTAGAGGGCCGGGAAATAGCCCATCGGGCTCCTGGCGGCAAGAGCGGCGGCGACGATGTCGGCCAGCGCGGCCAGCACCTGGTCGATGTCCTGCGCCGGAAGCGCACTGCCGGCGGGTAGCGGCATCCTCTCCTCCTCGGGTCCTCTGGTCCTTGGTCCTTCAGCGTTCGCCGTGGCATTTTATCCCGTGCCGGCCGGCGCCGGCCCCGGGCGCTGAAGCGGGACCCGAGCGCACCGCAACCGGCCTACAACAGCTTGTCCACGGTGATCGGCAGGTCGGCAGCCCGGTCGCCGTCCCATTCGGCGACCGTCGACGAGGGCAACGCGAGGCTACTGCCGCAGGTTCACGAACTCCCAGCCGAAGCGGCCCTTGATGCAGAGGTGTCCGCGGGTCACGTCGTGGTCGGTGGGCGAGGTGACCTTGACGATCCGCTCGTCCTGCACGTGCACGGTCAGGGTACAGCCGACGCCGCAGTAGGGACAGATGGTGTCGGTGACCTCCTGCCGGGCCTCGTCCCAGGTGCCTGCCTCGCGCCGGTCGTGCTCGCTCTTGAACATCAGCGCACCGGTCGGGCAGACGCCGATGCAGTTGCCGCAGTAGACGCAGGCGGAGTCAGGCAACGGCACGTCGTACTCGGTGGCGATGCGGGCGTCGAAGCCGCGGCCGGCGAGGGCGATCGCGAAGGTGTTCTGCGCGTCCTTGCCGCAGGCCTCGACGCACTTGTAGCAGAGGATGCATTTCGAGTAGTCGCGGACGTAGAGGTCGTTGTCCACCTTGACCGGCTGGCCGACCGTCGCCGCCGTCGCGGCAACGGGCGGATGGTGGTGCCCTGGCCGGGCGGCGTCGCGCTCGCCGGCGACGGCGGCCGGCCCCGGCTCGCCAAAGCGCTCGGGATGGGCGCCGTAGCTCGCCAGGTAGGCCGCGATCTGCGGCGCGGTCGACAGGTCCACCGACGAGGCCAGCAGCTCGAGCACCAGGCGGCGGCTCAGCCGGACCCGCTCGGAATCGGTCTTCACCTTCATGCCGGGCTCGACCTTGCGCGAGCAGGCGGGAACCAGGGCGCGGGCGCCCTCGATCTCCACCACGCAGATGCGGCAGACGTTGACCGGCGTCAGGTTCTCGAGGAAGCACAGGGTGGGGGTCTCGATCCCCAGCTGCCGCGCCGCGTCGAGCACCGTGGCGCCCTCCGGCACCGCCACCGGGCGGCCGTCGATGGTCAGCTCCACCGTGGCGCGCGGGCGCGGCGGCGGGATGACCGGCAGCGGCCCGCGCGGCACCGGGATGCGGGCCTGGGGAGCGTCCAGCACGCCGTCGCCGCTCATCGGCTCACCTGGAAGATCGGGAACTTGGCGACCGCCGACTCGATGGCGCTCGACGCGGTCTGGCCCAGGCCGCAGATGGAAGCGTCGCGCATCACCTGTCCGAGCTCGCCGAGCAGCGCCAGCTCCTGCGCCACCGAGCCCAGCGGCCGGTCCTCGGCCAGGCGGTGCAGCACCTCCTCCTGGCGCACCGCGCCCACCCGGCAGGGCACGCACTGGCCGCAGGACTCGTCGCGGAAGAACTGCGCGATGCGCCGCAGCACCTGGCGCATGTCCACGGTGTCGTCGAACGCCATCACCACGCCGGAGCCGAGCGAGGCGCCGATCGCGCGGGTGCCCTCGAACGTCAACGGCACGTCGAGCTGATCCGGCGTCACGAAGCTGCCGGCGGCGCCCCCCAGCAGCACGGTCTGCAGGCGGCCGCCCGCGCCGTCCACGCCATCCTCGTCGTGGCCCTCGCAACCCACCGCGCCGGCCATCTCGAGCAGCTCGCGCAGGGTGACGCCGAAGGTCACCTCGTAGACGCCGGGGCGCCGCACGTGACCCGAGACGCAGAACAGCTTGGTGCCGGTCGAGCGCTCGGTGCCCACCGCGGCAAAGGCCTTGCCACCGCCGACCACGATGGGCAGCACGTTGACCAGCGTCTCCACGTTGTTGATCACCGTCGGCTGGCCGAACAGGCCCACCTGGGTGGGGAACGGCGGCTTGTTGCGCGGCTCGCCGCGGCGGCCTTCGAGAGAGTTGATCAGGGCCATCTCCTCGCCGCAGATGTAGGCGCCGGCGCCGCGGCGCAGCTCGACGTCGAAGCGCACGCCGTGCCCCAGGATGTCGCCGCCCAGGTAGCCACGGGTGCGGCAGATCTCGATGGCGTGGCGCAGCCGCTCGGCCGCCAGCGGGTACTCGCCGCGGACGTAGAGGTAGCCGCGCTCGCAGCCGGTGGCGAAACCCGCGATGACGATCGCTTCGAGCAGCGCGAACGGATCGCCCTCCATCAGCACCCGGTCCTTGAACGTCCCGGGCTCGGACTCGTCGGCGTTGCAGATCAGGTAGCGCGGCAGCGACGCCGAGCGCACGCCCTGCCACTTCTGCCCGGTCGGGAAGGCGGCGCCGCCGCGGCCGAGCAGCTTCGAGTCGATGACCTCGCGCACCACCCGCTCGGGACCCATCTCGAAGGCCCGCCGCAGCGCCAGGAAACCGCCGGCGGCGCGATAGTCGTCCAGGTTCGTTGGGTCCACGCGTCCGGCTCGCTCGAGCAGCCGCCAGCCCGGCGCCGCGGCGACCGCGCTGGCGGACCCCGCCGGAGTCGCCGACCTCGCTGTCAACGCCGGCCGCTCCGGCGACGCCGGCCACTCCGGCGACGCCGACCGCTCCGGCACCGGCGACCTCTCCGGCGACGCCGCCGCACCAGAGCCCTGCTGCCGGCCCGGGCCGGCAGCCGCCTGCCCGAGCTGCGGCAGCGACAGCGCCAGGTCCGCCGCCGGCGCCACCCAGCCGCCGGCCGCCGCGCGCAGCGCCGCGCCGGTGGCCGGCGCCAACGCCTGCTCCACCGCCGGTTCGCCGGCCGCGATCACCAGGGCCGCCGGCGCCCGCTCGCAGAGGCCGAGGCAGGGGCTGCGATGCCAGGTCACGATGCCGTCCGGGCTGCTGCCCGCGGGACCGAGGCTGCGCTCGAGCTCCGCGCACAGCGCCTCCCCACCGGCCGCCACACCCTCGCCGGTCCCGCCACCCTCACCGGTCCCTGCCGCCGCGGCTCTGCCGCCGCGCGGGAAGCGGCAGCCGATGTCGTCGCAGACGTGGATCGCCACCGGCGGCTGCGGCCGGGTCTGCAGCAGCGCATAGAAGTCGGCGACGCCGAACGCCTCGGCGGGCGCCACCTCGAGCTGCCGGCAGGCATGGTTCAGGGCGCCCGGACTGATCCAACCCACCCGCCCCTGGATGGCCTCGAGCACCGGCAGCAGCAGGTGCCGCCGGCCGTGCTCCCCGCCCCCTGCCGGCACCGGAGTCGCGGGACGCGGCTCGCCGAGACAGCCGTCGACGGCCTGCCGCTCCTCCGGGGTGGGTTCGTCGGTCGTGAAATGCAGGTCCATTCAGGTCTTCCCGGCTCTGATCCTATCGCTCCACGATCTATCTTCCAAGGCCTCTCGCACCGGCTGCCTGCGGCCAGCGCGGACGAGAGGAGGCACGAGTCGGCCGCTGCGCTCGGTCATGGCTGCTCCTGATCCGAGCAGTATAGCTCCCACCCTGTGGTCCCGCCCCGCCGGCACCGGCGCCGCGCCACCACCCTCAGCGCCGACTCGCCGCCGCACCCACCGCCCTCACCGTTCCATCCGCCGGCCGCCGTTCCCGCGAGCTCTTGCAACCGGCACCACCTGTGGCGCCGATCTTGCTTATGTCTCGCGCCGCGGACCGGCGAGGGGCCGGCGTTTTCGAGATCAGGCGGGAGATCCATCTTTGTCACGCTGGCGCAGGCTCATCGTCGACACCATCACCTGCTGGAACGACCACGACGCCTCGACGCAGAGCGCGGCGCTGGCCTTCTACACCATGTTCTCGCTGGCGCCGCTGCTGGTGGTGGTGATCGCGCTCTGCGGCCTCGCCTTCGGTGCCCAGGCGGTGCGCGGAGAGATCATGACCCAGTTCCAGGATTGGATGGGCAAGGACGCCGCTCGCCTGGTGCAGAGCATCCTGGCGACCGCCGCCGAGCCCAACACCAACCGCCTCGCCGGCGTGCTGGGCATCCTCGTCCTGATCTTCGGCGCCTCGGGCGTCTTCGTCCAGCTGCAGCAGTCGTTGAACCGCATCTGGGGGGTGGTGCCGAAACCGGGGGCCGTCCTCACCAGCCTGCTGCGCAAGCGGCTGCTGTCGTTCGCGGTGGTCATCGGCATCGGCTTCCTGCTGGTCGTGTCGCTCCTCCTGTCCGCCGCGCTGGCCGCCCTGGGCAACCTGCTCGAGCACCGCTACCACCTGCCGGTGACGCTGCTGCACACCGCCAACATCCTGGCTTCTTTCGTCCTCATCACCCTGCTCTTCGGCCTCATCTACCGCCTGCTGCCCGACGTCCAGCTCGCCTGGCGCGACGTCCTGCTGGGCGCGGTGGTGACCTCGGTCCTGTTCGGCATCGGCAAGACGCTGATCGGCTTCTATCTCGGGCGCACCGGCGCCGCTTCGGCCTATGGCGCCGCCGGCTCGCTGGTGATGCTGCTGTCGTGGATCTACTACTCGGCGCTGGTGTTCCTGCTCGGCGCCGAGCTCACCCGCGTCTACCTGCACCAGGCCCAGGGCCTGAACCCGGCGCCCGAAACCGGGGCGACGCCCACCGACACCACGAAACCGGAGGCGAAGGCCGGCGCCGCCGGCACCGCCGACGCGACGAGCCGGAGACCGTGGTGAGCCGCCGGCTGACGCCGCTGGTGCGCCGGCTGACGCCTCGACGGGCGGCCACCGTCGCACTGCTCGCCGCGGCGGCCGCCGCGGCAGTGACGATGGCAGCGCCGCGTCCGGCCGCCGCCGCCGAAACCGTCCGCGTCGAGATCGAGGGCCTGAGCGGCGAGCTGCGCAAGAACGCTCTCGCCAACCTTCAGCTCGAAACGTCGCGCAAGGACAAGGACCTCGACGAATCGCGCATCCGCCGCCTGCACGGCCAGGCGCCCGACGAGATCGAGCAGGCGCTGCAACCCTACGGCTACTACCGGGTGGTGGTGGACGGCTCGCTCCACCAGGACGGCGCCACCTGGGTGGCCCACTACAAGGTCGAGCAGGGACCGCAGCTCAAGGTCACCAGCCGCGACCTGCAGGTGCTCGGCGAAGGTTCCGGCGACCCCGGCTTCCAGAAGGTCCTGAACGCCTTTCCGCTGCACGAAGGCGAGGGCCTGCTGCACGTCGCCTACGAGGCGGGCAAGCAGGCCTTCGACGACTACGCGGCGGCCAACGGTTACCTCGACGGCAAGTTCCTGGTCAGCCAGATTCAGATCGACCTGGCCACCTACACCTCCACCATCGTGCTGCACTACGCGACCGGGCCGCGCTACCGCTTCGGGCCGGTGCGCTTCCACCAGCACTTCCTGCACGAATCGCTGCTGCGCGGTTACATCCGCTTCAAGCAGGGCGATCCGCTGTCCTCCAACCAGCTGCTGGTGCTGCAGGAGGGGCTCGCCGACAGCTCGTATTTCCAGCGCGTGGAAGTGGTACCGCGCCGCGACGAGGAGGTGGGCGTCGAGGTGCCGATCGACGTCAACCTTGTGCCTGCCAAGCCGCAGAAATGGAGCGCCGGCCTGGGCTACGGCACCGACACCGGCCCCCGCGCCAGCCTCGGCTACGAGCTGCGCCACATCAACGAGGAGGGGCACCGCTTCACCTCCGAAGGCAAGGTATCGCTGATAGAAAAGAGTATCCGAACCGACTACCTAATCCCTGGCGCCTACCCGCGCAGCGACGTGCTCGATTTCACCGTCGCCTATGCCGACCTGACGCCGAAGACCAGCCAGAGCCTGAGCCTGCTGGCGGGCCCCAGCTACAGCTACTCGGTCGGACGCTGGCGCCAGGCGGTGGCGCTCGACTACCAGCGCGAGACCTACACCATCGGCGTCGAGAAGGGTACCTCCGACCTGGTCATCCCGCAGGACACCTGGACGCGCGTCTACGCCGACGACCGCATCTACCCGAGCCGCGGCGAGAAGTACACCTTCATGGTGCGCGGCGGCGCCAGGGCGCTGGCTTCCGACGTCAACTTCTTCCAGGCCTCGGCGGACGCCAAGTTCATCCAGAGCCTGGACCGCCGGCGGCGCTTCCGGCTGATCAGCCGCGCTTTCGCCGGCTACACCGCGACCAGCGACTTCGATCGCCTGCCGCCCACCGAGCGCTTCTTCGCCGGCGGCGATCAGAGCGTGCGCGGCTATGCCTACCAGGGAATCGGCGCGCGCGACGTCAAGGGCAACGTCATCGGCGGCCCCGACACCGTCGTCGGCAGCGTCGAGGTCGAGTACCGCCTCGAGCAGTGGCGGGCGCTGCAGAAGTTCGGGCTCGCCACCTTCTACGACGCCGGCACCGCCGGTTTCTCCTACGGCGGCAACCTGCAGCAGGGCACCGGGCTGGGCATCTTCTGGATCTCGCCGATCGGGCTGGTGCGGGTCTACGTCGCCACCGCCCTCAGCCTGCCCGGCCACCCCTTGCGGCTGCACCTGACCATCGGTCCCGACCTATGAAGCGTCGCCGCATCGTCCGCATCCTGCTCTGGCTCGCCGGCGGCATCGCCGCCCTGGCGTTGCTGGCCGTCTTCGCTCTGGCCTTCCTGATCGGCACGCAGACCGGCACCCGTTTCCTCTTCGCCCGGCTCGGGGCGCTGCTGCCAGGCACCTTCGCGGTACAGTCGGCGGAAGGCCGCATCGACAGCCCGCTGACCCTGCACGGGGTGACTTACAAGCGGCCGGGCATGGAGATCCGCATCGACCGCTTGGAGCTCGTCTGGCGCTTGCGCGCGCTGCTGCAGCGGCGCGTCGACGTCGACCGGCTCTACGCCGACGGCGTCCACGTCCTCTCGACGCCCACCCCGAATCAGCAGCCCACCCAGCTTCCGGACCTCGACCTGCACTTCAACATCGTCGTGCGGGACGCGCGGGTGCGCGGGCTCACCCTCGGC